>JAFYYJ010000089.1 GCA_017557605.1 Salinivirgaceae bacterium
CGGCTACACGCAAGGTCCTGTGACAAATACAAAATATAAATCGTATGAGCGGATTCCGAATCTTGCCGTGGGCGGTTGGTACGACGCTGGCGATTTCGACATTCAGGGCGGAACGGTGACGGGGCTGACAATGCAGTTTGCAAATGTTTGGGAACTATTCGGCCTCAAGCACGACCAAACCTACATCGACCAAAAGACACAGTTTGTGGGCCTTCACCGTCCCGACGGCGTGCCTGACGTTATTCAGCAAGTTGAGCACGGCGTGCTGAACATTATTGCACAGGTTGAGAACATCGGCTTTGTGGCGCAGGGAATTGTGCAGCCAACAATGTGGCAGTACGCTCACATTGGCGACGGCTCTACCCAAACCGACGGCAAGCTCTACGACCCGTCGCTGAAGCCGTACGAGGTACGCGGCAACTATTCGGGCACCCGTGACGATAGAATAGCCTTTACGGGCAACTTCTCGCCGTCGAACACAATGCCCGACATTGCTGCTTTGGCCGCTGCAGCCCGCGTGCTGAAGGATTTCAATCCCGAAGTTGCCGAACGCGCTTTGAAAAATGCCAAATCGCAGTGGGACAAGTATTTCGAAACAGCCGCGCCCGACCATCCGGCCAACCGAAGGAGCCGCAATTGGGACTATCAGGGTGACCTTCGCATTATGCCGGCCATCGAACTTTGGCGCACCACTGGCGACAAAAAATATCTTGACTTTTTCCGCCCACTGCTGCTAAAACAATTGAGTCAAAAGCCGGCCGGCACCGACCGCGCACTGTTTGGAAATGGCGGCACTGTTGCTCGCGCTCTTGAGGTTTACCCATATATGGACGACGAATTCAAGGCGGCTGTGAAAGCGGCAATCCCCGCGTTTGTTGAGCAAGTGAAAACGGCGGCTGAACAGACTCCTTACGGCGTGCCAATCACTGGTCGTGGATGGGGCGGCACCGAAATTGCAATGAACTGGGCCTACAACAACTATCTGGTTTGGAAATACTTCCCCGAAATGATTGACCCTGAACTTGTTCTGAACGGTATGCACTTTATGTTCGGGCGGCACCCCTACTCTAATGTCTCGTTCGTAACTGGACAGGGCGTCAACCACAAGAAAGTGGCCTACGGCAGCCACCGCGCGTTCTACAACGCCGTGGCAGGCGGCATCGCACCAGGACTAATGATTTTCAAGCCCGATTTCTTTGAACACAAAGACGATTATCCGTTCCTCTGGGGCGAAAACGAATGCTGCACCCGCAATATTCCTACATTCATCCGCTTTGCGCTTGGTTGTGAGGAGATTACGAAGGCGATGAGTGGAAAGTAAAGGGTAAAGTTATAGGTTTAAAGAGTAAAGTAACTATACCGATAGCCAATTAAATCGGGGTAAGAATTTATGCTCATAATTAATCGCATTTTGAGACATACACGTTGAATTTGATATTTTTTATATATTGCGAAAAATTTCGCAACGAAAATTTTCGCAATTATAAAACACAGAATATGAATCCGTTTAAATTTGGCACAATAGTAGAAGATGATTTTTTCACCGACAGAAAATCAGAATCGGAAGTTCTGAAACAAAAACTCGACAGCGAGAATCATATTGTTATTATCGGTCCACGCCGTTTTGGAAAGAGCAGTTTGGTTCAAAAAGTTGTGACAGAAATCGGACGGCCATACATCAGAATTGATTTACAATATGTTTTGAGTGTGACCGAGTTTGCCGCACAAATCTTGAAATCGGTATTCAAATTGTATCCCTACGAAAAAATCAAGCACCAATTGTCACATTTCAGAATTGTGCCAACAATCTCAACCAATGCCGTAACGGGGGCATTAGATGTGTCATTCCAATCGGGCGGCGGTTCCACCATTCTGTTAGAAGACGCCATCGCCACATTGGAAAAAGTATCAACAGAGAAGAATCGCCTTATAGTAATATTAGATGAATTTCAAGAAGTTACAAAGATTCAAAAAGGTTTCGACAAACAGTTGCGGGCTTTAATTCAACAACAGAAAGGTCTGAATTACATTCTTTTAGGCAGCCAAGAGTCGATGATGGAAGATATTTTTGAGAAGAAGAAATCTCCTTTTTATCATTTCGGACAAATTATGCGCTTGCAAAAAATTCCTTATGCCGATTTTGCCGAATACATTAAAAAAAGGTTGCCCAAATGCAATGATAATGAACAGGATTGCATTACGAACAAAATTCTGGATATTACACAATGCCACCCATACTACACACAACAACTTTCATCACAAGTATGGGAACTGATGAATTATCAGAAAATTACGGACAATGTTGTCGAATTGGCGATAGAACAACTCACAAATATGCACGACCTTGATTTTGAGCGACTTTGGATTAGTATGAACCACACAAACCGAGAAATATTGCGACAAATTGCATTGTCCCAAAACCCACTTCAAAACAGAGAAAAGCCGACAAGCACATCATTCAGCGCAATCAAACGGCTTATGCGCGACGGATACATTATTTATGTTGATAAATATGAAATCGAAGACCCGTTTTTTGCAAAATGGATTATAAATAAAGAATTATAAACCAAAATGTTATTTATTGCGAAAAATTTCGCAACGATTTTTTTCGCAATAAGATTTTGCACCTATGAAGTGCAATTTTTACCAAATTTTGCACCTATAAAGTGTAAATTCAATCAATTTCTGCACTCGCAAGATGCAAAACCAAACCTCTTATACCTTTTGCCTTTTGCCTTATGCCTTTTCCCCTTTTAAAATTTTCCTTCCCTCTTTCCCCTTTTTTCCCTACTTTTCGGAATCTATTTGAAACAATATCTGAAATGAAAAAACACCATTTACTTTTAGTGTGCGCCGCATTGACTTTGGGAGCCTGCAGCACACAACAGCCGGGCGTTGTCGCCGTTACGGGCGGCAAGATTCAAGGCATTGTAACCGACAGTATGACCATCTTCAAAGGCATTCCGTTTGCCGCGCCGCCGATTGGCGATTTGAGGTGGAAAGCGCCGCAGCCCGTTGTGCCGTGGGACAGCATCCGCCCGGCAACGCAATACGCCGCCATACCAATGCAGGGCGGACAATCGCCTTATGGCGTGAGTGAGGATTGTCTCTATCTAAACGTCTGGACACCGGCCAAATCGGCAAACGATAAACTGCCTGTTTTAGTGTGGATTTACGGTGGCGGATTCTCGTTCGGCTCAACATCGGAACCAACCTACGACGGTGCCGACCTTGCAAGCAAAGGCGTGGTGTTTGTCAGCATAGCCTACCGCGTGGGGCAAATAGGATTCTTCTCGCACCCCGAACTTTCGGCAGAAGACCCGAACAACGTGTCGGGCAACTACGGTCTGCTCGACCAAATCGCCGGCCTGAAATGGATTCAGGACAACATTGCGGCTTTTGGCGGCGACCCCACAAAGGTTACCATCTTTGGCGAGTCGGCTGGCGGAATATCGGTTAGTATGCTGTGCGCATCGCCGTTGGCCAAAGGACTGTTCAGCGGTGCCATATCGCAGAGCGGCGGCTCGTTCGGTCCTACCCGTCCGACAACCTATCCGGGCGAGAATATGAAAACTCTGGCTCAAGCCAACGACGACTGCCTGAAGATTGCCGAACAGCTTGGTGCAAAATCGATTGCCGACCTGCGTGCCATCGACGCCAAAGAGTTTTTGAAATTCGGAATGAACGGTGGCGGCGCGTGGCCGATTGTTGACGGATATGTGATTCCGGGCGACCAGTTCGAACTCTACGAGCAAGGCCGCTACAACGACGTGCCAGTGCTCATCGGATACAATAGCGACGAGGGCGCAAGTTTCTCGTTTGGCGGAAACACGCCCGAAACGCACGTACCAAACGTTAAACAGCGCTATGGCAAGTTTGCCGACGCTCTGCTCGAGGCTTATCCTCTCACCGACGGCAAGGTTATGAAAACCGCACGCGACCTTATGCGCGACGCCGCTTTCGGCTGGCAGACCTGGTCGTGGGCACGGTTGCAGTCAAGAACCGGTAAATCGGCCGTTTATCTCTACTATTTCGACCAGCACCCC
>JAFYYJ010000090.1 GCA_017557605.1 Salinivirgaceae bacterium
CACGTATGGAGTCTCGCCGCAACCTGCGCAAGCGCCCGAGAATTCGAACAGCGGAGTTGCGAACTGCGAGTTCTTCACATTGGCTGTGATATCGACAAGGTCTTGTTTCGACGAAACCTTCTCGACGCAGTAGTTCCAGTTTGCAGCCTCTTTTGCGGCTTCAGCCGATGTGTCGTCGTAAGCCACCATTTTGAGTGCAGGACCACCCTTCTTCGGGTTGCCCGGGCAGACGTCGGCGCAGTTACCGCAAGCCAGACAGTCTTTAACACCAACCTGCATTGTAAAGTACATACCCTTGAACGAAGGACCAAGTGCCGGGATGGTAGCACCGCCGAAGCCTGCCTTCTCGTCCTCTGTCATTACAAAAGGACGGATGCAAGCGTGCGGGCAGACATATGCGCACTTGTTACATTGGATACAGTTCTCTGAATTCCAAACAGGTACGAAAGCACCCACGCCGCGTTTCTCGAATTTGGCTGTGCCTGCTGCCCAAGTACCGTCTTCGATACCCTTGAACGAAGAAACAGGAAGCAAATCGCCGTCCTGAGCGTTGATTGGACGTACAACATTGTTGATGAAGTCGTCGCCATCGGTGTAAACCTTCGGTTGGTCTTTCAGATTAGCCCAAGCCTTGTCAACGGTGAGTTGTTTGTACTCGCCGCCGCGGTCAACAGCCGCATAGTTCTTGTTGACAACGTCCTCGCCCTTCTTGCCGTACGATTTAACAATGAAGTGCTTCATTTCCTCAACAGCCTTGTCAACTGCAATCACACCTGTGATGCGGAAGAATGCCGACTGAAGAATAGTGTTGGTGCGGTTGCCAAGACCGATTTCCTGCGCAATTTTGGTTGCGTTGATGTAGTAAACCGTGATGTCGTTTTTGGCGAAATAAGCCTTCACCTTGTTAGGAATGTTGGCAATCAGTTCGTCGCCTTCCCAGATTGTGTTCAGAAGGAAGGTACCGCCCTTTTGCAGACCGCGGGTAACATCGTACATATTCAGGTAAGCCTGCTGATGGCAAGCCACAAAGTTCGGTGTGGTAACCAGGTAGGTCGAGCGAATTGGCTCGTCGCCGAAACGAAGGTGCGAGCAGGTGAAGCCGCCCGATTTCTTCGAGTCGTAAGAGAAGTATGCCTGGCAATATTTATTGGTGGTTTCACCGATAATCTTAACTGAGTTTTTGTTTGCACCAACGGTACCATCGGCGCCCAAACCGTAGAATTTAGCTTGGAACTGACCTGCAGGAGCAACCGAAACCTCTTCGCCAACAGGCAGCGATGTGAATGTAACATCGTCGGTAATGCCGAGAGTGAAGTGGTTTTTCGGAGTGTTCATTGCCAAGTTGTCGTAAACGGCGATGATTTGTGCAGGAGTTGTGTCGTTCGAACCCAAACCGTAGCGGCCGCCAACAACTTCGATTTTGCTAATCAGGCCAAGCTCGGTGAGTGCGTCAACAACATCCAAGAACAACGGCTCGCTGTTTGCACCCGGCTCTTTTGTACGGTCGAGAACGCAGATGCGCTTGCAAGATGCCGGAATGGCCTCTTTCAAGTATTTGAGCGAGAACGGACGATAAAGGTGAACGGCAATCATACCAACCTTCTCGCCTGCTGCAACTTTCTTATCGACAACCTCTTTGATACATTCGGTAACAGAGCCCATTGCAACAATTACGTTGGTGGCGTCTTTTGCACCATAGTAGTCGAACGGACGATGCTTGCGGCCAGTGATGGCGCTCACTTTGTCCATATAATCGGCAACAATGTCAGGAACAGCGTTGTAGTACGGGTTGCAAGACTCACGGTGAGCGAAGAACACATCGGGGTTCTCAGCCATACCGCGCATCTCAGGACGCTCAGGCGACAAAGCGCGCTCGCGGAAAGCCTTAACTGCATCCCAGTCAACAAGTTGTTTCAGGTCGTCCTGTTCAACAACCTCAATTTTCTGATACTCGTGCGAAGTGCGGAATCCGTCGAAGAAATTCAGGAACGGAACGCGGCTCTTGAGTGTTGCAAGGTGAGCAACACCAGCCAAATCCATAACTTCCTGAACCGAACCCTCGGCCAACATTGCAAAGCCTGTCTGGCGGCAAGCCATCACATCCTGATGGTCGCCGAAGATGCAGAGTGCGTGCGAAGCAAGTGTACGAGCCGAAACGTGGAACACTGTCGGGATAAGCTCACCGGCGATTTTGTACATATTCGGAATCATCAGCAGAAGGCCCTGCGAAGCGGTGAAAGTGGTTGTGAGCGCACCTGCCTGCAATGAGCCGTGAACGGCACCTGCGGCACCGCCTTCCGATTGCATTTCCTGAACTAAAACTGTCTCGCCGAAAATGTTTTTCCGACCTTGAGATGCCCATTCGTCAACGTTTTCTGCCATTGGCGAAGATGGTGTGATGGGGTAAATGGCCGCTACCTCAGAGAACATATAAGCTATGTGAGCTGCGGCTTGGTTTCCATCACAGGTGATGAATTTTTTCTCTTTTGCCATCTTTTTTGTTATTAAAAATTATACGTATAAGTTCTATATATCAAGTTTTTACAAACCCAGAACACCGCCGTTACGGTTCACGACGGCACAATGCGCAAAGCTAATAATTGCAAAATTGGGAATGAAAAGAATTGAGCATTTTTTTTGATGATTTTGGCGAGGCGGCAAGAGAAATTATCCCACGCTGAAAATCGCAATACATTTATATTTTTGCGAGCATTAAAGGACTGAGTAATGAAGAAAACGTTTTCCGCCTATTGTGGAGTTTTTTTAGTTGTGACAATCGCCCTGGCAATCGCCTTGGCAGTATATCCGAAAGCTGAGTTGCATTTAGCGGCAAACTCTTTTCACACTCCCTTTTTGGATTGGTTTTTCCGCCATTACACGTTGTTTGCCGAATTTCCGGTATATGTTGTCGCAATACTTCCTCTGCTTTTCTTCAGGGCCGGTTGGACTTATATGTACGCCATTGCAGAGCTTTTGAACGGCTTTGCAACACTTGCTTTGAAACACATTTTTTCCGCCCCGCGCCCATCAGCCTTCTTTGCCAATTTGGGCATCGAACTTCCTACTGTTGAAGGTGTGGTTTTACGCCATAGCAACTCATTTCCCTCAGGACACACAGCCACTTTTTTCGTATTTTTCACAATGTGCGCTTTGCTGTTATGCTATTACAAGAAGAATGATGCAAAGCGATTCTGCCTATTTTCTTGTATGATAATACTGATAATTCTGGCCTATATGGGCGGTTTCTCGCGCATCTATCTTTCGCAGCATTTCCTGTCAGATGTGTTTACTGGCAGCATCATCGGTTTCATTATGCCGTGTATAGTATTCGGACTGTTCTATCGGAAACAATGGTTGGACAAAGAGTGGTTCAACCGCTCGCTGTTTGGATATAACGCCTATTTCAAACGCAAATAGGCAAGCCGACAACACGAATCATTCAAACAGATTGTGTTCCTCATCGTAGACTGGGCTATCGACCGACAGCAGATTGAGTACCGAATGGAAGACGTAATGCTGGTCGATGACTCCGCTTTGCGGCTTGACACTCCGGAACCCGGGTGTTGTCCAAATCAGGAAGGGAATCTCATACTGCTCTTTTGGCGCTATCTTTTTAGGCACACCATGCATAAACAGTTTGTTCTCGCCCAACGACTCGCCATGGTCCGACACATAAATTACAGCGCAATTACGGTCGGTTATTGTACTGAGCGTATCGATAAGATTGTTTAATAGATAATCGGTATAGATAATTGTGTTGTCGTAGGCATTGATAAGCTCGGGCAGAGAGTCTTTGGCATTTTCGACATTCGAACATACCGGCTTAAACATCTCAAAATCTTCAGGATAGTGCGAACTGTACTCCGGGCCGTGGCTGGTGCTTGTATGCAGAATAATCAGCACCTTGCTTTTATCGCTTGACTCAATGCGCTGACGGACATCTGTAAACAAAAGCTCATCGAACGACTTTGGAACATTAGGATACCTTTTTGCAAGGTCTTTATCTGTCAGATACTCATCGATATGCACCGGTGGCTCGCCCCAATTCGATGTTCGCCACACCACATCGGCGCCCGCACGGAACAGATAGTTTGGAAGTATCTCATAAAGGGCGGATGTGGCCTTATACTCAAGTATGGCCTTTACACCCTGAGTAGTATAGGTATCATCGGAATTTGCCTGAAGCACAGTCAAATCGGACCGTTTCGAAAGCAACGGATTGGTTGGCCGGTTATAGCCGTAGAGTTGGTAGTTAGCCTTGCGCGCCGACTCACCAATGACAAGCACAACAGCAGTCTTTTCGTCATCGGAGATAACGGCGTCGGGCAACTTAATCTCCTCCTTGTTTTCTGCCTTTTTTATGTTGTAATGCCTGATTGTGTTCACCACATACGAATATGGCATAACCAGACCTCCAAGCTCCGTGTCGTACTTTCCAATCCACAAAACCTGATTGAAATTGAGCAAAACCAGCACCACAGCGGCCGCCAACGAGCCTCCTGAGATTATTCCAAGACGTTTCCATGTGCCGTATTCGAACTTTTGTAGCAGAACATAGACGGCCGGCAAAACGCCAAAAATCAGAATATAGATGTAAAGCGACCATGTCATAAAGCCCGAAGCCTCGGAATAACGTGTGTTAAAGACATTGCCAATCATCGGCTCGGTTATCATAGTGTGATACTTGAATACAAAAAAGACCGATGTCGCGCTCAGGATATGGCAAAGGGCTATCAGCACTCGCCCAAAATATCTTAAAAGGAAGATAAGCAGATAGCAAATCATGAAGTTGAGAACTAACATCACAATAGCTATACTACTTATAAACAACACCTTAATCCAAGCCGACATATTATAGTTGGCGGAAATGAACGAAAAGAACGGGATGTTGTATAAAACAAGGTTGACAAGACTCATAACCGCCGAAAAGAGTGTCAGACTCATCGGCTGCCGAATCTTTTGAAAGATACTTTTCAGATTAAACATACTGAACATCATTTAACACTGCAAATGTAAGCTTCAAACCGCCCATGTTGATGCAGTTTCCGCGCACACACCTGCTTCGCTTCTACTTTATCGTGCCATACAGCTCGTCGCCTGAGAACGAGAACTGCATATAGGCTGACTGAGTGTTTGGCGTTGCCGATTTCGGCTCATTGCCAATCAGCATAACTGCCTCAGTCTTAGTGTTATCAATCTTCGACACCCACAACGGATATACCGACGATTTGAACTCATAATGCTCACCGTCGAGCCAATTGCCATTGGCGTCAAACGAATATTGGAACATTCCAAATGAGCCGTTCAGATTGACATCCTCGTTGTCAAGGCTTTTGATTTTGCTGAATGCGCCAAACACATAGTATATGTCGTTGTTTTTAAGGATATTGACAAAATATCCGTTGAAATTCAAACTCTTGTTCCAAAGTGTCTTGAACTTTGAATCGAGGCCGACAATGCGTAAGTCGCCATTCTCAACGGCAAATGGTTGATTGCTTTTTCCGCAGAACGCCACTATGTAAGAATCGTTGATATCGTTGACTATAAGTTTCTTGGGCAATGCCGCCACGCGTACCTCAACGTTTTGTTTGACATTGCCCGAACCGTCAAACAGCACCATGAAATTGCGGATAGCACCATTCTTGGCAGTTGCAGTTACCACAGCAGCAACCTCACCGTTTATTGGCGATGCCAAAAGACAGGTTCTGTCACCATCACCATTCTTCAATACTTTGAGCCACTGTATATTATGAGCTGTATCGATGCTAGCCACAAACCCGAAACGCTCGCGCCTCTTAGTGACATACGTGCCCGACACTACCAGTTCTTTCTTATCGGTAAATTCTTTATTATGAACAAAATACCCCGTTGTCCATATAGCATTTGGCGATACAAACTGGGCAAACAGCGTGTCACCATTATAGACAATGGAATTGCGATTGGCGGTTTTGCGGCGGCCCATATTCAAGACTGTGGCGGAATAATCGGAAACCGTCTTATCAAACAATCGGTCGTTTTGCTGGCGCTGCTGATTAACATAATCGCGCAGGCCTTTCTCTCCGTTATAATGTTTCTCGAAAACGCAGCTGTACTTCTTTATCCCCTCCGGATTGATGTTCTTTTCGAACACTTTCAACAGCGAATCGGTGTCGTTACGTTTGGCGATAGCATTGTCGAAATAATCGTTGAGCGGATAATTGGCACCCATCGACATAAAAGCGGTATCGATTTTATAAGAGACAAGCTGCTGCGCGTAGTTTATCTGCGACTGCTGATAGGTCAGCAACTGATTAGCCATCGAGGTGTTGTCGTACTTCTGAATCTTGTTAAGCAGATAGAGCGACACCTTATAATTAGCCGGCACACCGCTGTCAATCTTATTTTCGAGCTGCTGCATATATATCTTGTGCTGATTGTCAAGCTCTTCGACATTCTTATACAAGTAACCGACCTCGCTCTCACGCACCTCGTTGAACGTTTTAATCCACGAAGCAAAATCCCACAACTGTATCTCTTTTGCCAAGAAATCGGCTTGAGTCAGGCCGTGCATACGATACACAACAATAGGGTTAAGCCGGTAGTTGAACTTGTAGTTGAGCATCGGATATTCAGCCAGCGATTTCTGCAGTTTCTTCAAATAGAACAATGTTGAGTCAAAATTGTTCTGCAACACATCGAGCTGTTTTTCAAGCTGTTCGTCGACCAAAAAATAAAGGTCTTTGAGCTTGCTGTTGCGTTGGCATATATCGTTGAATATGCTTATGCACTCATTATACTTGCCCACCGCCTTATAAAGGTTATCCTTGTTCGCGACAAAATAATTCTTGTAGATAGTCGCCTTATTCAGGTGGTTTTCAATATCCTCGCTTATCTCAAGAAACGTAGGGGCCTTGCCAGGTTTCGAATCGGGAGCGCGCACCACATCATCGAAGAAATGACCGTCCTGACGGGCCACCTTTTCATTGAAATTGAATTTTGCCAACCCGAAAAACAATTCCATATCGTAAACAGCCCGTTCGGCCGCAGTCTCCTGCAAAAACGGGTCGTAGCCGGCTACACGGCGTTCAAGGATGATGCCCATCTTGTAAAGCGAAGCGCAATGTGAGTTGTTCTTCGACAGCGAGAACTGCTGAAGGCTTTGGTACGCCTCGTTGTCCGACTGATGCTTAATGTTTTCGTACACATCTTTATACTTGCTCTGCGACGATGCTGACATTGCAACGAACAAGCTGAAAAACAAGAATATATATCGTTTCATGACGTTTTCGGTTTTATTTTCAATCAATTATTTTTACCTCGATACGACGGTTTTGCGCCCGGTTGGCATCAGAATTATTGGGCAATATCGGTTGTGACTCACCATAACCTTTTGCCACAATTGCCGATTCCTTCACACCCTTTTCTTTCAGATACTTAACTGCCGTCTTCGCCCTTTTTTCCGACAGAACCATATTGTACCAGTCGGGGCCGACATCGTCGGTATGCGCCGAAAGCTCGATACGCACATTATCGTTCAGTTTCATAAACTCAATCAAGCGATTAAGTTCCTTGAACGATTCGGCATTCAGCTCGGCCGAGTTGGTCTCAAACGTAATGTTATTGAAAGTCATCTTGGTGTTCTTTGTCAGCAAATCGAGCTTGATGTTGAGTTTCTGCGTCTTGTTCGATTTTCCGACATCGACCTTGGTGCTGCTGTAGGTGTAACCCTTCTTGGCAACGTCAATCTCATAGCTGTCGCCCTCACGCAACTCCACAATCAAGTTGCCGTCTTTATCGCGATGAGCAACCACCGTCCGTGACTCGTTGCGGCTCAAGTTCTTAACATTGACCAACACCGAATCGCCATCTGTACCGGCGTCAATATCCAATATCATAATCTTCTTGGCCGGCTTCAGCTCTATATCGTCTTCAAACTCGTTGTAGAAAACATCGGCCACAGCGTTGAAGTAAATATCGCGAGGCTCAAAGTGCTCACAATCAATATGTATCTTGTAAGTTTTTCCGATTGTTATCTGACTTTTGTAACGGCCTTCACCGATAGCCGGAACGTTGTCTATCAGCAAGTTGTTGGTTGCTGAGTCATAAACCGAGATTTTAGCCGCCAAGGGGCTGTACATCTCCTGGTCGAAAACATTCAGATAATAATTGATTGACGAGAAAATAGTTGTATCGAACTGTTTTACAATATCTTCGGTATAATATCCGGTTGTCAGATGATAATTGGAATGCGAGTAACCATCTTTGCCATAATCGATTCGGTAATTGCCCTTGTCTTTCAAATAGATTGAATACCGCCCGTCAGAATTGGTTTCGTACTCACCCAAAACCGCCGATGTAATAGCGTCTGTAACAACGATTTGCGCTTGAACAGGCTTTTTTGTATCAAAATCGGTCACCTGACCCACAAGCTGCATTTTGGCATGCTGCTTATAGTCAGCCGGAACATCAATCTGATAGGTTTTGTTCGGATTCTTCTTGGTGACACGTTGCGGATTGGTGTTCTTTATAAAAATCGAGCCATCGTTATTCATCTTGGGCGACAAGTCGTTATACTCTGTGCTGAACTCATCGACATATCTTGGCAGTGTCCAAACATTCTCGTAAATGAATTCCGACACCACTTTCGAATAATAAATGTTGTATATGTCGTCAGGAACTTTTTTACCCATTTTTGTTGTGTCGGGCCGCATCGATGAAAAGAAAAGCGTTTTGCCGTCGGCGCAGATGAACGGTGTCTCCTGACAGCCGGAGTTGAAATCCTGCGGTATAAACTGCGGGCCTGTCCACTCACCGTCTTTATTCCTGATATACAGCACTATCTCCTTACACGAAACATCTTTTTTCTGGCCTGTAACATCATGTTTCGGCCTTAGAAGAAAAATGTAATTATTGTCGGCTGATATTGACGGCGAAAACTCATCGTCGACCGAATTGACCGGCGACGGGAATTTTTCCAAACCACCCCACTCGCCATTCTCGTACTTCAGACTCATTATGTCGAACGAAACACCAAAATTGATATGAAACAGAAGCTGAGTACCGTCGTAGTTGAACGAAAAACCGCCTATGCCTTTGGGCGACTGCGGAATCAGTTTGTCAAATGCCGGTATCTCCTTTGGCTCGCTCCATTTTCCGTTCTCGTTTACCGACTCATAAACTTTTTTAACCGCATCCTGCTCACCAAGAAAGACTATTCGCTTTCCGTCGTGAGTTACCGCAGCATTTGTCACCATCCCCTGAAACCCTGGAAAAAGGTCGGTCTGCGCAAAGGCGCCGAACGGCATGGCGGCCAATGCCAGAATATTTATTATGCGTTTTCCTAACTTCATATATTACAGAATATTAATCTCCTATCAGAATAAACGGTGCCCAATAATAAGGCCGTGCATAGTTTTTATCAGCAATCAGCGACAGCTTTGCTTTCTGTAGCAGCTCGGCATAGTTCAAGTTGGCATTCTCCTTGTCGAGCATCAATTTGTAGAAAGCAACCATCATCTGCGAAGTCGAATTATCGGCTACTTTCCACAACGAAACCAGCAGATTCTGACTGCCGGCATATATGAAAGCCCTTGATAATCCGACAATTCCCTCGCCTTTCATTATCTTGCCCAATCCAGTCTCACAAGCCGACAAGATAAGCAAATCGCACTTGAGTTTCAAACCATAAACATCGCCAGAATAAAGAATTCCATCCTGACTGTCGCCTTTCAGACTGCACAACTGCACACCCGACAACTCAGGCTTTTCGGAATTGACAAAACCATGTGTGGCCAAATGGATGTAGCGGTAACGCGACACTGAATCGGCATTGAAATTCTGACGGCTGGCACAACCCCACAAGCACGCTTTGGCTGGCTGTCCCGTTTTCTGGAACATTGCGAATATGTTGCGCACCTCGGTTTCCGACGATGTCAACGGTTCAAGTTTTCCGTTGTTATTTATCTCGATATCAGTATAGTTGCGCTCGTTTTTCTTAATCCGGCTATCGAGCAGAACGCCTGAATACTTGCCTGTGGTGAACACTGGCGCCAAGCCTAACCAGCCCTCAGCTCCGTTCTGCTTGTTGCGCGTCAGGTCGCGGTAATAAAGCGTGGCCGAGTAGGCGTAGCTGACGGAATACTTCTTAATCAGGAAATTGTAAGACGAATAATCGTAGATGGAACCGGCAACATCAGTCATCAGCAGACTCTCGTAAGGAATCTGATTCAACGCTCCATCAGGAATAATCACCAGATTGCGTACATCGGCAGCTATGCTGTCAGGTAGCAACAGACTATAAAACCGGCGCGAGAGTGCGCTAAAATCCATCATTGCCTTCTGCGATGTCAGGAGCATCGAGTTTCGGTACATTTTGATTGTGTCGGCAAAATTGCTCTGAATGTTGCTTGCATCAATTTCGAAACTGCTGTTGGTTATGTGCAGACTGTAAACTCGCTCATCGCCAAGCACATACATAATCATCATTGTGCCCTTGCGCAACTTTTGTTGCAACTCGCCCAGCCCGATGGTGTTGTCGGCATATTTAAGTTGATGATACTCAGGATATTTCTTCTCAAGTTGTTTAACAAAATCCTCATGTCTGCGGTTGGCTGCCAAAAGACTATCACGCACCTGAACAGCGTTTTTGGGTTTCTCGGCCAGCATCTGTTCATAGTAGAGCACATCAACCGACAGTCGGTTCTCCTTCTGCTGCATGTCGTCGGGAATGTTTGCCAGCTGCATTGCGTCCTGTCCCACCATCGACTCGAGCAGCGAGTTGGCCTTGCCCTTCTCGGCAAACAGGAACACCTGCTCCTGATAGGAGCGAGCTTTGGCGGCCGGCAAATTATTGTTTAACAGCTGCATACAAACTTCCATAACGCCCTCGTAGCACTTCGACGCAATCTTTCCAAGTTCAAGCTTGTCGTTTTTGGTAAGAGCCGAGCGACGCATAACGGATATTATGTTGTCGCAAAGCAGATAATGATTGAAAGCGAAGACCAAATCGGCGTTATTCTTCGAGTTCAAATAACGCATCGCATAGGCTGAGCCCCTCAACAACAACGAGTTGACAAACACATTCTGGTCGTAATAGCCAACGGCTTCAGGCAGCGAGTCTTTCTTCGAATTGAAACGGTCGTGGTTCGACTCAATTGCTAAGCTATAGTTGAGAATAGCTTCGTCGTATTTTCCCTGCTTCAGGTCGATATTACCTATATTATTGTATATCAATGCTAAATACGGATGCTTGTCACCAAATACGTTTTTATACAAATCGACCGAGCGGTAATAATAGAATTGAGCTGAATCGAGCTGGTTTGTCTGCAAGTAGGCCGTTGCAATGTTGTTGTTGGTATTGCCCACAAGCACCGGACTAACTGACTTGATGCCACCATAAATGTTGCTGGCTTTCAAATAACTGCCAATGGCCTCGCGTGTCTTCCCGGTTTTAAGGTAAACGTTGCCGAGGTTGTTATAAGCCTCCGCCACCTCAAGCGACTTTTCACCATCGTACTTCCGGGTTATGTCAAGCGACTTCTGGAAATAAAATTGCGCAGGCCGGTAATCCTCAAGATTCTGATAGACTGTTCCCACGTTGTTATATATAGGCGCAAGTTTGCGGTCAGCAGCACTGTTCTGCTCTGTTTTAATAGCCAGAGCCTTGTTGTAATAGACAAGAGCCAACTCATACTGTCCCAGGCGGTTATAGAGATTTCCCTTGTTTATGTACACATCGCTTACAGCCTGCGACGATTCGCCGCTAACTTTAACCAATATATCCTCGGCTGTATCGAAGCACTCGGTCGACTTGTTGAAGTTGCCCAAACGGTCGTAAATGGTTTCTAGATTGTTAAGCGTGTTGGCGTATTTGGCATTATCGGTTCCGTAGTTTTTTTGCTTGACATCAAGCGACTTGGTTGTATAAGCCAAAGCCTTTTTATAATCACCAGTTGCCTTGCAGTACAAGCCGTAATTGTTGTAAAAAACATCGAGCCGGCTTTCTGGGATATTGCCATTTCCTATTATCCTCAAGCATTTCTCATAATTGGCGCCAGCATTGTCATAATCGTGCAAATTATACAAAGCGTTGGCGTAATTGGCATATAAATCAATTAGTTGCGCATTTTGTTCACCCATAGCGGCCGACTTAACCGACAGGCTGTAGGCGTAAATATCAGCCGCACGTTTGAAATCCTCGGCCGCCATATAAGCCGATGCAATATTCTCCCGTGCCGACAAAGTCCTTACACTCACGTCTCCGAATTGTGTCTTCAATATATCGTACGCCGCCTGATAGCTGCGCGTTGCCGAATCGATTTTGTTGTTTTTAAAATACTCATTACCCATCAGTTCATGAATGTTGGCCTCGAACTCAGCGTCAATTTTCGATACTGCTTTCATTGCACGCTTGTACTCAGCTAATGCCTTGTCCGACTGATTTTTAGCGGAATTGATATTGCCCAAACCACATACCGCCTGCGCATATATTACCGGATACTTCTGATTATCAGCACTGGAAAGCACCTGATTATAAATGCGTTCAGCTTGTTCGAGATTACCATTTTCGTAAACTTTAGCCATCTCGATACGGGCCTGATTCTCCAATTCGGGATTTTTCGACTCCGCCTCAACCTCGTTCCATTTCTCCAGTGCATCCTGCTTATTGTCGGCACTTTCCAAGCGCCCGTAAGCTAAAAGGATATTATAATATGTATCATTTTTATCTTTTTGATATTCAAGAGCTTTTGACAGAAACGCCTTTGCTTTGACCGCATTCTCATCGGCTTCGTATAGCAGCCCCAGATAAAAACACGAACCTACATAAATGTCGTTTTTCAAGCCTGCCACTTCGCATAGGTTCTTTACCTCCTCAAAACTCGCCCTTGCCTCCTGGCGCGCCCCTGCGTCATAGGATTTCTGTGCCTCTTTGAACTTCAGGTATGCCACCGATTCCAAGTTGCTTACATCAGCATAATTAGCAGCCTTCTTGTAGTAATAATCCGACGAATCGGCTTTGCCAACAGCCTGATAAATATCGCCAAGCGCAGAATAGGCCTGATAATAATCATCGTCGGTGGCCACCGACAGACGCTCTTTCATGCCTATCGACCGCAAATGGCTCCGTAGGGCGGCATCGTGCTGCATAAGCGTTGCATACGAATTGCCGAGATTGAACAGACATACGGCCAACGCCTCAGAGTCGGCATCACCCATAATGCTGGCGGCTTTCTTGTAATAGTAAACCGAACGGTCGGGCTCATTGAGTCCGTAATGCAACTCACCCAAAGTATGGAAAATGAGCATGCTGACCTCAGATGTGGAGTCAACCAGACCACGCGTGTCTTGAATGCTCTTTTCAAGAATCTCCCTGCCTTTTGCCAGATTGCCGATATTGTAATAAGCCGCGCCCGCCTGATAAGCGGCAATAAGATAGTTGTCGTAGAGTTTGCAGCAACGGAAACCATCGGCAGCCTTTTCGAATAACTGCGCGGCATCGGCATCTTCGCGCTCCTGCGCCTGTGTGAACAATTTTACTGCCTCGTTCTCATTACAGCCCTGCCCGAATGAGAGAAATCCGACAGAAACAAACAATAAAACCAGAAGAACCCTACTCATAGCTTATCCTAAAAAAAATGCCCGGCTGCAATCACAATCGGGCATTCCCATTATCAAAATAACACGTTATAATCTTAAAATATTTTTAATCCAAGCCTCGACAGCATCTTCTGTTGTCTTTCCGTAAAACTCATTCACAAAAGAAGATACAGCGGCCACTTTGTCTTCGCGCGAGCCTTTTACATTATCGAACACCGCGCTTATTTCATCTTTGAACGAGATGTCGGCATAAACCGGAGTGAACTCGGTTTTGTTGCTCTCACCAAACTCATCGTTGTAGGTAAGCGTAACTTTGGCCGGCTTGTCAAGAATCATGCAGTAAGGCAGAACAAGTTTCCCGTTCTTATACTCCATACGCTCAGAATAATCTTTGCTGCCTGTATTGTAGCTGACAACAAAATAGCCGTCATCGTTAATGCGGAGTTTCTCGTTGTCGATTTTGAGGCTGTCGTAACCCGAAACAAAAATATCGCCGAAGTAATACTCAATTATTTCTGACGGCTGGGCGGGCAAGGCAACCCTCACACTCATGCTGTTCGACATTGGGAGGAACTGCGGGCCGGAATTATCGTTGCGGGCGCTCAATACCTTGCAACCTGTTTCTTTGTTGACAACAAAGGCTCGCGAGTATGATGTCTTAAATTCGAAATTCTCGTTATCAAGAATATCTTCACCAACAGCAAGCAAACCACCGGTCTTGACACGCTGTATCTCGCCCTGCACCTTCACCACTTTGTAGTTTTTCTGTGCGACAGATGTCAATGGAATCAACATCAATGAAACAACTATCGCCTTAATGCTTATTCCCGTGATTTTCATTTCAATAGTTTTTTTGTTTTTAATTGGGCTAGCCTTTCAAAGCGTTTTGGTTTCCGCACTTTGTGTTGCAAAATGCGGAAACCAAGACTGCTGTTGAAGTTGAATTAGTAGTTCAGGTTCTCTTTAATCCAAGTATCCACTGCGTCTTCAGTGGTCTTGCCATAGAAATCGTTGACAAACGATGATGATGCAGTAACCTTGGCATCGCGTTTGCCTTTGATTGTCGAGAATATCAGTTTGATTTCATCTTTTAAAGCGTCGCCAGCATAAATCGGAGTGAATTCGGTTTTGTTGCTCTCACCAAACTCATCGTTGTAGGTGAGTATCACTTTAGCCGGTTTGTCGTTAACCAAACTCTGCGGCAAAACAAGTTTTCCGTTTGCATACTCCATACGCTCCGATACTTTTTTGCCGTTAGCACTGTAGCTAATAACAAAGTAGCTGTCATCGCCAATAGCAAGTTTCTCACTGTCGATTTTCAGGCTGTCGTGACCCGAAACAAAAATATCGCCGTAGTAATACTCAATAACTTCAGACGGCATTGTCGGAACCGACGCTCTGACACTCATGCTGTTTGATGTTGGAAGGAACTGCGGGCCGGAATTGTCGTTGCGGGCGCTCAATACCATGCATCCGCTTTCCTTATTTACAACCACAGCACGCGAATAATCTGTTCTGAAAGCAAAGTTCTCGTTGCTTACCACATCCTCTCCTACTGAAAGGAGGTTGCCTGTTTTCACTCTTTGTATTTCGCCCTGCACTTTAACCACTTTGTAGTTAATATTCTTCTGTGCGTTTGATGCTAATGGCAATAACATCAACGAAATAGCTGCCACCTTAATGCCTGTTACAATGTTTTTCATAATTAAGATGTTTTAGTTAATAATTTTAAAATATGACAAATGTAAGAATTATTTAAGTAGGTATGATAATGCGATAAGAAATAGACCATTTTTTTGACGAACAGAAAAACGTACTTCTTTAAGAAACAAAAAAAGCGGCCCGAAAGCCGCTCTTTTCATATAAACATATGATTATCAATCATCATTTGAAAAGCCAGTGTAACGGAAGCCCGAAACACGGTATTTGGCAAAGCCGTATACATCAGGTGTGTATTCAAAAACATCATCATCAACTTCTGTTAAGTCGTCGTCGAACTCAACAAAGAATACGATTGAATCAGCCGGCATTCCGCTTGGTGTTGTTGCAGCACCTTTAAGGATTTTGCCATCATACAGTTTCACACCGCTCTCATATTTGATATTGTCGGCATAATCACTGTTTCCGAAGGTTTTGTCGCTTGTACTGCAACCCACTTTCACCTTGAAATTCCAAAAGCTCTCCAAATCATCGACAAACATCTCATCTGCTGTATTTGCAGCAGTATTGTATGTCAAGAGCATGAAGTTACCGATGCCATACAATTCGTCATCAGAATACACAAGCTCACCGCTTTCGTCAACAGCATCAACATGAACGTACCATTGTCCAGCCAATGCCTCGGTTGCTGTACCACCTATCTCCTCTTTTGCGCACGATGCGAACAGAAGCACCGCTGCGAATAAATAAACTATCTTTTTCATACTAAGCATTATTCAATAGGTTGTTTAACTAATGTAACATTGAATGTCATCATACCGGCATAGTCGACTTGATACTTAAGCGTACCAGCGCTGTAAGATGCATCGTGGAAATCGTCGATTGAATCGCCCCAACCCGGTACAAAAGTATCGCCTGGGTCAACAGAAACACTTGAACCCGATATTTCCATAACAGCCTGACAAGCATAATTGCTGCCATAGCCCGCACGTTGGTCGTACCAGCCAGCAAACAAGTCAGAAACATTGTAAGTTCCGTCGCCGTTGCCAATAAGCAGAATCTCAAATGCTGCTCCATAAGGAGTTACGGTACCATCATAATCACGGAAACTGTCATCAGAAAGAACATAAATGCCTTCAATAGCATCGTCAAAATCCAACACCACAACCTTGCGCGATGCGGCATTGTCAAAACCATCTTCATTCTGAATGGTTACGTAATTGATTGTATAAACACCAGAAGTGCTTTCATCAACATTGCTAAGCACTGTCACTTGACTTGTAACATCTTCTCCGTTAAGGAACGATACGTATCCTGGCTCAACATAAGCGTCACCTTTATTCACATAAACTGTTTCGTCTCCTTGCAATTCAATTGTAGGATAATAGGTTATGCGAGTCTTGCCTTCAGTCTCTTTTTCGCAGCTTGAAAGCGAAACAACCGATGCGGCAAGTGCCATTAACAATAAAAATCTATTTTTCATTTTCTTCAATTTTTACTTATCCATTAATTATTTCCCCCAGAACACTGGTTCAGTATAACCCGGGAACTCAGGAGCGTTGATGTTGCGCGACGAAGAGCTCTCGGCGTATGGGAAACGCTCCAAAAGCTTGTTGGCGCCCACCTGACCAAAGTATTTGATAGGTGTGTACAGTGTACCCGGTACATAAAGCTCCGGTTGGTAATCATCGGTAATTTCATTGTAAATATCACTGCCTTGAACAGTGCCAAAAGCAGGATAATCCAAACGGCGAAGCTCGCACCATGCCTCATAGTCGTTGGTGCCGGCCAATGCAATCCATTTGGCTAGACCAATCGACTTCTTGTAGTTGTTTTGGTCGTATGGATTCTTCTTGATATTCTCATCAGCTCCAGCTACACCAAACTCATCGAACGATGCGGTGATGGCTGCTGCATAATGCTCGGCTGCAGCTGAATGGTCACCCTTCTTTGCATAATACTCGGCCAGGAAGAACTCGATTTCAGGAATTGTAATCAAGTAAACCGGCATGTCGTACGATGCTACAGGACGGCACCAGTAACCTGATTTGTAGTCTGCTGTTGTCGAGAAGTTGGTTCCCGAAACACCGCCTGTGTAGTTGCCAGACTCATTTGGCTCGTAGAAAGCTGCCAGACGCGGGTCGGTGTATGCATCGGTCTGCATTGTGCCTACAAGAGCAAGGTTGGCTATGACATTGATTTGTGTTGAGCCCCATTTTGTTGAGAATTCCTCAGCGTAGAACGGACTCATCTTGCCTGACTCATCGGTCCAGCAATTGGCAAAAGCGACATCCTCAGTCGGGAAGTTGCCTTCCGAAACCAGAGCGTCAAGTTTCGACTGAACATCAGCGACGCCGCTCATACGCATAAGCATTTTCAGCTTCAGAGCATTGGCAAATTGAATCCAAACAGAAGCGCGCTCATCGGGGAACAGGAAGTTGGCGCAAACCAAATCAGTTTCCGATACTTTGCTCAAAGCATTATCGATTTCGGCCAAAACACCTTCGTAGATGGTTTTGCCATCATCATATTTAGGCGTCGGGTTCTTCTCGTTGAGAGCCTCAGTGTAAGGCAGTTCGCCGTAACAATCAACCATTGCCTGATATGTGAACGCGCGGATTACGGTTGCTGCTAAATAAGTACCCCACTCCTCGTTAGCCTCAGCCTTGCTTAACACTGTTTTCAAGTTGTTGAGCACCAACAAGTTTGTCTGCTCGTATGCCAAGCTGCTGCTGCGAGTAGCCGACATCGAGAATTGTGAGTAATCAAGATAGTTGCTTGTACCAAAGGCATGCGCAAAGTGTTGTGAGTAGTAACCACCTACAGTGCGCAGATAGTTGCCATAGCTTGATGCCAAGTTCATCTCCACAGCCGGGAAAATCAAATCGGTTGTAAGGTTCATCTCGCTTGGCGCATCGGGAGCATAGTTTATGTCAAGATAATCGTCGCACGAAGCAACAACAAGTCCCAATGCAACAACTGGTATTAAAATGTATTTCTTCATTTCAGTAATCTCCTCTCTTTAGAATTTAGCACTAAGGTTCAGACCAAAAATGCGGCAAGCCGGGTTGGCATATAACTCACCGAACTGAATACCCAAATCGCCATACGACTCCTGACTAAATGTTGTTGTCTCTGGGTCGATGTAGCGGTTGGTTTTAGCTGTCCAAGTGAACACATTGTTGCAGAACAACGAAACTGTAACATCCGTCAGTTTTATTGGAGCAACCCACTCGTTTGGCAGTGAATAAGCCAGGCTGACATTACGCAATTTTGCGAAAGAGCGGTCAAGCAAGTAGGCCTCACCACCCTGGCCCCAGCCTGATTTATCGTAATAATCCTGATAGCTGCTGTTAGCCAAATACAACGGCATCGTGTTTTCAGCGTAAGTGCCGTCTTCAAGCTCAACAACCGAATTTGGAACAACAAACGGGTTGCGGCCGTTGTAAGTTGTCTCGATACCGTTACCTGTGAACTGCATCAAGTTCTTGGTGCGCGAGAACATATAGCCGCCGTAGCGGATATCGAGAGCCGCGCTCAATGTGATTCCGTATGCAGTCAGCGATGTTGTAACACCACCAGTCCACTTGTTGTTGATTGATTTGCCAGTCGACTTAATCTCGTCGTCCAATACTATGCTGCCATGGTCATCAACAATAATCTTACCATCATCGGTGCGTTTCGGCATATATGTGTAGAAAGTACCAAGTTCGGCATCTTTCTCGGCATACATATAAACAGCGTCGTTGCCGGCGGCAAACTCATTGATTGATATGCGGCCACCCTCAAGACCTTCAGGCATTTCAAGAACTTTGTTCTTATTAACTGCAAAGTTGAAATCGACATCCCAACGCAGGTTGTCGGTGCGAACCGGAGTGGTAGTGAGCAACAACTCGAAACCTTGGTTGCGAACCTTACCAACGTTCTTAACCTCGGCCGAATATCCGCAAGCCGGGTCAACCGGAAGCTCGAATATCTGGTCATCGGTTGTACGGTTGTAGAACGAAGCGTCAACTCCGACACGGTTCTTAAAGAATTGCAGGTTAACACCAAACTCAATCTCTTTTGTCATCTCAGGTTTCAAAGTTGTACTACCTGCTGTTGACGATGTAACAAAAGCGTTTTTGCCATTAAGTGGGAAACGAGCAATGTTGCTTCCATAATATCCATCGGCATAACCTTGCTCATATTTATTACTTGTACGATATGGGTCAGTGTCATTACCAGTCTTACCAAAGGCAAAACGAACTTTACCAAACGAAAGCGCATCGTTCTGCGGAAGAACCTTGGTGAAAATCCAGCTCAATGTTGCACCTGAGTAGAAGTAGCTGTTTGCATCAACAGGCAGTGTTGACGACCAGTCGTTACGAGCTGAAATCTCCAAATAAGCCATATCGGCCCAACCGAAGGTAACATCACCAAACAAACCAACGGCACGGCGTTTCTCTTGTCTTTCGGTCAAAGTTGTTTTGGTTGCACCATTGCTCAACTGCCAGAAACCTGTGGCAATACCCAACTCGTCGGTCTGACCTGTTGTGCGGGTGAAATAACGCTCGTTGATGTTGCTACCAAGGTTCAGGTTTACATCGAACTTGTCGTCGAGATACCTCTTGGCAAAGTTGACAATAATATCGTGGTTGAGCTCATATTTACGAGAGTAGCGAGTGTAAACATAACCGCTCTGGTTCATATTCGACGGAGCATAACCATAGTCCTCGTTAATCAAAGCATCGTTAAGGGCGATTTCCGGCTGTCCCTCTTTCTTATCGAAATCAGAATAGTCGAAACCATAACGGTAAGTAAGTGTCAAAGCTTCGATAGGAGTTACGTCCACCTGCAGTTTACCAAACACTTGCTTGCCATCGATGTGCAAGTAGTTGTTTTCCAAAGCCCAGTATGGGTTGGTGATTCCGTAAGGTGTGAAGTAAGCCTCCGGAGTGTTGAATGCGCTAGACAAATCCTTCAAATCGACGAGTGAAATGTCACGCGGGAACTCATACAAACCGTCGATTACCGAAGTACCCTGATATGTACCAACGGCATCGGTTTTGGTGCGGGCGAAGCTGAGGTTCGAAGTCAGTTTGAACCAACGGCCTTCGTCGAATGTGCTTACCATCGATATCACATTACGTTTGTATTTATCACCGTCAGAAGGCATAATACCATCATCGCCAGCGTAACCATACGAAAGACGATAAGTGAATTTGTTGTCCTCAGAAGCGGCACTCAAAGCCACATTGTGGTTTTGCGACCAACCTATCTCGAAGAACTCCTTAACGTTTTTCTCCAAAGCTGAATATTCGTGAATGCGCTGTTGGTTGTTCCAAATCGGGCCATAGACCTGAGTAGAACCATCTAACCGAGGACCCCACGAACCATTCTCGATATAAGTTTGTGTGCCGTTCCAACCTTGTCCGAATTCGTTTTGGAACTCAGGCAGAACAGAAACTGTGCGAGCCTGGACGTTACCCGAATATTCAACAATGAAATTCTTATCGGCACCTTTCTTACCTTTCTTGGTGTTGATGATGATGACGCCGTTGGCTGCACGCGAACCGTAAAGAGCGGTTGCGGCTGCGCCTTTCAGCACTGTC
Organism: Salinivirgaceae bacterium; assembly: GCA_017557605.1. Lineage (GTDB taxonomy): Bacteria > Bacteroidota > Bacteroidia > Bacteroidales > SZUA-534 > RUG13583. The sequence goes on from JAFYYJ010000090.1 coordinate 20,829, forward strand.
ATCGACTCGATGTTGTCAGATGCGATGTTCGAGATACCACTGGTAGAGATGTTCTTACCTGTACCCGAAGTGAAAGTGTTGTCCATTGGCACACCATCAACTACATACAGCGGCTGGTTGCTACCGTTGATTGAGCTGAAGCCGCGGATAACGATGTTGCTGACAGAACCTGGGTCAGACGATGTGCTGTTGACCTGCACACCAGCCACACGGCCCGAAAGAGCGTTGGCCACGTTGGTTGAACGGGCTGTCACAATGTCGTCGCTCTTGACTGTGGTGGCAGCGTAACCCAGCGTCTTCTCGGCACGGGTGATACCCATTGCTGTTACCACAATCTCCTCCATGCCAATCGACTCAGGGTCGAGAGTAACGTTGAAGGTTGTTGTAGAACCGATAGGAACCTCCTTGGTCTGCATACCCATAAATGAGAAGACCAAAGCTTCAGCATCATCTGGAACTTTCAAACTAAAATTACCATCAAAATCGGTAATTGTTCCCTGTGTAGTCCCTTTCACAATCACATTAACGCCTGGCAATGGTTGGTTATCCTCCGAAGAGATAACTGTACCGCTCAAGCTCTTTTGTGCAAAAAGTTGCTGTACGCCAAGAGACAACAAGCATACCAGCAACATCGTAAATTTCTTCATACTTGATGAAATTAAATTAAAGATTAGTTGCTATACCAATCGGCAAAGTAATACAAAAGCTAAGTTTTTTGCAAGTGTTTTTAAAAAATGCGTGTTTTTCGCAACTATTACTCCACCACTTGCAACTTGGCGAATTTCAGAAGTAGTTTCTTCTCGCCGGCTTTGGGAAAGAAGATTATAGCCGAGCGGCTGTCGGCATCGCCGTCCATACGGAGCACCTTTCCCTGACCGAACACCGAGTGTAAAACCGTTACTCCCGGACGAATGCTGCTCACCGGCGACGGTGTGATATCGGCTGACTGGTTCGAGGGTTGGCGAAGCTGCTGCAGACGCTGCTTGGCCGCAAACGAAGCACCCGTCGGTATTTTAGTCTGTCCGAATGAACCAACCGAATGTTCGCCACCGCCAAAGCCAAAACTGCCGGAACTGAATGTAGGGCGCGATGAGAAATGCGAGACACCATGCGACAGATACTGCGGGTCGATGTCTTTGATAAAACGGCTTGGAGTTACCGACTCATGCGCACCACCATATTTTGAGCGGCTGCGGCAGAACGACAATGTGGCCTGCTGCTTGGCGCGTGTGAGTGCCACATAAAACAAACGGCGCTCCTCCTCAATCTCCTGCTGGCTGTAAACCGACCTTCCCGAGGGGAAAAGCCCCTCCTCCATTCCCACAACATAGACAAACGGGAATTCAAGTCCCTTGGCCGAATGAATGGTCATAAGTGTAACGCTGTCAAGGCTTTCGGTCTTTTTGTTGTCTTGGTCAGTTATGAGCGCCACATTCTCGATAAAGCCAGCTATTGTTGGCGTATTGCTCTCAGAAAAATTGGCCGACACATAATCGTTTATACCATTCAGCAACTCCTCAATGTTCTGCAAACGGCTCTGGTCCTCAACATCGCCCGAATTGGCATATTCGTTTTTAATCCCGACCTTATCTATTATGTTACGAGCCATATCGTAAGCGTCAAGTGTGGATGCTTGCGCAGCAAACTCCTCGATAATCTGCAGAAAAGCGTTTATCTTGTTTATGGCTGCCGATTTCAAACCTGCCGGATTCACGTTCAGATTCTTGACAATCTGCCACATACTGCAATTGTTCGCCCGTGCGGCATCCGAAATGTGTGTTATTGTTGTCTCGCCAATTCCGCGAGCCGGATAGTTGATTGCGCGTTTCAGAGCTTCGTCATCATCGGGATTGACAATCAGTCGGAAATAGGCGATAACATCCTTAATCTCCTTGCGCTGATAGAACGACTGACCGCCGTAGATGCGGTAAGGGAAATTCCGTTTACGCAGCGCCTCCTCAAACACGCGGCTTTGAGCATTGGTTCGGTAGAGGATTGCAAAATCGTTATAATGCAGATGGTTTTCATGCATATTTCTGAATATGTCGCCAACAACATTATAACTCTCCTCAATGTCGGTCATAGCCTCAATCACTTTGATTGGAGCGCCCTCGTCGCCTTCCGAAAAGACATCCTTCGGAATCTGATGCTGATTCTTCTTTATCAGGCTGTTAGCTGCCGAGACAATGGTCTGTGTAGAACGGTAGTTCTGCTCCAGTTTGAACAGCTTGCAGTTGGGGTAATCGCTCTGGAAATTAAGTATATTCTCGATTTTAGCGCCACGGAACGAGTAGATGCTCTGCGCATCATCGCCCACAACGCAGATGTTCTGATGCTGCTGCGCCAACTTTTTGATTATCAGATATTGAGAAAAGTTAGTATCCTGATACTCATCGACCAAGATGTATTTGAATTTAGTCTGATACTTGTCCAAGACATCGGGATTGTCGCGGAAAAGAACATTTGTAAAAAGCAGCAAATCGTCGAAGTCCATTGCGGCAGCCTGCTTGCAACGTATGGTATAACGCTTGTAGATTGTGCCTATAAGCGGCATTTTATTGGCGGTATCGGCGGCCTGTAACTCACTGTTGGCCAGATAGGCGTCACAAGTCACAAGGTTATTTTTCGCCATTGATATGCGGCTCATTATGTGGTTCACCTTGTAAACATCGTCGGGCAGCTTCATCTCTTTGACTATCTCTTTCAGCACGCTTTTCGAGTCGGTTGTATCGTATATGGTGTAGGTGGAAGGGAAGCCGAGCCGCTCACTCTCGATACGCAGAATCTTGCTGAAAATGGAGTGGAATGTGCCCATTACAAGGTCTTTGGCATTCTCATTGCCGACAAGCGTGGCAATACGGTTCTGCATCTCGCGCGCAGCTTTGTTGGTAAACGTCAGGGCTAGGATGTTCCATGGTTTCACACCATTGGCAAGCAGATGCGCAATGCGGTAGGTGAGCACACGCGTCTTGCCCGAACCGGCACCAGCCACAATCAGGCTTGGCCCAGTGGTAGCCTGTACTGCGGCACGCTGCACATCGTTGAGTTGGTCGAGATAGTTTTGCATTATTAATAGGTATCAGACGGCAACAAATTACGGCAAAAAAGTTGAGCAATCGGAAATGTCGGTCGACATAGTTTTTAACAAAACGGCAAATCGAATCATTTGCCCTAATTTTTATAATATTGCAGACGATTTTGAGTTATAACTACCACACATAATCAGAATGAGCCGACACATATTGCTATCTCTACTTTGCATCTGCATGCTGACAAGCAACAGCTTGGCTCAGATTTCTGCCGACGCCAACCGTGTCGACTCCACACGGTACACCACTGACAGCATTGCCAACGACCCGATATTCATCTACTACTCCGACCCGCGCGGGTTCAACACATCGGGAACGCTGACTGCAACCGTGCCCGACAGCACCCACTTGGTTTTTGAATGGTACAAATTCGACGAGCGCACTTTGTCGTTCAGCATAAAACTTAAAACCGACACTGCTGATTATCAATCGGTTCAGGAAGACTGCACACAAGGAGGCTACAAAGTTGCCGTCAGCAATGTCGGTAACACTTGGGACACAGCGTTTTACGCATGGATTTTCCAAAACGAATTCAATGTCAGCGGAATAAACGTGTACAACTCCACTTGCGAGATAATGGAGCTGCGCACAACAATGGCCTACGACGAGGAGTTTGAGTATTTCGACCGCGTCAGTGGCGAGAAACTGACTTTCTTCAACGAAAAAATCAACAATCTGAAATACCAATGGGAGTCGACACCAAAGGGCGGCGACATACCGTCGGTGCGCAATCCGAGTTTCACAGCCCCCACAAAGCCAACCATTTACCGGCTGAGTGTGAGCAACGCCTATGGCGAGACGCGCACCAAGAAACTTGAAATTGAGGAGGGCGACCATAATGGTGACGGCAACCTGTATCTGAAAGCTGTAAAAGCCGCTTTTTCGGTATATCGCGATTATGTCCCTGAAAACGAAACCGATAGCTCAGGACAAGCACCACTGGCCGTGCAATTTTCCGATAGTTCGGAAAACGCCACCGAATGGTGCTGGTATTTCTACAAACAGCTCGACCGGCGCCGTTTTGAAGTCGACTCACTGTTATGCGACTCCGTCAATCTGCAAATACCTGAACCGTTGATATATACAATGCCAAACCAGAAATACGGCTACGATGTGGCTCTGTGCGTAAAAGGCCCCGTATATATGCAGAACGGCGAGGAACATCAATGCTACGACCGCCTGTTGAAAGAGGAATACATAAATGTCGATTCGTCGTTCATTGCCAAGAAATCGGACATTCCGAACGCCTTCACCCCAGGCGGAGCCAACCCTAAGTTTGTGTTCCAAGACGAGTCGATGCCTCGCTCAATTCGCTCGTTCAGCATAAAAATCTACAACCGTTGGGGACTTAAAATCTACAGCTACGAAGACAACGACGGAAGCTGGGACGGCTGGGACGGTGAAACAATCGGTTTCGGTGCGGCGCCAGCAGGCGTCTATTACTACACCATTGTTGCCGAGGGCTGGAACAACGAGACTTTCCGCCGCAACGGCTATGTGCATCTATTCCGACAAAAGTGATTCTTTGTGTAAAGTTTAATGTTGAACAAGTTTAAACGCTTCGCTGTTTAACGGGCTTTACGCTAAACTCAATCCTTCAATCAGTCAGTTATTCAATCATTGTTGCACCATTCCGTCCTGCATTGTTATAGTGCGGTCCGACATCTGCGCCAATCCCATATCGTGAGTTACAATCACAAAAGTCTGGTTGAACTTATCGCGCAAGTCGAAAAAGAGCTTATGCAATTCCTCCTTGTTGTGGGTATCGAGATTGCCCGAAGGCTCATCAGCTAAAATAACCTCGGGACTATTGATAAGCGCCCGGGCCACAGCCACACGCTGCTGCTCACCACCCGACATCTCCTTCGGTTTGTGATTCAGGCGATGACCGAGATTCAGAAATTCAAGAAGCTCACGCGCACGCTCCTCACAACGGCGACGTGTGCTATTGTTAATCAAGGCGGGAATCATCACATTCTCAATAGCTGTGAACTCAGGCAGAAGTTGGTGACTTTGAAAGACAAAACCAAGATTTTGGTTGCGGAACTTCGATATGTTGCGCTCCGACAAAGCCGTAACATCAGTGTCACCAATAACCACACGCCCACGGTCGGGACGCAGCAATGTGCCAATTATCTGCAACAGTGTTGTCTTTCCCGCACCGCTCTTGCCCACTATCGACACTATCTCGCCCTGTTTCACCTGCAGATTGATGCCTTTCAGAACCTCAACATCGCCATACGATTTGTGTATATCTGTTATTTCTATCATCGCCTTAAAATGAATGTGTAAAGATAAACAACACCGACACAACAGCAAGCCAAGAGTAATAAAAACAGAAAAGGCCGCTATGGTTAGCGACCTTTTCGTATTTAGTTTGAATCAACTTTCTTATTTGGCAGCTTCAGCAGCCTTACGCTCTTTGCGAGAAAGCAAATCGTAAGTAATCGGAGTTGCAACAAAGATTGATGAGTAAGTACCAACTGCGATACCAATCAACATTGCGAAGATGAATCCGCGGATAACCTCGCCACCGAAGATGAAGATGATAATCAACACAAGCAATGTTGTGATAGATGTGTTGATTGTACGAGCCAACGTGCTGTTGATAGCCGCGTTAATCAAATCCTTAAGCGAGTGTTTAGTCATAATGGTCTGATACTCACGGATACGGTCGAACACAACCACGGTGTCGTTGATTGAGTAACCAACCACCGTCAGAATTGCGGCGATGAACGACTGGTCAATCGACATTGAGAACGGCATGATGCTGTAAGTCAGCGAGTAGATGCCGAACACGAACAATGTATCATGTGCCAATGCAACCAAACCACCCAGACCGAACTGCCATTTCTTGAATCGGAAGGCGATGTAGAGGAAGATGACGATAAGTGAGAACAACACCGCCCATGCAGCCGATGTCTTGATGTCCTCAGCAATGGTAGCGCCCACCTTCTCCGAACTCATACGGTAATCGTTCTTGAATGTCTCGAACGATGTTCCTGCCGGAAGCATATTCTGCAATGCAATGTAGAATTTAACCTCAACAATATCATCTACTGAAGGCTCGCCCTTGGTGTATTGTTTTGCCTCTTCAATATCAGCGTCGGTAGCTGCTGAACCAGCCTCGTACAGATATTTAGTAGTGATTTTCACTTGCTCGTTGCCACCATAGGTCTTAACCTCAGGTGTCTCACCAATAACTTCGGCAATGGCGTTCTGCACTTCAATTGTGCTAACAGGTTTGTCGAAGCGAACCACGTAGGTGCGGCCACCAGTGAAGTCAACGCCAAAATCGAGACTGCGGGTGCAAAGCGATATAACACCTGCAAGCAGTACCACACCCGAAATAATATAGCTGTATTTGCGGGCGCCGATGAAATTGATTTTTGTATTCTTGAAAGCGCGCGCTGTAAGAGGTGTCGCAAAAGAAGGAGTCTTCTCTTTTGCAAGCATGCGCTCGAAAATCAGACGTGTGATGAAGATTGATGTGAACAACGATGCCAAAATACCGATGCCAAGAGTTACAGCGAATCCGTGGATTGGACCGTCGCCAAACTTACCAAGAACAAGAGCGGTAAGCAAGGTTGTGATGTTAGAGTCGAGGATTGCCGAGTAAGCGTTTGAGTAACCGTCTTTCACAGCTTGTTTGATACCCTTGCCCGAAGCTATCTCCTCTTTAATACGCTCGTAGATAAGTACGTTGGAGTCGACCGCCATACCAAGAGTAAGCACGATACCTGCAATACCTGACAATGTAAGAACTGCTCCCAACGAAGCAAGCACTCCGAAGATGAAGAACACGTTCAAGAACAATGCAACGTTGGCCGCAAAACCACCTGTACGATAGTATAACAGCATATAAACAAGCACAAGAACAAATGCGATTATGAACGACCACATTCCCTTGTCGATTGACTCCTGACCAAGTGAAGGACCTACAATTGTCTCCTGCTCGATGCGGGCTGGTGCCGGCATCTTACCCGATTTCAAGATGTTGGCCAAGTCTTTTGCCTCAGTAACAGTAAAGTTACCAGTGATTGAAGAGCGGCCGCCCTTGATTTCGCTTTGAACGACAGGATAGCTGTATACATAGTTGTCGAGAACGATAGCGACACATTTGCCGATATTCTCTTTGGTGATGCGAGCCCATTTGCGAGCACCCTCAGCGTTCATGCTCATCGAAACCTCCGATGAACCACGTCCTTGAGTGTACTCGTCAGAAGCGTCGGTAACAACGCTACCCGAAAGAGCAGGCTGACCGTCGCGGCTGGTAACCTTGATTGCGATAAGCTCAAAGATGTTGCCGGCCTCGTCGATTGACTTAACACCCCACAACAGACGAAGGTTGTGCGGGAACTCGGCTTTAACACGCGGGTCGTTCAACATTGCGTTAACGGCTGCGGTATCTTTAAAGTGGCAGTAACCGATAGCTGCGCCCTGCAACGGACGGCCGTCTTGTGAGTAACGCGGCTGCAGCAAGGCGAACAATGGGTAGTCTTTAGCTACATTTGTGTTTGTAACGGCTGCAGTGTCAGCATCCTCTTGAAGTTTATCAATCAACGAGTTCGACTCTTTCTCCTCGGTTGGTTGAGCAGCTTCGGCTTGAGCAGGGGCTGCGTTACTTGATTCAGCCTCTTTCAAATCGTTGATTTCCTTGATTTTTGTATTTGCAGCATACAGATATTGCTGAACTTCGGTGTTGTCAAATGTCTCCCAGAACTCGAGGTTTGCTGTTCCCTGCAACAGCTTGCGGACACGCTCTGAATCTTTGATGCCCGGCAACTCAACCAAGATGCGGCCTGTGTTACCCAAACGCTGAATGTTTGGCTGAGCCACACCGAAACGGTCGATACGGGTACGGAGGATTTGGAACGAGTTGGCGATTGCGGCTTCCGTCTCATCACGCAAAACGTTCAGTACCTCAGCGTTGGTTGAGTTGACATTTACCTTGCCGCGCAAAACCGTTGTGTTGAATATTGCGGCCAGCTCGGCGTTAGGGTCAATCTTCTCAAAACATTGTCCGAACAGAGTGACAAAGTTTGTCTGACCACCCTCGGCTTTCTGCATATCCTTAGCCATTCTAATGGCCTGACGGAAAGTTGAGTCGGTACTATAGTTCGACAACGAATTGATGACATCGACCACGCTCACCTCAAGAATGACGTTCATACCGCCCTTCAAATCAAGACCGAGGTTGATTTCACGTTCTTTACATTCACGATAAGTGAAATTCTTCAAGAAGAAGAAATTGTAAACCGGTTCACTTGCCAATGAGTCCAAATAGTTGTTGTATTTGGTCAGATTCAAATTACCGTCAGCCTCTGTTGCTATGGCAGTGGCTTTCTTTTCTTCACGCGTTGTTACTACTGTAAAAAACAATTGATACAGGCACACTAAGACAAGTGCGATAGCAACAAACCTAATAGCTCCTTTATTCTGCATTTTAAATTTAAAATTGAATTATTTGTTTTTCGTAATTAGCCCCTTTGCAGGGGGTGCAAAAAGCACGCAAATATATCGGTTTTTTAAAAAAAACGAAACAAAATAACATTGGTTGAAATCATTGTTCGATATAGTATCGTAATTAGCTTATATATTGGTATTTATAATTATCAACATGATTATGGCAGCCTGACATCGAGACGGTTTTGGCGGCTGGCTGATAAAAAAGAAGGCAGGAATTGCTCCCTGCCCTATCCAATTAAAAAATTAATGATTATGAATTCATCGAAATAAAAAACTCCTCATTGTTCTTTGTCTTAAGCAGACGGTCGCGGAGGAACTGCATAGCCTCAACCGAGTTCATATCCGACAGGTGGTTGCGCAGAATCCACATGCGGCTCAGCGTGTCTTTGTCCACAAGCAGGTCGTCGCGGCGAGTGCTGCTGAGGTTGATGTCGACAGCCGGGTAGATGCGCTTATTGGCAAGCTTGCGGTCGAGTTGGAGCTCCATGTTGCCGGTGCCCTTGAACTCCTCAAAGATAACCTCGTCCATTTTGGAACCGGTCTCGGTAAGGGCTGTTGCCAAAATTGTGAGCGAGCCGCCGTCCTCGATGTTACGCGCGGCGCCGAAGAAACGTTTCGGCTTGTGGAGCGCATTGGCATCGACACCACCCGAAAGCACCTTACCCGATGCGGGCGAAACCGTGTTGTAGGCGCGAGCCAGACGGGTTATTGAGTCAAGAAGAATGACAACATCGTGGCCGCACTCGACAAGACGTTTGGCCTTCTCAAGTACTATTGATGACACTTTCACGTGTTTTTCGGCTGGCTCGTCGAATGTTGAGGCAATAACCTCGCCGTTAACGCTGCGGGCCATATCGGTAACCTCCTCAGGACGCTCGTCAATGAGCAGAACGATAAGATAGACTTCAGGATGATTATATGCTATTGCATTAGCTATCTCTTTAAGTAACACCGTTTTACCAGTCTTCGGCTGAGCCACAATCAAACCACGCTGGCCCTTGCCAATAGGCGAGAACATATCGACCACGCGTGTCGATATTGAGCATTGCGGATGACTTGTAAGGTCGAACTTCTCCTCGGGAAAAAGCGGTGTAAGAAAGTCGAACGGCACACGGTCGCGGATACTCTCGGGAGTGCAACCGTTTATAGTCTCGACCTTAATCAATGGGAAATATTTCTCACCCTCTTTTGGCGGACGGATTGTTCCGGTAACGGTATCACCAGTTTTCAGTCCGAACAGCTTCACCTGCGACTGGCTGACATAGATGTCGTCGGGCGAGTTAAGATAGTTGTAGTCCGACGAGCGAAGGAATCCGTATCCGTCGGGCATAAGTTCAAGCACGCCAGTTGCCGAAATGAACTGGTCAAATTCGTATTTGACCTTATTTTCATTGGCAGGCTGCTGATTCTGATATTGCTGATTAGACTGCTGATTCTGATATTGGTTGCGGTGGTTATTCTGGTCGAAGCGTTGCTGCTGGAAACGCTGATGATTGTCGGGACGCGACTCATGGCGCTCAGCTTCAGACTGGTGGGTCTGCTCGGCATTGCTGCGGTCGGCTGTCTGCTCATTTTTCTGGTAGCTGGGACGCTCGGGGCGTGCAAAACGCGGCGCAAAACGCTCCTGACGTGCTGATTGCTCATCGGCGTCGATACGCTTGCGGTCAGCATATGAAGGCACAGTAATTACCTTGTGCACAGACGGTGTGTCGGGTTTGGCTATCGGCTCAGTTTCAGCGCCGTCGGCGTTCAACGACACACCCATAACGCGCTCGGGTCTGCCGCTCAGGCGAGTGCGCTTACGCGGCTGACGCTCCAACGACTGTTCCTCAGCACCTTTCGACGACTGCGCAGACTGCACTTCGATAATTTTATTAATAAGGTCTTGTTTTTTTAGAAGCTCGATGCGTTTCATTCCCAAGCCTTTGGCAATTGTACGCAACTCAGGAAGCAACATCTTGCTTAACGATGTAATGTCATAATCCATAATGATAATGTTATAGCATTAAGAGAACTGTTCTTGTTTAAAAGGAATTCACAATCAAGAATTTGATTTTGCTTGGGCAGAACCACCCACGCCTTTTGAAAACGTTGCAATGTTAGTGATAAATTATTGATGTGCAAATTTTTTTTGAGAATGAGATATACAATATAATATAGGGAACATTCAACTATTTATTACTAAATCTTCCCACCACCCAACTCCCCAACCAATCCGTTATCTCCTTTAAACATATTTTTCTATCTTCGCAGCCTAATATTTTCAAAATGATTTACATAACACGCCGCGAGTGCTTCAGCAGCGCACACAGGCTCTTCAATCCTGAATTAAGCGACAGCGGAAATTTTGAAATTTATGGCAAATGCTCGAATCCAAACTGGCACGGGCACAATTATATAATGTATGTTACAGTAAGAGGCGAGGTCAATCCCGAAACGGGAATGGTGATGAATATGAAGCACCTTGGTGACATTGTGCGCCGGCTTGTCACCGACAAACTCGACCATCACAACCTAAACACCGATGTCGATTTTCTGCAAGGCGTAATAACAACTTCAGAAAACATCGCCATTGCGGCTTGGAACCAGCTTGCCGATGAAATCAAGAAAGCCGGAGCCGAACTTTACAAAATTAAAATTGCCGAAACCGAGAATAATTATGTTGAATACTATGGAAATTGACGATTTCAGCTACCAGCGCAACGATACGTACAATCCACAACAAGTAGAGAAACTTGGCGGTTTGTACAAACAGATACTGTCGGTTTTGGGCGAAGACACCGCCCGTGACGGTCTGCTGAAAACTCCTGAGCGTGTGGCAAAAGCTATGCTCTTTCTTACACAGGGCTATCAGCAAGACCCACATCAGATTATACGCAGCGCTATGTTCGAGGAGAAATACTCGCAAATGGTCATTGTCAAGGACATTGAGGTTTTTTCGTTCTGCGAGCACCACTTGCTTCCGTTTTTCGGCAAAGCGCACGTAGCCTACATTCCAAACGGACACATTATCGGGCTGAGCAAGATAGCGCGCGTGGTTGACGCCTACTCACGCCGCTTGCAAGTTCAAGAACGACTCACCAATCAGATAAAGGATTGCATACAGGAAACGCTAAATCCGCTTGGCGTAGCGGTAGTTATCGAGGCTCAACATATGTGTATGATGATGCGCGGCGTTGAAAAGCAAGAATCGTGCACCACCACATCGGCTTTTACCGGACTTTTTATGAAAAGCAACGCCACCCGCGCCGAATTCATCAATCTGCTTGGCAAACCGCTGCACTAATCGCCTTTTGGCACAAGAATTGCTTGTCGGGTGGACTTGGTGAGCAATGATGAAGGCGAAAGACAAAAGGCATAAGTTGATTATGCATCTACTGTCGACAGTCTGAATGCAGAAACTCAACCGCATAAAATCGACTTAAAGTTCAAACTTAAAACTTTGAACTCAAAAACTTATAACTAAAAGAAAATGAAAGCATTTGTATTCCCCGGACAGGGGTCACAATTTGTGGGTATGGGCAAGGACCTGTACGACAATTCGGCTTTGGCCAAAGAATTATTCGACAACGCAAACAAAATTCTCGGCTTCGACATCACAAGCCTGATGTTCAGCGGCACCGACGAAGACCTAAAACAGACAAAGGTTACGCAACCTGCGGTTTTCCTTCACTCGGTGATTATGGCGAAAGTTCTTGGCGACAAGTTCAAACCCGATATGACTGCCGGTCACTCGCTTGGTGAGTTCTCGGCTTTGGTGGCTGCCGGCGCTCTGTCGTTTGAGGACGGTTTGACACTTGTTTCGAAACGTGCGCAGGCAATGCAGAAAGCTTGCGAGCTGAATCCATCGACAATGGCAGCAATTATTGGTATGGAAGACGCTGTTATTGAGCAAGTTTGCGCCGAAATTAACGGAATTGTTCCTGCCAACTATAACTGCCCAGGACAGTTGGTAATCTCGGGCACCAACGATGGTATTGACAAGGCTATTGCTAAATTCACCGAAATGGGAGCCAAACGCGCTATAAAGCTTTCAGTTAGCGGTGGGTTCCACTCACCAATGATGGAGCCGGCACGAGCCGAACTCGAAAAGGCCATCAACGAAGTGTCGTTCTCGAAACCTGTTTGCCCTGTTTACCAAAACGTTACAGCAAGTCCTGTGACTGACCCGGCCGAAATAAAGAAAAACCTTGTGGCTCAGCTCACATCGCCGGTTCGTTGGACACAGACAATGCAGAATATGATTGCCAATGGCTTGACAGAGATTGTTGAAGTTGGTCCGGGCGCTGTTCTTCAGGGACTTATGCGCAAAATCAACCGCGACATCGCGGCAAGCGCAGCACAAAGCATTATTGAGCAGGCATAAGACTTTAGTAATTAAACACAATAGATGGCAAGGCCCTCGGCAACAACCGGGGGCTTTGTTGTTTAATTTAGCAGAACTATCTTCCAGAATTTTCGCACAATCGAGAACAATTGTCTATTTTTGCAGCCAACGAAGAATATAAATTCTAACAATTATGGCATACACATTAGACGATATCGATTTGCAGATTCTCAAAACGCTGCAAAAGAATGCGAAACTTACCACCAAGGAACTGGCCGACGCCGTGCACCTGACACCAACACCGGTGTTCGAGCGGCAGAAACGTCTAGAGCGGCAGGGGTACATTAAAAAATATGTGGCCATTCTCGACCCCGACAAACTCAACCAAAGCCTGCTGGTGTACTGCAAAGTGAAAATGGCGCAGATAAACAACGCCATTGCCACCGCTTTTGCGCGGCAGATTCAGCGTATGCCCGAAGTAACCGAATGCTACAACACGTCAGGCTCATACGATTATCTGCTCAAGGTGCGTGCCACCGATATGAAACAGTATCAGGAATTTGTGCTCAACAAGTTGGGCGTTATCGAAAACGTGGCGTCAGTTGAGAGCACCTTTGTAATGGGCGAAATCAAGCAGGAATACGCGCTGCAACTTTGATTTGCAGCGGGTGCCGCTGATTTTTGGCTTGCGAGTCGCTTATCACCCCGTCGTCCCTACGCTTTTCCACCACCCCACTCTACGCTATAAAGCCCAATTTTCAAAAATTCACCTATCAATTCGATAGGTTGTATCGAAAAGTCTGTATGTTTGCCGCACAATAACCTATTAAATTAATAGGTTGGTAAGAATTCGAAAACAAAAAACTAATAAAATGAAACAAAGACACATTATTATTTCAGCATTATTGCTTATGGGTGCGGGCGCGTTTGC
>JAFYYJ010000091.1 GCA_017557605.1 Salinivirgaceae bacterium
AACATACGCGTCAATGATAATAACCCGCTGCGTGGCGTTTTTTATGAGTTTTTCAAGCAATACCCGCGCCTCAAAAAACTGTCCTTCGAAAAACACTTGTTCAACGGGCAAGGCGTTGGTGCGCACAAAGAAGTCGATTTTTTGTTGGTGGTCGGCAAGTATTTTCCGCTGTGTTTCGATTTGGTTTTCAATATTGGCAAGTCGGCTATTCAAAGCGTATCCTCTTAAAAGATAGTCTTTTAAAATGCTTGTTGCCCATATTCTGAATTGTGTACCTCTTTGGCTTTTGACACGATAACCTACAGAAATAATAACATCGAGATTGTAATATTGGGTTCGGTATTTTTTCCCGTCTGCGGCAGTTGTCAAGTAATCCTTGACAACTGAATTTTTATCTAATTCCCTCTCTTTAAATATGTTATTAATGTGAAGGCTGACATTTTGTTTGGTAGTCTCAAAAAGTACGGTCATTTGCTGTTGCGTGAGCCACACAGTTTCCTCGCTTAACCGTACTTCGAGTTTTACGGCTTCGTCAGGTTGGTAAAGTATGATTTCGTTTCTATCGGTCATAAAATCTTGCCCTTCAACGATATTTAGTGCAGAGCAACACAAATGTAAAAAAATAAAGAACCCGTGAGTGTCACTCACGGGTTCTTTTCAATCTAATGCGTTTCCAATTTATTTCGTAATCACCACACCGCCGTTGCACGGAATGGTGATTGCCATTTGCTGTTTCTTGTTTATTTTCAAATCTTTAACACTGCCGTTCAAGTTAGCGTCATCGCTGTAAAGTTTGACGGTCTGATTGGCTTCAAACATTGGCAGGTTCAAGTTGAGTTTCAGCGGCTCTTTCTGTGCGTTGATACCCACCACGAACCATTTGTCGGCGTGGCGGCGCGCCAGAACGGCGTACTTGCCAGGATATCCGTCGATAAACTTCACCTCGTCCCAAGTTGTCGGCACTTGTTTCATAAAATCGATAGCCCACGCAGGCGCGTCGGTAAGGTTGTTCGGCGCCATAGCAAAGTGGTTTACAGCCGTTTGGAACATAACCGAAATGGCCAGCGCAAACACATCGGAAGTGCGGCGGGTGTTGCCGTGGGTGTTGTCGTAGGCGTAGTGCTTGTTGAGCGTGCTGCCGCCCCAGTCCATACTGCCAACGGTGTTGCGAATGAACGGGTGAAGCGTTGCGCAGAAGGCCTCGTTGTCGCACTCGTTTTGGCCAAAGGCAAGATTCTCGCTTGCGCGGACGGCCTCACAAGCCGCAAAATTTGGGTACATACGTTCCCAACCTCGCGGAAGGGTGCAGCCGTGGAATATTACCAACAAGCCGTAGTCGTTGGCATCGGCCAGAATATCCTCGTAGAGTTGCATCATCGGTTGCTTGTCGCTGCCAAAGAAATCGACCTTAATTCCGCGAATGCCAATGCTTTGCATCCATTTCATTTCGGTGCGGCGGGTGATTATGTTGTCCATAATTCCACGTGGCGATTGCGGCGCGTCGTTCCAGTAGCCGTTC
>JAFYYJ010000092.1 GCA_017557605.1 Salinivirgaceae bacterium
TCCATTTCGGGCATCATAATGTCGGAAATAACAATGTCGGGTTGCTGCTCGCCGATGTTTTTCCACGCAACAGCACCGTTTTCGGCCGTGAGAATGTTGAATTCGTCCGACAGCGTTTCGCGCATAAACCGCAGCAGGTTTTCGTTGTCCTCAACAATCAGCAGCGATGTGTCGTTTTTGATTGTAATAGTTTCATTTTTAGCGGATTGTCGTTTGTTGTTCAGCATTTCCGATTTCGAGCCAACAATTGCCGTTGGAATCTCGATTGTGAACTCCGCTCCCTGGTTTTGCCGGCTTTCGCAACTCACACTTCCACCATGCAGCTTAACGTAACTTTTTACCAGCATTAGCCCGATGCCCGAACCTACAACTTTCGAATTCACAGCATTTTCGCTCCTGTAGAACTCACGGAACAGGTACAGTTGCTCGCTTTCACTTATGCCGATGCCTTTGTCGGCCACTTTCAGCTTCCACGCGCCTTTACCGCTTTGAAGGCTAACCGTAACCGGGCCGCCCTTGGGGGAGTATTTTATGGCGTTCGATAGCAGATTGTCAATCACTTTGCCTATCATATCAACGTCGATTGCTGAGGTCAGGCTTTCGGTGTCGTGCACAAAAGTGATTGAGCAGTTGTTTTTCTGCGCAAGCGATTCGAACATTTGCACTTTCTGATTAATAAATGCAACCAATTCTGTGTCAACAAGTTTTAGATAATCTTTGCCGATGTCGGCCTTTTGAAAATCCATTAGTTGTGTAACTACAGCCGATAGTTGCCGTGCTTGTTGCGAGGCCATATCGAGGCAATTCCTGCCACGCTCGCTTAGTCCGGTCTCTTTTGTCAGTTCATCGATTGGCGCTTTTATCAGCATTAGCGATGTTCGCATTTCGTGTGCGGTGTTGGCGAAGAATCGAATTTTGTCTTCGCTGTGGCGGCGCTTCATTTCTGATATATAGCGCATTATAAATGTGAACAGAATGGTGGCTGCCATAATGTAGCAGACAATCATAAACAGCCATGTGTGCCAGAATGCCGGTTTTACTGTTATGGCAAGTTTTCTCTCATCGATAACACGCGACATGGTGTTGTCATATAGCCTGATAATCAGGTCGAAACTACGAGTCGGAAGGTTAGGGTAGGAGATGATGTTTTGCACCGTAGGTTGGTTCCATTCGGCGTCAATACCTTCCATTTTCCAGGCAAACCTTGGCCCGACAACACTTCCCAAAGCCTCAAGTTCAATCTTTATGGTGTTCTGTGTATAGTTGAGTTTCAAAGTGTTTAGTTGATTTATCGGCGTGTTGCCGGTCATTCCGTCGATGTTCCGGATTGAGCTGCCCGCCACGCTGATGTCTTGAATGAAGATTTTGCCCTGCGACTGCTCGTCGGGCTCGAAATCGGGATTTAGGCTGACGGCGCCGTTGTTGGTGCCCCAAATTAGGTTGCCGTTGCTCAAAACGAGTGCCGCGTGACGGTTAAATGATGTCGAGAGTTGTTGTGTAGAAGGGAAAATAAACGCTTTCCCGCTTGACGGCGAAAACTTGCAGAGCCCTGTTTCTGTGCCAATCCAAAGGTGTCCGCTGGCATAAAGCAGGCTTGTGACAAAATCCGACGGCAGTCCGTTGTCGATGTCGTAACGTATTGTAGTTTTGTCGTATACGTTCAGGCAAATCAGACCGTTGCCGTGGGTTGCAACCCAAATGGTGTCACCATGCACCAGAATGTCGTTCACGATGCAACTGTCAACTAAAACAGTCTTATTACCAGTTGTTTTGTCGAGTTTGAAAAGTCCGCTGGTGCAACCCAAAAGCATATAGGTGCTGTCGAGTTCGGCAAAGGTGTTCACCGGCTCGTAATCGAAGCGGCTGAAGGTGCTGTTGCGGCAGTTGTAACTGAAAATATCGTTGTTGGTGCCGCCAATCCAAATGTCATTGTTGTGGTCTTTCAGCAGGCTGAAAACAAAATCGTTGTTGTAAAGGCTGCTGCCGTCGTTTGTGTAATGTGCCACAATTCGGCCGTTGCGGTCAAGCACGTACAGTCCCGACGAGTAGGTGCCGGCCCAGATGCGGCCTTTGGCGTCGGTGCAGACCGACAGAAAAACGTACGAGCGCTCGCGGTTGTCGGCAAGTATATGCAACCATTTGTCAGTAAGCGGATTATATCGGCTTACGCCGTTGTTGGTGGCAAACCACAAGTTGCCGTCGGCGTCCTCGCAAACGTCGTTCACGTGGTTGTCTTTTATCGAATTATCGCTGTTCGTAAGATGTTGAAGATGAGTTATGTTTTTCGATTCTATGTTGGCGAACAGAACGCCGTCATCGTAGGTGCATACCCACACACGCTTTCCAGGTTCGCACAGAATGTCGTAAACACCGTTGCTGGCAAGCGATTGCGGGTTGTTGCGGTCGTTCTTGTATGTTTTTGTAATCCGGCCTGTGGCAATATCGATTGCGCTTATGCCGTGTCCGTCAACTCCGGCAAGCAACGTGCTGTCGTTGAATTGTTTAAGCGTCAGAACAGGCAGCCTAGGAATACCGCTTATTGTCATTGCCGTATGGCTTGTCAAGTCATATTGTAGCAAGCCGTCGGTTTTTGTGCCAATCCATAGCCGGTTGTGGCTTTTGTCGCAGAAAATGCTGGTTTTGATGCTGTTAGGCAGTCTTACACCAATATCGCTCGGCCGTGCGTCAGGCGAGTCAGTGTCAATTGTCTCGATTTTCGACAGTCCAGCCACAATCAGTTGATTGTCCGACTGCCACTCCAGATTGTAAAAAGCGCCCTCGTCCTCAATAACCGCAATCTGGCCGTCGGTGTATTTGAAAAATCCGTTCGATGTGGCAACCCAAAGATTCAGTTCCGAATCAATGGCTATCTTGTATATAATCAAGCTTAAACGATTTATATACCTTATAAGGTTGACGAGCGGCTCAAACTGGTCGGAAACGCGGTTGTAGATGAAAACCTGTCCTGTATTGCAATAAGCCACCAGCATATTGTCGCGGCATTCGAGCCTGACGGTCAGCGCGTTATGTTCGGAGTATGGCAGGTTGTAGAAACGGTAGTTGTGGCTTGCAAAACGCAGAATGCCCATTTTCGACGACACCCACACAAATCCGTCAGCGTCTTTGCAGACAGAGTTGGTCTCGCGTATCGATATTTGGTATAAATTGTTGACACTGAAGAATTCTGGCTCTGCAGTTATTCCGCAGTGGCTGCTCAAAACCAATAGGAGTAAGGTGCACAATCTTATGGAGTGTTTCAGCGTCAACATGTCGTGTATCCGTTATAAGCCTTAAAAGTAACACAATTTAGCGATTTTCGCCGATAGCTTTTGCTTATTTCATCGTATCGCAGTGATGGTGAGGTAAATAAAAAGGGATTTGATTCTAAAACCAAATCCCTCTCTTGGTTTATAAATAGTTGCTACGCTATTTCGATAGTCCTTTAATCTTTTCGGTGTAAGCTTTCAGCCAGTTGCTAACGTAAAGCATAA
>JAFYYJ010000093.1 GCA_017557605.1 Salinivirgaceae bacterium
GACGGGGCGGCATATAATAAATTGTTGTGCCACGCCTTCGGCGTTCATTTTATGCGCTGACGCTCATCCGGGGTTCACACCCCGGCCTGTGATATGTCACACCTTCGGCGTTTGGATTTTTAAAATGTGGTAATCAAATGTGGATTCGTGGTTATTTTACGGATGCCACGGCGTGACATCCCTACATATGAATTCGGTTTCAATTCCGATTCGTTTGGTTAGAAACAAAATATAATCGTAAGATTTATGTAGTTTTGGCTCCCAATAACGACCGTTTTGTCTGGTGATGACTTCTTGCAAAGAGAAACTCGACGAGCTGAATATTGTGATTGTTGTGCCGACCTACAACAACGCTAAAACTATTGGCGGTGTTTTGGCGGACATCAAGCAATATGCCAATCACATTATTGTTGTGAACGACGGCTCAACCGACGATACCGCGCAGATTCTGAGAGGGATAGAAGGCATCGAGATAATAACACACCAGCGCAACAGCGGCAAGGGCACAGCGTTGAAAAACGGTCTTTGCAAGGCGAAAGACGACGGCTACCGATACGCCATAACCATTGACAGTGACGGGCAGCATTTCGCCTCCGACATACCGACATTTGTGAAAGAGATAGAGGCGACTCCCGATACATTGCTTGTTGGCGGTCGTAATATTCAGGCCGACAATATGCCGGGCAAAAACACCTTCGCCAACAAATTCTCAAACTTTTGGTTCAAACTTGAAACTGGAGTCAAACTGCCTGATACACAGTCGGGTTACCGGCTTTATCCGCTGCAACTGATGAACGTGCAGAAATGGTATTACACAGCCAAATACGAGTTTGAGCTTGAGGCTTTGGTTTTTGCATCGTGGGGTGGAGTTGAGGTCCGCAACATACCGATAAATGTCTATTATCCGCCTGAGGGAGAGCGTGTTTCGCATTTCCGCCCGTGGCGCGATTTCACCCGCATCAGCATCTTGAACACAATTTTGGTGCTGATAGCCTTGCTTTGGATTTATCCGCGCAACTTCTGCCGAAAGCTGACAAAAGAGAACATCAAGTTGTTCATCAACAATAACATAACACATTCGCCCGACTCTAATTTGCGAATAACAGCCGCTGTGATGTTAGGCATTTTTATGGGCATTGTTCCGGTTTGGGGCTATCAGATGCTGATAGCTTTCGCCATAGCTCATATGCTCAAACTGAACAAAGTGATAACGCTTGTGGCTTCAAACATCAGTATTCCGCCAATGATACCGTTTCTGATTTACGGCAGTTATTTTACCGGCTGCAAGATTCTGCAAGTGCCTATCGAGCTAACTTTGAGCAACATAACACTCGAGAGCGTTAAAAATTCGCTCATTCCGTATGTTGTTGGAAGTGTTATATTTGCGGCTTTGTGCAGCGTGGCGGTGGGCTTGGTGGTTTTTGGGCTGTTGGCTGTGTTTAGAAGGAAGAAAAGGATTTCTGAATAAGACATTATTGTGAGCAAGATTTTTATCGGCATATACAAATTCTTTCAAAGTCATAAGGCGCTTCTTTATAGTTTCCTGACAATCTGCGTTGTAGCCATGGCGCTGGTGGCCAGCCGCATCAGTATCAGACAGAACATAACCGATTTTTTCCCGACAAAAGGCGAAGGCGATAAGACGGCCGAAGTATTTCAGAATCTGAACGTTAAAGACAAAATGGTTGTCATTTTCTCGCCTGTGGGGAATGCGCCAGTCGACAGCCTAATAACAACAGCCGAGGAGTTTGCCAGCACGCTGAACGAAACGTGCGGCGAGTATCTGAAAGGAATTATGCTGCGGATAGATGATAGGCTTGTTGGCGGAGTCAGCGATTTCATTTACAACAATTTACCATTATTTCTTACCGAAGCCGATTATGCCCGCCTTGACACGCTGATAACCCAACCTGCCATTGAGCGGCGGATGCGGCAGAACTATCAGAATATGATTTCGCCCATAGGCATCGGCACGCGGAAATTCATCTTGCGCGACCCAATGGGCATTGGCACACAAACACTTGAGAATCTGCAAGATTTCGAGATAGAGTCGGGCAATGCAATGGTTGACAACTATCTGTTCACTGGCGACACCTCGTCGCTTATGATGATTCTGACGCCGAAATACAATCTCGGGCATATTGGTGAGAATAAGGGTTTTGTAATCCGTTTTGAGGAGGAGTTGCAGAAATTCAACAACCGGCATCCTGGCGTATACGCCGAGTATTTTGGCGGTGCGTCGGTGAGTGTTTACAACGCCCTGCAGATACAAAACGACACCACACTGACATCGCTTATAGCATTGATAATCATAGCGTTATTCATATCGCTTATTTTCAAACGCAAGCGCACCATTCCGCTTGTCATTGTGCCGGCATTGTTCGGCGGATTATTCGCCTTAGCTATAATGTCGATTGTTAAGGGTGATATATCGGCTGCGGCCATTGGCGCGGGCGCGGCTATCATTGGCATAGCGCTCAGCTACTCAATTCACATGCTGGCTCATCAAAACCATGTGCGCACCGTTGAACAGTTAATCGACGAGTTGGCCTACCCGCTTACCGTCGGCAGCTTCACAACCATTGGCGCCTTTTTCGCGCTGGTGTTCACGTCGTCGGCCATACTGCGCGACTTCGGTCTTTTCGCCTCGCTCACACTCATCGGCACAACGCTTTTCTGCCTTATCTTCTTACCGCATTTCCTTAGTGGTCAGGCAGATATAAAGCAAGGTAAAGTGCTGAAATTCATTGAGAAGATAAACTCGTATCATTACGAAAAGAACCGCTGGATTGTCGGCGGGTTGCTGATACTGATTGTAATAAGCTGTTTTACAGCCGGAAAGGTGCGTTTCAACAGCGATATGATGACGATGTACTACGAGCCGGAGCATCTGAAAACGGCCCGCGAGAAGATAGAGGCGTTTTACGATACCGAAGCCAAAAACGTGATGTTTGTGAGCGTTGGCACAACCGACGATTCGGTAGCTGCCGTTTATGCTGACATCAACCGCCAGCTCGACAGCCTTAAAAATGAAGGACTTATAAAAGATTTTGCATCGGCTGAGCGATTTGTGCCGAGCCTAAAAGAGCAACAACACAGGCTTCAGCTTTGGAACGATTTCTGGACACCCGAGCGCCGACAGTTGTTGGAACAGACAATAGGCTCGGAATGTGAGCGTTACAAGTTCAAGGCTTCGGCTTTCAACGGCTTTTACAAGTGGTTTAACAGCGAATTTTCGACAGTCGATTTCACTAAAACCGACGGCGCTTTTGCCGAGTTGCTGGCCGAATGGGTAGTGCCGGCTGACAATTTCAGAATGCTGGTGTCGCAGGTGCGGCTCAACGAGTCGGATAAAGAGCAAGTTTACAAGCTGATGCAGCGCAACGACGATTTGGTGATTTTTGACCGCGCCTATTTCACCAATCGCTGGGTGGGCAACGTGAACGATGATTTTAACTGGATACTTTACACGTCTTCGTTCTTGATTTTCTTTGCGTTACTAATATCGTACGGCCGCATTGAGCTTACGGTGATGAGCTTTTTGCCGATGCTTGTTAGCTGGTTTGTGATTTTAGGTTTAATGGGACTTTTCGGCATCGAATTCAACATCATCAACATCATCATTTCAACATTCATATTCGGCATAGGCGACGATTTCAGCATCTTCATAATGGACGGCCTGCAAAGCAAATACCGCACAGGCCGCGAGATTCTGAACTCGCACAAGACGGCCATTTTCTGTTCGGCCTTCACCATTGTTGTGGGTATGGGAGCGCTTGTTTTCGCACAGCACCCGGCCTTGCAGTCAATTTCGCTGATATCGATTTTGGGAATACTGACGGTGGTGCTGGTGGCGTTCACCATTCAGCCTATCATCTTTAACTTCTTTATTGCAAACCCGGCAGCCAAAGGAAATATGCCTTATGCGGCATCTGATTTGATTTTGACGGTGCTGGGCTTCGGTATGTTTACGATATGCTGTTTCATCCTTCGGTTGTTCACTTTTGTGCTTTATCTGGTTCCGATAAGGAAAATTCACAAACGGCGGCTGATATGTTTCCTTATGAACAGGGCCAGTCGCTTGATATTCTTTGCTTTTCCGCACGTAAAAAGGCTTCATCGCAATACTACAGGAAAGTTTGACGAGCAGCCGGCAATCATCATAGCCAATCACCAGTCGTTTATGGATATACTGACAATGCTTTCCGTTTCGACGCGTGTGGTAATGGTTACCAACAAGTGGGTTTGGCACTCGCCGGTTTTTGGCGGACTGATACGCTATGCGGGATTCATCTACACTGGCGACGGTGTCGACATAAACCAAGAGATTGTGAGTGAGCGCATTAAAGAGGGATTCTCCGTGGTGATATTTCCTGAAGGCTCGCGCTCTGTCGACAGCAAAATACGTCGCTTCCATAAAGGAGCATTTTTGTTGGCCGAGAAACTTAAACTCGACATTGTTCCGATTTTGCTTTATGGCACAGGCGATGTCATTCCTAAAAAGCAGCCGTTCATTGTGCGTCACGGGTTGATAGCAACCAGCGTTCTGTCACGCATAAAATATACCGACCGCTCGTGGGGAGACGATTATCGCGAACGTACAAAGAAGATTTCGGCCTGGTTCAAACAACAGTATCAGCAGCTTTACGATGAGCTGACAAACACACACAGCAGCGCCATTCACAGCCGCATAATGCATAATTTCATCTTCAAAGGACCGGTTGAGGAGTGGTATCTGCGCGTGAAAATCCGCATGGAGGGCAACTACGAGCTGTTCGACCAGCTTGTGCCGCGCCGTGCCCGCATAACCGATATAGGTTGCGGCTACGGGCCGTTGTGTTATATGCTTGCCCAAACATCTGACGAGCGCGAAATACTGGGCATCGACTACGATGACGATAAGATTGCCGTTGCGCAGAACGGCTGGCTGCGGCAGCATTGCAATCTGCGGTTCGAGCAAGCTAATGCATTGGAATACAGCTTGCCGCAAAGCGATGTCTTCATCATGAACGATATGCTGCACTATATGAGCGCCGAGCATCAGAACCAGCTGATTCACAATTGTGTGGCGGCGTTGGCCGAAGGCGGAATGATTATCATCCGCGACGGCAACACCGAGGAGCAGGAGCGCCACCGTCTGACACGTTTCACCGAGCTGATGTCAACACGCATCATCAAGTTCAACAAAACCGAAGAACAGCTTGTCTTTCTGTCGGAAACACGTATGCGACAGATTGCCGACGAGTGCGGAATGGATGTGGAGACGATACAGAACGACAGGTATACGTCGAATACTATTTATATACTGAAGCGGAAAGCTATTGCTTGAAGAATTTGAAAGCCTGCAAGATACGCAGGTGATGCGTCTCGTGGTTGGCTATGGCCGGCTTCATCATCTTTTTTGCTGTGTTCAGAATGTCGTTGGGTGAGTAGCCGCAGATTTCGTATAACTCATGCGATGCGCCGTGCTCGACAAAAGCGTCGGGGATGCCAAGCCGAACAACCTCGGCATTATACTGATTATCAGCCATAAACTCAAGCACCGCGCTACCAAAACCACCTTTCAGAACACCGTCTTCAACAGTGATGATTTTGGTGAATTTCTTGAACACTTTATGCAGCAATTCCTCGTCAATCGGTTTCACAAAGCGCATATCGTAGTGAGCGTAATCGATGTCGGCTTCAAGCAGTTTGTCCGATATCTCATTCACAAAATTGCCAGTGTTGCCAATCGTTAAAATGGCTAACGATGAGCCTTCGCGCAGTGTACGGCCTTTGCCTATGGGTATCAGTTCGAATGGTTTCTGCCAATCGGCGTTTGGTGTTTTTCCGCGCGGATAGCGGATAGAGAACGGCCCTTGCGGACGGTTTTGCGCGGTGAACATCATATTGCGGAGCTCGCACTCGTCCATTGGGGCGGCAACGGTCATATTTGGGATGCTGCGCATAAAAGCTATGTCGAAAGCGCCGTGGTGTGTTGCGCCGTCGGCACCGACAATGCCAGCGCGGTCGAGGCAGAAGACAACGTTGAGGTTTTGCAGAGCCACGTCGTGGATAATCTGGTCGTAGGCGCGCTGCATGAAAGTAGAGTAGATGTTGCAGAAAGGCATCATTCCTTGTGCGGCAAGTCCTGCGGCAAACGTTACGGCGTGTTCTTCGGCAATGCCCACATCGAAAGTGCGGTCGGGCATCTTCTCCAGCATAATGTTCATACTGCAGCCTGTAGGCATGGCGGGCGTTATGCCGACAATCTTCGGGTTGCGCTCGGCCAGTTCAAGCAGAGTGTGGCCGAAAACGTCCTGAAAACGCGGACGCGGGTCGGACGATGTTTTTATTATCTCGCCAGTCTCCTTGTCGAACAAGCCGGGAGCGTGCCAAGTGGTCTGGTCTTGCTCGGCCTGCGGGAAGCCCTTGCCTTTCACGGTTTTAACGTGCAGCAGTTTTGGTCCAGGAATGCGTTTCAAGTCGTCGAGGACCTTGGTCAGATATATGACATCGTGACCGTCGATAGGGCCGAAGTAACGGAAATTCAACGCCTCGAACAGGTTGCCTTGTTTCAGCAGAATCGACTTTACACCGCAGTCAATTTTTTGGATAAGCGACTGAGTATTAGGTCCGAATCGGTTCAGCTTGCCCAACACATTCCACACTTCGTCTTTCAGTTTGTTGTACTTTTGCGAGGTTGAGACATCGACCAGATAATCTTTGAATGCACCCACGCTCGGGTCGATAGCCATGTTGTTATCGTTCAGAATGACAAGCAGGTTGGTCTTTTGAACGCCGGCGTTGTTGAGGCCTTCGAAAGCCAGACCGCCGGTCATTGAGCCGTCGCCGATGATAGCCACTACATTGCGGTCGGTCTCGCCTTTGAGTTTTGAGCCCATGGCCAGACCCAAAGCGGCTGATATTGAGGTTGATGCGTGTCCAGCGCCAAAAGCGTCATATTCGCTTTCGCTGCGTTTTGGGAAACCCGAAATGCCATGCAGCAGACGATTTGAGGGGAACAAATCGCGACGGCCGGTCAAAATCTTGTGTCCGTAGGCTTGATGCCCGACATCCCACACAAGCTGGTCGTAAGGAGTGTTGTAAATATAGTGGAGAGCAACCGTAAGCTCGACCACGCCAAGGCTTGAGCCGAAATGTCCCGGATGCCGGCTAACAACATCGATGATGTATTGGCGCAATTCGGCGCAAATAGCAGGAAGTTCCTCTGGCTTAAAACGTTTTAGGTCGTCGGGAGAGTTTATTTGCGATAGATATTTACCAACCTCCGGCATCGATTTTCAAAATTTCCGCAAAGATATAAAACTTTGCCGACGGGTGTTTGTTGTATTAGCCTTACAAACTTCTTTTTATTCTATCTTTGTGCTTATGAAAAATTTGTTCGGCAATATAACTCCGACATCTGACGCAAAACAGTTTCTGTTGCCAATAGCTATCGGCCTGATAATGATTGTGTCGTGCCACGACAAGAATGACGACAACGGCACAAACCGCGATGATTTGGAGCGTTACGGCCTGATAGACCAAACAATTTATAAGATATTGGATTCGTGCTATTTATGGAATGAGTCGATGCCGGAGTTTTCGAAAAACGAAGCCAGAAAACCCGATGAGTTTTTCAAAAGTTTGCTTAGCCCCGTCGATAAATGGTCGTTTATCCGCGACGATTACGATAAGTTGAACAAAGAACTTGAAGGTGAGCCCTTTACAATGGGTTATTCGCCGCAGTTTTTCAACTACAGAGGCAAAGTGATGCTGGTTGTGGAGTACGTGTATCGGGGTTCGCCGGCCGAAAAAGCAGGACTCAGGCGTGGCGACATTGTTTCCAAAATTGACGGTGAGGAGATGACACTTGATAATTATTCCGCGCTCTATTCGAAGCAAGCGGCCACATACACTATAGGAATTTACAACGCCAAAACCGGTCTGTTCGACGATGCCCGGCAAATATCGTTGGAAGCCGCTGAGATAGAGGCCGACCCGTCGGTTTATGACACGATAATCAATGTTAACGGAAAAGCGGTAGGCTACTATGTGTTCACAAAATTCGCCTACAACCCGAAGTATAACGAGCACATTAACAGCATTTTCGACCATTTCAAACAAGCTGGTGTCAAAGACCTGATTGTCGATTTGCGATACAATGGCGGCGGCGTGACATGGGTTGCGCAGCTTTTGGCCTCAAACATGGCTCCGGCAGCGGTTGTCGAAGAAGAGCAGGTGATGACAAGGCTTTTCTTCAACGATAATCTGACTGAAGTGCGCGAAAAAGACCCGGAGAGCTTTCTGTACCGATTTTTCGATACAGGCCACAATGCCGATATGGAGAACATTTATTTTCTTTGCTCACGTGGCACGGCTTCGGCAAGCGAGCTGTTAATCACAGGGTTGATGCCGTATATGAATGTCAAAATCATCGGCACTAACACACGCGGAAAATATGTCGGGATGTTTGTTTTCGACCGCACGGTGCGCGGCTATACCGGTCTTGGCGACTGGGTCATTTTGCCCATAACGTTCAAGACGGCCAATGCCGAAGGTTACACCGATTTTGACGGTGGCCTGCAGCCCGACTATTATGTTGAGGATGATATGATGAGCGGTTATCAGTTTGGCGACCTCAACGACCCGATGCTGGCAACGGCTGTTGATGTTATAGGAGGACAACCGCTTACAGCCAAAGCGTCGCGTCAAAATCCGTTCATTGTTATCGGAAGAGATGAATCGGTTAGTAATAACAATTTGATTGTCAGATATTCAGAATAAAATATCAAAATGAGAAAGAGTTTGATTTTATTAAGCGTAGTGGCAATGTTGGTCGTGGCGTGCAATAAGAAAGACAGCAACACTGACGGCAGCAAGGCAGAGGAGTACGCAAAGGTGAACAAGTGCATCAACGGAGTTATGCAGACCTACTATTTGTGGAACAAACGCGTGCCGCGCTACAGAAACGCCGACATACGCAACCCCGAAGAATATTTTGAGAGTTTGCTTTATGCTGATGATAGGTGGTCGTTCATTGTCGATGATAAAGACGAATATCTTGCTGAATCGGAAGGCACACCATACGCAAAGGGTTATTCGCCGCAGTTCAGATATTATAACAACAAAAAGAATGTCATGATTCTGGTTGAATATGTCTATCCGGGTTCGCCAGCCGACAGAGCCGGACTCAAACGCGGCGATATCATCCTCGAAATCAATGGCGAAGAGATGAATGTTGACAACTATTATGACCTATATCGTAAAGATGATGTCACATATTTGCTTGGCACATACGATGCTGAAAACAACAAATTTGACGATGCCGAGATAATATCGCTAAAAGCTGAAATTATTCAGGCCGACCCGTCGATTTACGATACTATTTTCTATGTCGGTGACAAACCGGTCGGTTATTATGTCTTTACGGAGTTCACAATGGGCGATACTTATCACGCTACTATTGACGCTATTTTCGACCGTTTCAAAGCAGCTGGCGTCAAAGATTTGATACTTGATTTGCGCTATAATGGAGGCGGCGAGGAGAGCACAGAGCTTCGGCTGGCTTCGGCCATTGCTCCGGCCAGCGTTGTGGAAAACCGGGAGGTGTACGAGCACATTATCTATAATGTGGCGTTAGAGAATTATTTCAAAAATATTGAAGAAGGGGTTGTGAAACATTTCCCAGTCAACCCTCATAACGCCGATATGGAGAATCTGTATGTTCTTTGCACAAAAGGCACAGCTTCGGCCAGCGAGTCGGTGACTATCGCGCTTATGCCTTATATGAATGTCAAACTCATAGGCGAAAAAACTTACGGAAAATATACTGGAATGTTCCAATTTTATGACACAGGCGACGATGCGGATTTAAAAGATTTGGGCAATTGGGCGTTGTTGCCCGTATGCTTCAAATATGCCAATGCCCAAGGCTTCACTGATTTTATCGACGGACTTGAGCCCGACTATTATGTTGAGGATGACGTGTTGGGCGGCTATCAGTTTGGCGACCTCAACGACCCGATGCTCTCAACAGCTATCAGTGTTATAAGCGGCGACAGCAATCCGTTGTCGGCAAAATCAGCTTATAAGAATCCGTTCCCATATCTGGGCCGCGATAGGTCGGTGTTCAAAAACAACCGTATTTCTAAAATGCCGAAAATAAGCGCGGTTTCTAAAAACTAAACACAAAAACATCCAACGTTAAACATCTAATTTTTCAGCTATGTCAGAACAACGCACCAGCATCACAGGAATGAGCACCTTGACGTTTATGTTCTTTTCGTTCGGTTTTGTAACTACGATGAACAACATTCTCATACCTTATATGCAAACCCTTTTCAGCCTGACAAACGCGCAGGCTATGTTCATCAACATGGTTTGGTACGGAGCTTATGGCGTGGGCTCAATTCCGTCATCGGTTATTACTGAACGGTTCGGCTACAAGCGCGGAATGCTCATTGGCTTGATGATTTGTGCTTTGGGTGGATTTCTTTACTACCCAGCCGCTCTAATGGTTAGCTATCCGTTCTTCCTGACAGCCACATTTGTGCTGGCGTTGGGCATAACGCTGTTGCAAGTTGCAGTCAATCCGTATGTAGTTGAGATTGGTCCGCATCGCACAACCGCAATGCGAATGAATATTGTAGGCACGGCAAGTTCCACCGCACGAATGATAGCTCCACTTGTAGGCACGGCTCTGTTTTTGGGCACTATAAGCCAGATTATTCCCGACAACACTCTACCCGTGAGTGACGCACAGCGGTCGGCATTGGCGCAGTCGCTGCAAATGCCTTATTTGTCGATTGGTGCGGCTTTCTTGGTTTTGCTAATAATTATAAGCTTGATAAAACTCCCCGTAATCACACATCAGACAGATGACCGCGGAACGATTGCGAAAGCCTGGCAGCACCGCCACTTGCGCTATGGTGTGCTGGCTATTTTCATCTACGAGGGAATTGAAATCGCCATACCGAGCTTTATGGTGCAGTACGCCACCAACAGCAACATTCTGGGCGTTGATGAGTCACGCGCTGCCACATTCATAACATTCTATTTCTTGGCAATGCTTGCCGGACGTTTCACGGGTATTTTTGTGATGAAGCGTGTCACCGACAAGGTTGCTCTTTCGGTCTATGCGGCGGCCGGCATTGTTCTGGTGGCTTTCGGATTATTATTCCACGGACCGGTGGCCATTGTGGCTCTAATTGCGTCGGGATTGTGCCAGTCGGTGATGTGGGGCAACATTTTCGGCCTTGCCACACGCGGACTTGATTATCTCACAAATAAGGCCACAAGCCTGATGCTTACAGCCATTGCGGGTGGCGGAATCATTACCGTGGCAATGGGTGCTGTGGCCGACTATTTCGGTGTGAAGGCGGCACTTTTCATAATGATTCCGCTCTACATTTATATGATATGGTACGCACGCTCAGCGGAAAAACTGGCTGAAAAACAATAATGAAGAGTGTAAAAATGCAACGGACGGCCTTATGGCTGATTGTTTCGGCTCTTTTGCCGATATCGGTTTTTGCCCAGCAACAACCGTTCAGCCAGCCGTATGTGCATACCTTGCGCACTTATGTCGAAGGCGATGAGACTTCTTTTCCTCTTATCGAGTTGAATAGTGGTGGGCGCGTTATTGTTGAGTTCGATATTTTGGATTCTAACATAGCCGACCTTGAATACAGTCTCCGTCATTGTAATTCCGACGGCACACCAAGCAATTTGTTGCCAGCTGAATACGCCAACGGGTTCACAATTAATGCGATAACCGATTATTCGCCTTCGGTGGGAACAACCGTTCAATACATAAACTACCGCATCGGCTTTCCGAACGATGATGTGCAGATGCTGTTATCGGGATGCTATCAGGTTGATGTTTTTTATGCCGGTCGTCCCGACAGCCTTGTTGCACGCACAATGTTTATGGTTTGTGAGCAGCTTGCAGGTATTGATGTCGAGATTCTGAAACCGCAGACCGCAGTTAGTGAGCGGCACTCGCACGATGTGCGTCTTTCAGTTGATTGCAGCGATTTGCCCGTGAACGATTTCTTTGGCGAGCTTTCGGTGAGTGTTATACAGAACGGTTCGCCTTTCAATTCGCTGACAGATTTGAAACCCAAGCAGATAGCCGGAAGGGAGCTTATATATTCTTATGCTGGCGATATGATGATTTCGGGTGGCAACGAGTTCCGTCGTCTCGATATGCGTTACTTGCGGCGAGCGCCTGTCAATTACAATCAGGTTGATTACCATGCGCCGTTTTTTCATATTACCACTCCAACCGACGAGAGCCGCGCCTTCAAACCATATTTTACCGATACCGACCAGAACGGTCAGTATTTGATTTATGCCGAAACGGTCAACAAATCGTTCGACGACTATTACCGCGCCGCTGATTATGCTTATGCTCATCTGACACTTGCCTCGGAGCCTATGCTCGACGGTGATGTGTTTGTGTGTGGCGGCTTCTGCAACTGGCAACTTGACTCAACTAATATGATGCGTTACAATTTCCAACAGCATCGCTACGAGTCCGATTTGTTTCTGAAGCAAGGAGTTTACGACTATATCTATGTCTGTCGCAATAGTCACACCGGCCAGGTTGACACCGAGCGCTTCGAAGGCTCACACTCCCAAACCGGCAACACCTATCTGTTCCTTGTCTTTTTCCGCCCAACTACCGGTGAATATGAACAGCTTGTGGGAGTGTTGGAGGTGAAGAATTAAAGAATTTTTGCTAATAGGTTGACTGCCGAATGGCGACATTTGCGGTAAAAGATATAGCAAAAATAAAAGCGCCTCCGGTAAAAATTCTTTCAACGGAGTCGCTTGTGATAAATTGAGAATACTTGATATTATAATTCCATTAATTCCGGGTGGTTTTGTGCAAATTTTATGTCAAATACGAAGACATATTCATTGATAGTTTCTTTTATTTGAATAGGCAACATCAAACGAACTTGCCCATCTTTTCCCTCTTTATTAGGATACATTGAATCCGTTACCCAATCTTTTAAAATACTACTATAACGAACATTTGAGGTGGGTACTGCCACATCATCGATTTTGGCTCCTCGAATAATCACGGATGCAGGTTGGTCGGCTTCTTTTTGAGAAAATTTTGTGCCAGCATGCATTATTTTTGATGTTGAACCATCTAATCCTACAAAAACAGCTTCATTCCAAACAACCTTAATTGAATTTTCAGAATTGTTCTTCAATGAAAAACTAAATTCCTCCTTTGTACCAAAAATTGTTATATCAATAATATTATCCGTATAAGAAAACTTTGTGATGCCTTTATCTTCAATGGTTGATGTCTCTCCATAACGCACGGATTCATCAGCTGGTTTCTCTACTTTTGAAAGAACTGAAAAGTACGAACCGCCGAAAGCATCTTTAAATGATTCCTTTGTTTTTTCACCAGTTGCTAAATCCTCATAAATGAAACAAGGATAATTTAAGTTTCCTTTACTATATGGAACATAATCAGCCATAAATTGAATACCTGTGATTTTTATTTGAGCGTTGTTGTATGATAATGTCTTTCCGATATATTTATCAGTGGCTTCTTTCATTATATCAACAAAGTATAATGGTATATCTGATGCTTCAAGTTCCGAATAAATACCTTTCAAAAACATACCATCATAACACACTATTTTAATAGGTTTTGATTTAACATTACCAACTTCTTTAAATGAAAAAATTAATTTTATGTTACTGTCGCCTGCATTGTCAACCACAGACAGGCCTTCAACACGCTCAATAGTATATTCGGCTCCATAATTAATTTTTCCTTTGAGGCCACTTGTTGTTCTATTAATTGGTATATAAAATACTACTTTTTTCCCAACGTATTGCTGATATCCTTCAACGGACCGTTGTCTTACTATACCAAATTGGGTAATCGGGGAAGCAATACTACAATTAATTGATACTGCAAACAAGCAAACAATGGCTATTACTAATCTTTTCATAATACATATATTTTAACCGTTAGTTATATAAAAACAACCCAAAGTTACCATTTTCTATGTAAAATGAAAATAAAAGTTTGTATTTGTAGAAACGGCGGTTTGTTATTCGCCAAATAGAGGCTACTATTTTTGAGAAAAAAAGAAATGGATTTAGCAACTCTAGGCAGAAATATTGCTCAAGTAAGAAGACAGCAGAATTTAACGCAAGAAAACGTAGCTTTTGACTTGGACATTTCAAAAACCGCTTACTCAAAAATCGAGCGTGGCGAGACCAACATTTCTTTCCTTCGCCTTGTCCAGATTGCCGAATACTTTAAAGTTGACGTGTCGGAACTTGTGAAAGGCAGCACCGACGTTGATTTGCAAGAACTTGCCGCCAATATCGCTCAAATGAAAACCGATATACATTCCATTAAAACGGCAATGGAAATATAAGGCAAGCCTAAACCCTCTCCAGAAGTGTTTGCAGATTGCAAACCTCCACATTTTCAGCCATAAAGTAAGAGTCGTCAATAGGTGCCACTACAAATGTTTTTGTGGGGTTCAAAAACTCTATTGCTTTCCAAAATCCTTCTTGAACTGTTGGCGAAGAGGAAGATTTGCACTCAATAGCAATGGTTTCGTTGGGGTAGAGAAGCACCAAATCCATTTCGTCGCCAGTTGCGCTGCGGTAGAAGCAGCACTGTGCGTTGCGGGCTTTGGCACACACGTTCTCAATTACCATTCCCTCCCACGAATTGCCGAAAATGGTGTGTCCCAAAAGGTCGTTAAACGACTGCAACTGCAAGATTTGATGCAAAATACCGCTATCTCGAACATAAATCTTTGGTGATTTCACGAGCCGCTTTTTTGTGTTGGCAAAATATGGTTGAAGTGTCCGCAGAATATATGTTTGCTCCATAATGTCAAAGTAGTGGCGGACGGTTGGAGCAGAAACGCCAAGTGATGATGCGAATTTGGCCAAATTGAGTATTGCGCCGTGCTCGTGAGCGGTCATAGTGAGCATTCGCATAAGCATTGGCGCGGCAATTTGGAACCCGAGTTGCGGAATGTCACGCTCGATATATGTGCGAATAAAATTCTCACGCCAAAGTGCGCTTGCCGCATCGGAATCAGCATTGTAACTATCGGGGTAACCGCCTCTGAACCAATACTTTTTAATATCAAAGGCAGGTTGTGTGCAAACCTCGTCAATCATAAAAGGCGTAAGGTCAATCAGCCCAACACGTCCCGCAAGAGTCTCGGTTGTATGCTGCACAAGGTCGCGCGAGGCAGACCCTAGTAAAATGAAACGCCCATTGCGCCGGTCACGGTCGATAATGCTACGCAGAATGCTGAACAGGTCGGGGCGCAGTTGAATCTCGTCGAGACAAATGGTTTTGTCGGTGTTATTGCTGAAAAATAGTTCAGGTTCCGTCAACTTGGCAAGGTCGCTTCGATTTTGTAAATCGAGATACAGATAGTTGCCAATTTGCTCCGACATCATCTTAATGAGCGTGCTTTTTCCGCATTGCCTCGAGCCGAGAATCACCACCGCTGGAAAAACTTGAAGATTCTGAATTATGAAACTTCGGATGTTTCTGTTGACAAGAGCCGCCATATTGTTTCGTTTTTGCAAATGTATGCATTTAATTATCAAGTTTCCAAATGTTTACCTAATATTTTGCAAATCGAAAGTCAAACTTTCGATTTGCAAAAGCAAGCGATTTTCCACTGATAATCAAAGAAATATCCGTGAATGCAACACAGTAATCAGAGGGTATGATTTTAGTTCCAGGTGCAAATTTTTTTCTCGCCACCGTTGCCCGTTTTCCAAAAATCTCTATTTTTACACCACTCTTTCGAGAGTGTTCTTTGAGTGAATGTGCATCAAGAGTCGGCCTCGAGCCGCCCCAACCGAGCACCATAATGCCACGGTGGGAAAACGATGCGAATTGATTGTTTAACTATTAATTAAAAGTGATTATGGAAAATCAAAAAACAAATCGCAAAAATCTTGCAAGGCAAGAGAACAACAGTACTAATTGGATTAGGACGATAGCCATTCTGTCGCCCGTGAATCCTGTGGGTAAGGAATTGTCGGAAGCAGAGTGTCTGGAACTTAAAAAGAGGTTCGAAAATGATTTTTTGAAAATCGGACATTTCCCCTATTTCGAACTGGGAAATGGCTATTACGCCGTTTACAACATCGTGTTTGGCGTGGCAAAAAATGACGCTTTTAACCACGCGGCGGATTCGTTCATCTTTGCGAAAATACATTGGAACAGAGAAGGCGACGCGGTTTTCACACTTGAGTATTGGGAACATTTCTGCAAAACCATCAACGGAATAGAGCAGATAACTACCTATAAATTAAAGGGTTCGCAAGAATTGGGTGGCTCGTTCGAAAGCGTTCAGGCGAAAGACGATTTTCTTGCCCGATTAAATCATCCGTTTAAGTCATTTATTCCCAACGATTTAGTCAAGCAAATGGCTGCGGTAAATAATGTGGTTGAGGACTATGCTCGACGGAATCCCAACGTGGACATTTTCGAATTTTTTAACGAAAGCATCGGTGAGATGTGGACGGGCAAGCACCATTGGATAACCCGCGCCAAACTGTATAAAAATTGGAACACATTGAAAATAAGCGATATTGCTAAAAACATCCACACATACGCTATTGTGCCTAAAGACGGGGGAAAGTGGCCGAAAAAACCTAAAAATCCGATTTTGAATGCCATAAAAGATATATGGCCATATACCACTGTGGACAAATATTTTAATTGCAAAAAAACCACCTATTTTTTGATAGTCAACATCCCGTTAAACAATATTAAGAGATTGGCTGCGAAATATAAAATCGATTGGTTTTACTATGGCTATGAGAACGTTACGGATATATGGCGGATAATTGACCTAAAAAACACGAAAAGTTTTTCCGCAAACGATTTTAAGAAATTCGAGTACGCAGAAGGAATAACCAATCACAGTGGTTTACCTGACGGTTATTGGATTAAGGGGTGGCGTAGTCGGGTGGAATTCAACATCCCATTTGCCGCCATCGACGATATTTCCACGAAAATACAAGCCAACATCGACAAATATTTTGCTGGCGACGACAGCATTGTCGATTGGTGCATCAACCACGTTGGATTGGCTGCGCATCTGCGGCAAAAACGACTGTATCAGTTTGATTGAGCAATAAATAAAAAGGGTTGCCTCACAATGGGGCAACCCTTTTATTATACTTAAAGATTCTATTTTTTACTTTCCACTCATTTGTCTGTGTTTCTCCTCGCGCTCGTTGATGTAGTCGCTGATGTGTTCGCGGCGGCTTTTGGTAATGGCAATGCGCCCCGAGCGGACGTACTGCAGCACGCACTTGAACTCCTGCAGCGCGGCGTAGAGCGACTCAATGTCTTCCGTCAGGCCGCTTTTGGTGACGATTGAATAGGTGGGGTTCACCTCAACAATGTTGGCGTCGTGAATGCGGATTTGCCGCGAGATACCCTTCTCGTTGAGCAGCGACGGTGTCGAAATCTTGAACAGGCCGCACTCTTGTATAAATATCTCATCATCAGTGTAATAGTTGGCCTGAAGGACATCAATTTTCTTCTCAATCTGACGGGTGATTTTGTCGATAGTCTCCTCGTCGCTGTAGCAGGTAATGGTGTATTTGTGAATGCCCTTAATGCTTGACGCAGAGACGTTCAGGCTCTCGATATTCACCTGTCGGCGTGTGAAAACA
>JAFYYJ010000094.1 GCA_017557605.1 Salinivirgaceae bacterium
AACATACGCGTCAATGATAATAACCCGCTGCGTGGCGTTTTTTATGAGTTTTTCAAGCAATACCCGCGCCTCAAAAAACTGTCCTTCGAAAAACACTTGTTCAACGGGCAAGGCGTTGGTGCGCACAAAGAAGTCGATTTTGTTTTCGGCATCAGTCATTCGCTGTTCAAGCCTTTCAAAACGCTGATTAACAGCATATCCTTTAAGCAAATAATCTTTTAGAACACGGTTTGCCCATTGGCGAAACAAAATTCCTTTTTGCGACTTTACTCTATATCCGACAGACAAAATCATATCGAGATTATAATACTCAACTTTGTATGTTTTGCCATCGTTGGCAGTTGTCGCAAATTTTGCGACAACTTGAAAAGCCGACAATTCTTCTGCAAGAGCATTGGCAATGTGCTTTCCTATGGTTTTTACATCACGTCCAAATAATGTGGCCATTTGATTTCTATTAAGCCACACCGTTTCCTCGCTTAACCGCACTTCGAGTTTTACGGCTTCGTCAGGTTGGTAAAGTATGATTTCGTTTCTATCGGTCATAAAATCTTGCACAGCAATTGATTCAAACGCGACGCAACACAAATGTATAAAAGAAGGTTGGGAAAAGAAAAATGTTTTTTGAGAAGTGGGCAAATGTGCGCCTTATCCGCTACTTTACAGCATTGAGCACGGTTTTGTGGTGCAACTCTGCAAAAATAATTTACCAAATGTGGGGTAAAAAGTATAGATTTGGTAAACTATTTTTATATTTGTGAAAATATTTAACGGAATATCAATATGTTAATAGGCAGGCAAAAAGAGCAAAAATTGTTATTGAACGCATTGAAAGCCGACGAATCACAGTTTATTGCGGTTTATGGAAGGCGGCGCATCGGCAAGACGTATCTTATCAGGGAAACCTTTCAAAATAAATTTGCATTTCAACATACGGGGTTGCAAAAGGGCGACAAAAAGGAACAGTTAGCCGAATTTCGTCGCTCGCTTAAATCCGCGGGAATGAAGAAAATACCTGCTTTTAACGATTGGTCGGAAGCGTTTTTTTCTTTGGGGCAGTTTTTGGAAACTTTGCCAGAAGGCAAAAAAGTTATCTTCATTGACGAGTTGCCGTGGTTGGATACGCCTAAATCGAAAATGGTAAGTGCGCTCGACCATTTTTGGAACGCTTGGGCATCGGCCCGAAAAGATATTCTGCTTGTTGTGTGCGGTAGCGCAACATCTTGGATTATAAGCAAGATTGTGAAAAACTATGGTGGCCTGCATAATCGGCTTACCCGTCAGATATACTTGGAACCGTTTTCGTTGCACGAATGTGAACTTTTTGCAAACGCCAACAATCTGAAAATGAGCCGTAAAAACATTTTGGAAACGTATATGGTTTTAGGCGGTGTGCCATATTATTGGCAGTTTTTGCAAAGAGAAAACAGTCCTGCGCAAAGCATTGACATTCTTTTCTTTAACCGAAACGCCGAACTTCGAAACGAGTATAAAGCGCTCTACGTTTCGCTGTTTAAAAACCCGCAGCCATATATTGAGATAGTCGAAGCCTTGGGCAAGAAAAAAGTCGGTATGACACGTCAGGAAATCATTACTGAAATTAAGAAAAACGAAGGCGGAAAACTCACCAAAACACTCGAAGAGTTGGAAGAATGTGATTTTATCCGTTCGTACCAATCGTTCGGCAAGAAAACGAAAGAAACTGTATATCAACTGATTGACAATTTTACTTTGTTTTATTTCAAGTTTATCGAAGGTCGGAAAATCAAGGAAAAAGATTATTGGCAAAAAATGCAAATCACGTCGGATTATGCCACGTGGTGCGGGCTCGCATTTGAACGGGTTTGCCTACAGCACATCGAGCAAATCAAGCAGGCATTGGGCATTTCAGGTATTATCAGCAGAGTTTTCTCGTGGTACTATAAGCCACAAACGCCTAAAGAATCGGGTGCGCAAATAGATTTGGTTATCGACCGCGACGACAATATCATCAATCTTTGTGAGATAAAGTATTCAAAATCAGAGTATGAAATCACATCGGCATACGAAAAGAAACTTCGGCTCAAAGCCGACGTTTTTCAAAGCAAAACCCAGACGCGCAAAGGGGTTTCTACCATTATGATAACATCGTTTGGGCTTGCTGACAACCAATACGCAAATGATATCTCTCGAAAGATAACAATGGACGATTTGTTTAAAGATTTTGATTGAGATAAACTATTGAACACCAAGGAATTGGTGTGTTTTTAGTAAAAATAGTTTACCAAATGTTGGGTAAAATGGCCAGATTTGGTAAGGTATTATAAAAACCGAACCCGTGAGTGCCACTCACGAGTTCGTTTCAACCAAATATGCGTTTCCGATTTATTTCGTAATCACTACACCGCCGTTGCACGGAATGGTGATTGCCATTTGCTGTTTCTTGTTTATTTTCAAATCTTTAACGCTGCCGTTCAAGTTAGCGTCATCGCTGTAGAGTTTGACAGTCTGATTGGCATCAAACATTGGCAGGTTCAGATTGAGTTTCAGCGGCTCTTTCTGTGCGTTGATACCAACCACGAACCATTTGTCAGCGTGGCGGCGCGCCAGAACAGCGTACTTGCCAGGATATCCGTCGATAAACTTAACCTCGTCCCAAGTTGTTGGCACTTGTTTCATAAAATCGATAGCCCACGCAGGCGCGTCAGTAAGGTTGTTCGGCGCCATAGCAAAGTGGTTTACAGCCGTTTGGAACATAACCGAAATGGCCAGCGCAAACACATCGGAAGTGCGGCGGGTGTTGCCGTGGGTGTTGTCATAGGCGTAGTGCTTGTTGAGCGTGCTGCCGCCCCAGTCCATACTGCCAACGGTGTTGCGAATGAACGGGTGCAGAGTAGCGCAGAAGGCCTCGTTGTCGCACTCGTTTTGGCCAAAGGCAAGGTTCTCGCTTGCGCGGACAGCCTCACAAGCCGCAAAATTTGGGTACATACGTTCCCAACCGCGTGGAAGGGTACAGCCGTGGAAAATCACCAGCAGACCGTAGTCGTTGGCGTCGGCCAGAATATCCTCGTAGAGTTGCATCATTGGCTGCTTGTCGCTGCCAAAGAAATCGACCTTAATTCCGCGAATGCCAATGCTTTGCATCCATTTCATTTCGGTGCGGCGGGTGATTATGTTGTCCATAATTCCACGTGGCGATTGCGGCGC
>JAFYYJ010000095.1 GCA_017557605.1 Salinivirgaceae bacterium
GCAGAGATTCTGAAATCCTTGAATATGCCAGTTTTTTGGCACCGTTCGCCACACAAGATGAGTATAACGGGGCTATTAAGTCGCAGTGTGCAGAATTGTA
Source organism: Salinivirgaceae bacterium (assembly GCA_017557605.1). Classification (GTDB taxonomy): domain Bacteria; phylum Bacteroidota; class Bacteroidia; order Bacteroidales; family SZUA-534; genus RUG13583. Next base: position 101 of record JAFYYJ010000095.1, read on the forward strand.
TAATGCTTTTCGGCAAAAAGAGATGACTTTTCATCATCAAGTATTGGCCAGGAGAAACAAAAAGCTAACAATTATTGTCGTTGGAGGGCTGTTTTTTGCTTTGTTTGTTCTATTGATCGTTTATTTGAAACGAAAGCACCACTTCAAGGCACAATTGGAAGCCGAGAGCTATGCCCATAGCGTGAAGCAGAAAGCTTTAGCGGGTCGGCTCAAAAAGAGCAACGACTCTTTGCGCGAACAAGCTAAAACCATTGGCAATCTCCGCAAAGCAGTTCTTGACATACGACAACCCAATGCCAATAAAGGTGATTACGATTCTTTTTTGCAGGAACCCGTTTGCAAAGGAATCAGGGAAAGCCTTGATGGGAAAAGCATAAAAAGGATAACCATTCCTGAAGATTATCCGGATTTGGGTCTTGATTCCCAACAACTTTTGCTTTTGGCCACGGCAACAGAAAAGCATTTCAAGGGATTTGAACAGCATTTACTGCAATTATTTCCCAAGATTACCCCCTTGGAGCTGGACATATGTCGGCTTTTGTTGCTTGGCGTGAATGAAAAGCAGGTTTCCATACTGCTTCGTCGCGATTATTCCACCATCATGGAACATGTAAGGAAGATGAAAAAGGCCTTTGGCACGGAAAAAAGCCTGGTTTCTTTCATCAGGACATTCCATTAATGCTTTGTCTATAAAGACGTTAAGCTAAAATCCCCCACTATTCCCCACCGTTTTTTTTGATAAATCCTGGTTTTTTGCCATATTTTTGGAGTGTCTAATCAAAACACAATAAAAATATGCAACTCTTAAAAAGCAAGCTTTTCGCTTTACTGCTCGGTTTATTGATACCGAGCATATGGTGTGGTGCGAAAGCCATCAGCACAACCGATGGCTACAGTCCTATTACAGTGAAGGAGAAAACCGTACAAGGCACCCCTCGCGGCAACACCATGGAAGCTTCCATCAACGGCCACACGCTCAGCATTGTCTTCACCCAAAACGTCGGCCCTGTGACCGTGGAAGTGGAAACCGACACGGGAACCCCGGTCGACAGCCAGTCGCTCTCCACGCCCAACAGCGCGCAGTTCTACATTGCCGCCACAGGCGACTACGTCTTCACCGTCACCCTCCCCAACGGAGACGAGTATTATGGGGAGTTTGTAATAATCTAAAAACTACATGTAATGAGAAAAGGTCTATTATTATGCATGTTCCTGCTTTGTGGGTTTGGATTAACCGCCCAAACTCTTTCATACGAATACGTATATGACCAAGCGGGGAACCGAATCAGAAGAAGCATTGTGCGTCTTTCAAAAGAACTCAATAAAGGTGACGATAACAACACATCATTGTCTTTTGTTGAAGAGTTATCCGACGGAAGCCGTATGACCCTATACCCCAATCCCACCAAGGGAATTGTCCATTTCGAAAAGGAGCATTCAGATGATGTATTAGGCCAATTTAGGTTGTTTGACACGAAAGGGCGTCTTATCAAAGAAGGTTTTTGTGAAAACAACAATTTCGAATTGGATTTGTCTGACCAGCCCAATGGAATCTATTTGATAGAGTTCAGAAATAAAGAAAAGCAATACACAAATAAAATCATAAAGGAATAACGCAATGAGAAAGATCTTCAAATATATAGCAAAACTAGTTTGGATAAGTGTTTTTTCATTGCTTGCTTCAGTCTATTTGCAGGCCCAAACAAACAATATCGTTGGCACACTAGGTGGCGAGGTCAGTGTGTCGTCCATGGGTACAGCGACATACAGCATCCCTATTGAGGTAGTTCCTGGAACAAATGGAGTACAGCCAAATCTAAGTATTGTTTATAGCAGTTCTTCAGGAAGAGGTTATTTGGGGTGTGATTGGCATTTGTCAGGTCTTTCGTCAATCACAAGAGTACCCCGCACAAAGTATCCAGACGGAAGTATCGGCTCTGTCAATTTGGATGCCAATGACAGATATGCCTTAGACGGCATTAAACTCATGAAATTGTCAGGAGGAAGTTACGCCGCCACTAATGCCGTATATGGCACGGAGATAGAAAACTACACACGCGTGACATTAAAAGGGTCCCCCGAAACCTCTTCACAGTATTTCGAGGCTGTCACTGACTTGGGCCAAATAATCGAATATGGCAACACTTCCGACTCAAAACAAAAAACAGCCAACGGGAAGGTGTTTGCATGGATGGCCAATAAGATTACCGATGCCGACGGCAACTATATGACCATCACGTATGAGCGGTCTGAAACAAACGGCGAGTTATGGCCTGTCAAAATCAAATACACGGGCAATGCCGCAGCAGGAATGGCACCATACGCCAAGGTATTATTCCAGTATTCAACAGACGACAATGTCAATGCGTCTTTTGTTAACGGGCAAATAATCAAACCCACCAGATTGCTTTCCAGCATTGATGTGAAATATGGCGATGAAATGGTCAGGCAATATGCTTTAGAATACGATTCTGACCGAAGCACTCGCCTGAATGCTGTCGTCTTGAAAGACGCGTCCGGACATGAGCTAACAAGAACCGTTATTACTTGGGGTAATGACGATGCCTCCGAAACAGTGAGAACCTATAACACGCTTGTCGGGTACACAATATGTATTGGCGACTACAATGGAGATAATTTGCCTGATCTGTTTCTTAACAACTATAATTCAGGCACGAATAATTGGCAGATAAGACTTGGCGACAGGACAGGAAACTACAATACCGTACATTATTCGTCAACTGTATACGGGAATTATGTGTTTTCGACAGTACCCGTTGACAAATACGGGAAAGACGGAATTAGCTTTGTTTCCTATGACTCTGCTAGTGGGGATTACCGATATCATATCATCAAGCTAACGAGCAACGGGCATACGGTTCTGGTGAAAGCCTCAAATGAAAATGCAGAGTTCTATCCCGGAGATTTCTTAGGCGAAGGCGAAATACAAGTTTTAAGTGTGAGTAATCCACACAATAACAATGTCGTTTTGTCGGTTACTGGCATCAATGCTAATCTTACGGTTCATAAGGATAGTAAGATTTCTGTTACCGATTTCAACGGTAACGGGAAAAGCGACATTCAGGTCGTACGAGGCACCTCTGTTGATATATACGAATACAATGAAACAACATCTGTTTTCGTAAAGATCCTTGATTCTGGGACACTTACATATGGTAGCGGCAAAGATTACTATGGCGATCTCAATGGCGACGGGAAGCAGGACTATATTCGTTTCAAAAACGGCTATTGGTATCTGAAGATGTCGAAAGGGAACGCCTATGCCGATGACCAAACACTGCCTTTCGCCAGCACGATTAATAATGACGGCACCCCAGGTTATCCCATTTATATAGTTGACATTAATGGTGACGGGAAGGATGACATCATACAACCCGTACACAATTATAACACACAGATTACCACCATCAACATCTATTATTCGCGCGGCTTTGACAATGGCACATATAACTATGATACTCAGGCTTTACAAAATGAAAACATTTCCTTATGTGGCGATTTTTATTATCGTTTTGGCGATTTGGATGGCGACGGAAAAACAGACATGTTGTATACAGGAGCCGTACAACACGCACCAATTTTGGTAAGTTTTAGGGAAAAACGCGAGCACGACCTGGTCTCCTCCATCACCAACGGCATCGGCAAATGCAGTAGCTTGCAATTTGCCTATTTTCACTCCCCCAACATCGGCTATTTGGGGATAGAAGGCAGGCGCATTCATTATCCTATAGTTTCCAAACATAGCGAGCCGGACGGAATTGGAGGTGTTGCTGAAACAACATACACCTACGGTGAAGCAACCTATGACTTTGACAGACGGCAATTGATGGGATTCGGGCAAATTAACACTTACCGTAGTGGCACTAATACCATGATGAATTATGAGTATAACGATGACTACCATCATTTAAACCTAGAACATTCCTTATACTATTATCTGCAAAGAGGAAACCAAATCGGAGGCGGTTATATTGGAGACACCGCCTATTGGCGAAACAACCGGTATGATGATATTTACTATTTCGAAATATATAACACTTTGGCGTATCTTGGCCTGTCGTACAGCCGGTTTATTCCATACTATTCTTATAGTAGCACCATCGATAAGCTTAAAAACTCGCAGCAAATGAATTGCTGTTGGCTAAACGCCAATAACGGACGTTTAGAGAAGTCATCGGTCGTTATCAAAGATTTTGATACCCAATCATGGGTTTCAAGAGACAGTACGGCATATACATACACAAACGAGGCCCTCCCCAATGGAAAAACAGCGCTAAAGATATCGTCCATCAAGGCATGGAACAAGAGGAAAGGTTTCAGCCAAATGCCCTATCGCTACACGACGTATTCCTATAATTCAGGTAGGGTTTCAACAAAAACCCTCAAGGACTCCGACGGGGATATCGGAGTGACCGCGTATAGTTACAATACTTTGGGTCTGCCCTTGAGCGAGACCTATACGCCAACTGGCATGACAGCCAGGACACGAGCTTTCGTTTATGACAACAAAGGCCGTTTCGTCATCCAAGAGACGAATGTGCTTGGACACGTTCAGTCTGCCACATTTGACGTCAAAACTGGCTGGAGGCTGACTCAAACCGATGCCAACGGATTGATCACTTCATTTCAATACGATGCGTTAGGACGTATCTCTGAAACGACGCGTCCCGACCAAACTGTGCATCATGTAAGATATTCGTGGAACCGCTCTCCAGCTTTCGCGAATGCGGTATATTATATTAGTGAGACAGAAACAGGGCATCCTACTAGCACAACCTATTTTGATGTGCTTGGCAGGACAATTTTTACCTATACGGCGGGGAGAGGTTATAACGATGTGGTATACAACGCTTTGGGGCAGGTAAGCAAAACCACTTATGTGCCCTATTCTTCGCCAACCGCAACGGCGGGGAGCAAGAAATGGCATATTTTCGGCTATGACAACTACAATAGGGTGGTTTCTGAGTCCAACCAATATTTGAATCTGTCTTATTCCTATTATGACTACAACAATCCTTCAATGCATCAATATTTTGTCACCATTTTCGACAACATCCGCAACGTTCAACGGACAACTAAATACGATGCTTTGGGCAGAATCACCCAATCGACTGACGCAGGTGGATCCGTCAATTACAGCTATTCCTACCAAACAATTTCTGGCAAAACACGTGACAAGACGACCATCAGTGTCGGAGGAAATACAACGACCGTTATTTCCGATATCAGAGGGAACCGTCTCAGCATACAAGATCCTGACGCTGGTACGGTAACAAACACATACAATGTGCTGAATCAGCTTACCAGCCGACTTGACGACAACGGATGTGGGACAGCATATTCTTATGACCTTGGCGGACGAACGACACAAATCGTCTACTCAAAAGGAGCGGAATCAGAAACAATAACATACACTTATGACAACGCTGAAGGAGGCGGCATTGGGCAACTAGCCTCGGTGAAAAAGGACGGCAGAAGCGATTGCGTGTATTATTATGACGACCTTGGAAGGCTAATTCGCAAAAAGGTGTACGACGGTGGCTCATACTACAACCATCAATATGAATACAATTCTTTGGGCCAGTTACAATATTTCACTTATCCAGATAGTTATCGTATTGAGAACATCTATAATTCCTTCGGAGAGTTGAAACAGATTAACGACGCATCGGACAACTCCTTGATTTATGCCGTGGACTCACGTAACATGTTCCGCCGTCCCACGACATGTCGGTATGGAAACGGAACGGGGGTGGTATACTCCTACAATGCATACGGCATGCTTACCGGGATCAAGAATGGCGATGTCGTCGAAGGCGTTCAGCCTAATGGGAACGACCTTGTTCCAGAATTTGGATACACCATCGACGACCAATATCGCATGCTTTCCTACACATACAACGATCGAGGCTTTATCGCCTCGCGTTCCGATGCCAAGGTGAACCAGACAGAGTCGTACTATTATGACAACCTTGACAGGCTTACCTCATACAAAGTGAACGGAACGACTACGGCATCCTACACTTACGGCAACACAGGCAACATGCTCACCAACTCGAGAGTGGGCGCTTACAGCTATGGCGCCGACAAGCCTCATGCCGTTACGGGCATCGCAGGCAATATTGCCTGCCCCATCTCCGCCTCGCAGTGTGATGTGACCTATAATCTGCGCAACAAACCCTCCAGCATTATTGAAAACGGCAATCGCATTGCCATCGACTATGATGCAGCAGGCATGCGACGACACACCTGGCATTATCGGAACAACGTTTTGAATAATACTACGGCAATAATCTCCAACGTCTATGAATTGTCTTCAGGCACGAGCCGCAAGTTGGATTACATTTATGCCGACGGGCAGCCTGTGGCTGTGCATGTGAAGAGAGGAACTGCCGACAGCCTCTATTATTTAATGACCGACCACCTCGGCAGCTGGAACAAGGTGATGGACGAAGACAAGAACATCGTACAGCAGACCCACTTCGACCCTTGGGGCAACCGCATGAGCTACACAGCCTGGAATACGCCACAGACACAGATATCATTCCCTTTCAGCCGTGGCTTTACCGGCCATGAGCACTACGACCGTTTCAAAATCATCAACGCCAACGCCCGCCTCTACGACCCTGTGATAGGCCGCTTCTTCTCGCCCGACCCCTTCGTGCAGGCACCCGACTTCACGCAGAACTACAACAGGTACAGCTACTGCTTGAACAACCCGGTGATGTATAGTGATCCGGATGGGGAGTTTGTTTTGACGACATTGGCTTGGATTGGAATAGGTGTGACAACAGCCATTGGCGGTTATACTGGTTACAAAATTGCTACTTCCCTGGGATATAGTTTTAATGATTGGCAAACTTATGGATACATTCTTGGTGGCGCAGCAATCGGTTTCGCCTCCGGTTATGTTGGGGCGGGGATTTCAGCCAGTGGCGGTTTTATGGCTAATACAGCAGGGATGTTTGGTAGTTCTCTGGCAAACACAACCGGTATGACAATGCTGAGCGGCGGAGCATATACACCTTCCATCAGTTTCGGCTTTGCTTCGTATAATTTCTCTTCAGGAGAATGGGGTTATCTTGGCAAAAAAGGAAACACAAAATTGCAGAATGTTGGGTATAGTTTGGGCGCATTGGCAAATGCGCAGGATTTGGTGGCTGGATTTAATGGTGATTCCTACCAATATCAATTTGAAAAATCAAAAGGAGAAATAGGCCATGCCAATATCAGGCGAGTTACAAATGACGCAAATGGCAACTTCAGTACTGAAGTTAAAATCTCTGTTGCAAATAAAAATCCTATCTTTGCCAAAAGTAATCTTGAATGGGTGTGGAAAAGTAATTTCAAAAAATATACTGGAGGAGGAGAATTTTGGCCTGAAGTTCCCGAGCAAGGTTGGGAAAGAATACCATTGCAATTAAACACAAAAATAGTTGATTGGATGCATGGTAATCTCATTAATGGGAAAGGGCTTTGGGGTATCACAGAAACTAGATTTGGCATCAATTACGGATGTGTTTCTTATGCTGCAAGAGCATTATGGACAACAGGAGTGCCAACTATCCCAATAATCAACTACTTTGGGCCAAGTGTTCTTTGGACACAACTCGCAATTCGGCAACTTGGAATTCAAGCATCACCTTTTTTAATAGATGGATTTTAATAGTATTTGAATATGACACGCGCTTTTCTCATTCCACTGTTGATGATTGTCAACGTTTCATGTCTATCGCAGAAAAAGTTGATTTTTGATGATATAACGGATAAATTATCAAAAGACTATTATGTGTCGTCTGACCATCAGGTTCATACTTTTATTAAAGTTGAAAACGACATTGTTTTTGCAGATTTTATCCTTTGGAATAAGTTTCCTAGACGGTTGATTTCAGATACTTTATATTACAATGGCAGTACTCTTGGCTATCAAGGCAACTTCACATTTATTCGTTCAATAAACGGAAAGCCTTACATTTGTACAAAACAAGACGAAGTACAATTCTTTGGGGATATTATACAACATTTAACAAACGATGATGCAGTATATTATAATAATATCAAAGAAAAAAACTACGCTCTTTGGTACGAGCTTTCAAGAGAGTATCAAGAAAAAACTGGTAAGAGTTCATTAACTTGTTTTTTTGAAGTCGGTAAGCGAAGAAACATCAAGACCAAACTTGACAATTATTCTTTTGATGATTTTACGAAAGAAGTTGAAGTGTGTAGAAAATTATTATTCAATTAGTTAAAAAAACAATAACGTCATGGTTTTAACAACCAAAACGAAGATTAAATGATGTATAATCTCTTCACATCTTCCTCTGCCGTCTCCTATATATACGTCGACGAGCGCATTGTGGTTGTCCATGTTGACGAGAAAAACGCGAATGCACGCTTGTATGACCCTGTCATCGGACATTTCTTCTCTCCCGACCCTTTCGTGCAGGCCCCCGACTTCACGCAGAACTACAACAGGTACAGCTACTGCTTGAACAACCCAGTGATGTTTAGCGACACGGATAGAATGGAAACAGTAAAAAAAATCAAAAAAATGTGCTAGTTTTGCAAGACCTAACATAGATTTACCTTTAAACAATCATCACCATGAAAACCAAAGTATTATTATTCTTCTCATTATTGCTGGGCCTCACTGCTTTTGCCCAACAGGAAACCAAAAAGGAACCTACCAGCCCCAAAAAGATCAACCAAAGTCTCGGCGTTTGCCTGATGGGCAAGACGATGCAGTGTAACGGCGTTACCATGTCGTACATCGCCTGCGAACAAGGCAAGTTGGGCTTCGGCTTCGGCGTGGAATACAACCGGGAATACATGCTGGGCACGACGCCTCTTGGCATCGTGACAGGCATCCGATTGGAATATTGCCGTCCGTATGCCAAGTTTGAAGAAGAGGGGCAAACCCTTGAAGTGAAAGCCCACGACCTGACAGGTGTGCTACCCGTCATGCTGCAATACCACGACCGCCTCGGCAGCCAAACCGAGCTTCAGCTCTTCACTGGCCCCAGCCTCGACTTGGTGGCCTTCCGCCAAGGCAACGCAGCCATCGGCGGAATGAACTCAGGCGGCGGTTTCATCTTTGGAAGCCCACTCCAAGGCAGCAAGCCGGCATGGCATTGGATAGGCCTTTCTTGGAACTACGGAATCGGCATACAACACAACGACATCATCTTCAGGCTTTCTTCAGCCCTCGGACTGCTGAACCATTTCGACAAAGACATTACTGCAAACTATATCGGCTACCCTCTGCACATCAACCACCCCATTATCGGAACAGTGTTGTTCAAACTTTGACAAAGAGAAGGACAATCATCCAATTCAACCGTCGCTTGGCCAACGAGACAGACCGAGTTTGCCAACACCACCAAGAATTGAAAAATAAGTGACAACCATAAAATATTTTTTCTATTTTTGCCACATCACACTTAAAACGCTAAAATCATGGACTTTGGAAAACTCTTCTCAAAAATTGTCGATGTTGTGAAAGAAAACATCGAGACTGCCACTAAGGCCACAGCGCAGCCCACACAGCAACCAAAACCTACAACACAGCCAACAGAGTCTGCCTATGAAAAAGAAAAGACTCCTGCTGAATGGGTGGCTTATTTCAGAGATATTCTAATGACAGAATTCCCGCTCTACACGATACGAGAAAACGTAGCGGTGACCGACGTGGTCGGCTTCGCCAACGATGAGTTTCAACTTTACAAGACCCGTCCCACACAAGCCTACAAAGCCGAATGGGGCCAGCCATACACCTTCGTACTAGAGCAGGCTGGTATTATCAAAGGCGTAGTCATGCTCGGCAACGGTCACAGCCACGACAGCAACGTAAAATACCTAATCGCCAGAATGTACGCTAAAAAACAAGGCATCCCTTACATCAACTTCTACACGCAGATGCCCAATGAAAAGGATTATGTCATCGGACGTATCCTCAAGTTTTTGTAAACAATGAAACCCAAGAAAAAGGGGATGTGGCCCAGCCGCGCCTGCTGAAGGAGGCAGCCTTGTCTAGATGGACGGTTTTGCAGGCAACCCGACAAGGTACCCTCTCGTGAACAGCAATTTTGCTGATTCAAAATTGTTCCCCTTTTTCTTTTTTTCATCATGGAGAGCATCATCACCCAACTGACCCGCCAGGAAACTTGGGAGGCTTTTATCGCATACAGGTTGATGAAAGGCCGTTTCAACTGGCATGAGTTCGACGAAGCCGATGCCTTCGTAGAAAGGGAAGAGTTTCTGCCATTGGCCACGAAACTCGCCAATGGAGAAGGGCTTGGTATTCCAACAAAAAAGATCATCAACAAAATGGGGACCGGCAAGAAACGGGTGGTATACAGTTTCGCTCCCGATGAAATGATGATGCTCAAGCTCATCGCCTTCCTGCTCTACAAATACGACGACCAGTTTGCGCCCAACTGCTACGCCTTCCGGCGCGGACTGAAAGCCCACGACGCCGTTCACACGATCAACAAAGCCATTCAAGGGCAAAAGATGTGGTGCTACAAACTTGATATCCATGACTATTTCAATTCCATCGACATCAACATCCTGTTGCCCATGCTAGCCAATTTGCTGGCCGACGACCCGCCCTTATACCGTTTTTTCGAATCTTTTTTGACCGACAGACACATCATCAGCGACGGAAACGTTATCGACGAAAACCATGGCGTGATGGCTGGCACACCCACAGCGCCATTCCTCGCCGATGTGTTTTTGAAAGATGTAGACTTCCATTTTCATAACAAAAGCGTGATTTATGCCCGCTATTCTGATGACATCATCATGTTTGCTCCCGACCATGACACCCTTGAGAACTATAAAAACGAGATGGCTCATTTTCTGGAGCAACACCATCTGGTTGTCAATCCCGACAAGGAAAAAATTTACTCGCCCGATGAAGCCTACGAGTTTTTAGGGTTCAAGTGCAGGGGTCATGAAATCGACATCTCTGAGGCCACCAAAAAGAAAATGAAGGGCAAAATCTCCCGACAAGCTCGCTCACTCTTACGATGGAGTCACAAAAACCACATCGAACCCGAAAAGGCGATGAAAGTCATGATTAGCTATTTCAACCGGAAATTCTATGATAGTGACGACCCGGAAACGCTCACCTGGTCGAGGTGGTTCTTCCCTGTTATCAACCAATGTGATGGCCTGAAGGAAATTGACCATTACCTACAACAGAGCCTTCGCTATTTGAGCACTGGCAAGCACAACAAATCCAATTATAAGACCCGTTACGATCAATTAAAAGCTTTAGGCTATCGAAGCCTAGTAAACGAGTTTTTCAAATACAAAAGCGCAACCTTGCAGTAGCATTCTCATTGTGCTTCTCAACGAAGCCTCAACTCTTGCCCCTTGTATAAGCGTTCTCCTTCCTTGACCCCGTTCATGTGCTGAATCGACCTTGGCTTCACGGCAAAACGCAAGGCCACGTCACGCAGGGTCTCCCCTTCCTGCACGGTATAGGGCTTCGCCTTCCAGTTGCGGTTGCGGAGCTCGTCGAGATACACCACATCGCCACTGTGGAAAACCACTTCCTCGGGATGTTTCAGACAGTTGTATTCGCAGAACTTTTTGAACTTGATGCCGAAGGCTTGAGCCATGCTTTCAGGCGTTTCTCCCTCCTTAGCGAAGACAAAACGCACCTTGTTGTTTTCATATATGAAACGGCCGTCGGGCGTCATGTCGGCCAAAGGAAACACCGACTTGTCCTCGGGCGAAAAGGCCAATTCGAAATACTCCTCCACCACCTCGGGATCGACAGGTTCCACCTCGTTCTCCGTCAGCAAACCAAGTGCAATTTGGTCGTATTGGGCCAAATCATAGAGATTGATGCGGTCGATGAGCAGCTGCGCATATTTGGGGTTGGTGGCATAACCCGCGGCCTTCAAACCTTTCGCCCAACCTTCGTAGTCGGTAATGTCGAGTTCAAACAAGGCAGCATATCGGGTGCGGCCACACAAAAACTCCGAATGGTCCCTAAACGACTCTTCCACATTGTCGTATTTGCGGAAACATTCGTTCTTCTCGTCGTCGTCCATATAGTAGGTGTCGCCTTCCCAACCCTTGTGGCACTTGATGCCAAAATGGTTTTTCGCCTCACGCGCTAAGGCGCTGTTGCCCGCTCCCGACTCAAGGATGCCTTGCGCCAAAGTGATGGACGCCGGAATCTTATGAGTCTTCATCTCGCGGATGGCAATGTCCTTATAGGTCTGGATGTATTCCTCGGGGGTGATTCTTTGCGCAAAGAGCGAAAGCGGCAAAAGCGCAAACAACAGCAGTACTTTCTTCATTCGACTACAAGAATTAAAGTGTAAAAGTACGACTTTTTCAGAAACCCGACCGCTTTGCAACGAAAAATTCACTATTTTTGAAGCCCATTTCAAGACACATCATGGACACAAAGAGCCTATTCCAATACTTCCCAGAGCTAAGCGACAAGCAGAAAGAGCAGTATAACCAACTGAAAGACTTGTACTTGGACTGGAATAGCAAAATCAATGTCATCTCGCGCAA
>JAFYYJ010000096.1 GCA_017557605.1 Salinivirgaceae bacterium
CCAATGGCGTTGCAGATATCGGGTTTCTCCTTGTACTTCTCGGCAAGGTTCATACCCAGAATTGCGTGCGGCAACTCCGGCTCGTCGTCAGGCACTTTACCAATATCGTGAAGCAGACCGGCACGTTTGGCGGCCTTTGCGTTCAGTCCCAGCTCCGATGCCATAATGGCTGCAAGGTTTGCCACCTCGCGCGAGTGCTGAAGCAGGTTCTGACCATATGACGAACGGTATTTCATCTTACCAATCAAGCGGATAAGTTCGGGATGCAGACCGTGGATGCCAAGGTCGATGGCAGTGCGTTTACCAGTCTCAATCATCTCTTCCTCAACCATTTTTTGTGTTTTCGCAACGATTTCCTCGATGCGTGCCGGGTGGATACGGCCGTCGGTTACAAGTTGGTGCAGAGCCAGACGGGCAACCTCGCGGCGTACAGGGTCGAATGCTGAAAGAATGATGGCTTCCGGTGTGTCATCTACAATAATCTCGACACCTGTTGCAGCCTCCAAAGCCCTGATGTTGCGGCCCTCACGACCAATGATGCGGCCTTTGATATCGTCGTTCTCAATGTGGAAAACAGTAACCGAGTTCTCGATTGCCTGTTCCGAAGCCATGCGTTGCATGGTTTGCAGAATGATACGCTTCGACTCTTTGTTGGCTGTCAGTCGGGCCTCGTCCATAATCTCGTTGATTTCTGACATGGCCATTGTACGGGCCTCAGCCTTGAGTGAGTCCATAAGCTGCGCCTTTGCGTCCTCAACCGAAAGTCCCGAAATTGACTCCAGCTGGTCAACCTGCTGTTTGTGAAGCTTTTCGAGCTCTTCGTTCTTTCTTTCAACTATTTCGAGTTGAGAGTTAAGCTTTTCCTTGACAGCGTCAACCTCGTTTTTCTTGCGGTTGTATTCCTCAATCTGATGATTGATGCTGGCTTCACGCTGTTTCAGTTTGTTTTCAGCGGCAGCAAGTTTGCTGTTGCGCTCGTTTATCACTTTCTCGTGCTCACTTTTCAGTTGAAGAAATTTCTCTTTAGCCTGGAGATTCTTCTCTTTCTTTATCATTTCGGCCTCATTTTCAGCCTCCTGAATGATTTTGTGTGTCTTCTTTCGCAGCGATAATTTCATGAATAGGAAAGTGAGCAAACCACCTACCACAGCGGAAACAATCGCAATCACCAATAGTGTTTTATCCATAAATTAATTATATTAAAAAAAAACCGCACCGGAATGTTATTGTAAAAACTCCTATGTGACATAGGCGGAGATGCGGCGACTGTTTCTTACTTCCACTGAACCAAATGGTTACGCCTTGCGGCGTTGAGGCCTGTCTTACGCAGAAATAAACGCAACTCCTAATAGATTAGTGTTGAGTTTTCCAAACTATTCCAAACCGGTGCGGGTATATTTCGGTTTATATTTAAAAGAACGTATTGTTATCAATCGTTGAGCAACGCCGACAACTGCTCGTCGAGCTCGCTTAATTTCTCAATAACGGGTAGGACCTCGTAATGATTCTCACTCTCTACAACTTTGGTTGCAAACTGGAGCGCCACCATTGCAAGATAATCCTGATTGTCTTTATTGACATACATAGACTTGTATCTGTCAACAGCGTCGTTTATTCTTTTTTGTGCCGCTTTAATTTTCTCCTCATCTTCCGGATTGACTTTCATCGGATAGCATCTGTCGCAAATCCTTATGTTGGCTGGAATTAAGTTGTCCATTTCAAAATCAATCTTTTATCGGTTCAACAAAGCGATACAATTGTCAATCTCCCGCACAATTCTGTTTATTTTATTCTTGGCTTCTTGCGAGTTGTTCTCGCTTGCAGTCAGGAATGTGGTTGCCAACTGTTGGGTGCTTAGCGATTTTTTATTGTCGGCCAAAGCACTTTCCAATTCGCTGATTTTCAGCTTCAGGGCAGCATTCTCGTCAGTCAGTTTCTGATTGTCGGCTTTCAGGCTCTTGTATCTCTCAACAAAAGTGTCGAATTTGCCGCTGAAACTGTTTATCAATGTCGCTGTATCCATAGCCAAAATTTCCGTACAAAGTTAGCATTGCTTTCGTTTTTTACAACTCAAATCGAACAACATTTTCTGCGATAATTGTAAATGCCTATCTGTCAAACAGATTTTTTTTTGTTACTGACTAACCAACATACTGTCACCAGACCCTTTCGCGAATTGTTGAAAACTTCCCCGACGGGCGTATTTTTGTTTTTCTATATTTGCCAAGCTAAAAAAGTATGGGAGAATTTATAGTATCGGCAAGGAAATACCGCCCGACAACCTTCGAAAGTGTTGTGGGACAGTCGGCTATTACCGTAACGCTGAAAAATGCCATACTTAACAAGCATCTGGCGCAGGCTTACCTGTTCTGCGGACCGCGCGGCGTTGGAAAGACTACTTGCGCGCGCATCTTCGCCAAGACAATCAACTGCCTTAATCCGACGGCCGACATGGAACCATGCAACGAGTGCGAGTCGTGCAAGGCTTTCAATGAGGACCGCTCGTACAACATCCACGAACTTGACGCGGCTTCGAACAACTCGGTTGAGGACATCCGCAACTTGATTGACCAGGTGCGCATACCGCCGCAGATAGGCAACTACAGCGTCTATATCATCGATGAGGTGCACATGTTGTCGCAGTCTGCCTTCAACGCTTTTCTGAAGACGCTTGAGGAGCCGCCGCGCCACGCCATTTTCATTCTGGCGACAACCGAAAAACACAAGGTTCTGCCGACGATTCTGTCGCGGTGCCAGGTTTACAATTTCAGCCGGATAACAGTTGAGGACGCCGCCGCACAGCTTGCGCGCGTGGCCGAGAAGGAGGGAGTCAAAGCCGAGCCAGAGGCACTGACCATTATTGCTCAAAAAGCTGACGGCGCCATGCGCGACGCCTTGTCAATCTTCGACCAGATTGTAAGTTTCTCAGGCAACGAGATAACATACGAAAAAGCAGTGGCCAACCTTAACGTGCTTGACTACGACTATTTCTTCCGTCTTGTCGACGCCTTTAAAAAAGAAGACACGGCCACCAGCCTTTCGATATACGATGAGATACTTGACAAGGGTTTCGAAGGACATCATTTCCTTTCGGGACTTGGCAAGCACCTGCGTGATTTGCTTGTTGCTTCGAACGAGAAAACAGCGCAGCTGCTTGATGTAGGCGCCAGCATCCGCACCAATTATATTGAGCAGGCCAAGGCGTGTGAGCCGTGGTTCATCTACGAGGCTTTGAAAATAATAAACGAGGCTGAGACCGGCTATCGTATGAGCCAGAACAAACGTCTGTCGGTGGAGTATGCACTGATTCGTTTGTGTAACATCGAGTACGAAAAAAAAAACGAGATTTAAAGCGGCGTAAAAAACAGGCGCTTGCGGCAGCCAACACACTGCAAAGCCAGCAGCAGCAAGGCACCGTACCACAACCAACCGGCAATCAGGCCAAAGGCGAAGAACAGCCCCCGAAGAAGATGGTGCCGGTCTTCGACAAATATCCCAAGACAATATTGTTGAACGATAAGAGCGACGAGGTCGCCGAAGATGCCGCCAAGTATGAAAACCAATCGTATTCGCAGGGCGATTTTAAAAAGGTGTGGAATGGCTATGCCACTGAAATAAAAGACAAAAGGCCGCGCCTGAGTGCGATTATGAAAGAGCAGATTCCTGAACTGTCGGGCGACAATCTGATTGTCAGGTTCATTGCCAACAGCCATGTGCAGCGCGACTGGCTCTACAAAAATGTCCATGATGAATTGGAGGGATACCTGCGGAAAAAACTGCATAATTCAGAAATAAAGCTGGAATTTGAGGTTGAGGGCGAGGTGGCGGCCAGCAGCGACGGAACGCCATACACATCGCAGGAGAAGTTCAATTATCTGCTTGAGAAAAGCGAGGCGCTGCGTTATATGCGCGAAGTCTTCGGGCTGAAGACGGATTAGGAGAGGAGTTCCCCGTTCTTTTTCTATTTCATTAGGTTTTCGAGTTTGCTGACGGCCAGCGCCATATCGTTGGCAAAGGTTGCGTGTGACAACAGAAAATCGGCTTGTCCGTCGGCAAGCAGGCTATAGAGCTCGCCGCTCATAGCGTCTACATAGAGCGATATGGCATATTCGATTTCGTCTTTCTGCTGCGGACTGCCCGAAAAACGATAGACCTGCCATTTCTGATGAAAAAAGCAGTAGGCCGCCTCAATGCTATCTTTTGAGATTTCGCTCATAATCAATGGCTTTACTTAAATTATTCGATTCTGCTGCTCGGAGAATTTAAAGCCTTCGGTAGCTAAAAGCTGTTCAAGCTCACTGCGGCTGATGTTGAAATGAAAGCAGATTTCGTCGAGAGTGTCAAACTCCTCATCGCGTAGGAGGAAATTGATTGCTGACACAAGCATCGGAATATCGCTAAGCGGAAGATGGTCCATTATAGTTGAATGTTGAAAAGTTAAATAGTGTAGAGTTTAGAGTTGAATCAACTTCGGCCTTTCAGCGCTTCGTCTTCTTCGCACGAGTCGTCTTTCATAATCGGTAGACTGGCGCTTTTCCGCACGGCCCAAATGCGAATCAGTATCACCGACAAGGCACTCAAAATCTCGCACATAGCATTGCCTACGCCAGCCTTCTGACAAACGAAAAAGATGAAACCTCCTAATATGCAAGCAGTTGCGTACACGTCTTTGCGGAAGATGAGTGGCACTTCGTTGATGAGTGTGTCACGCAGAATGCCGCCAGCCGCGCCCGTGAGCGTGCCCATAATAATGTTCACCCAAATGGGGAATCCAACGGCAAGGCTCTTCTCGTAACCAACCACAGTGAACAGGCCCAACCCGATGGCGTCGAACAGGAACATTGTGGTGTTCATTTTGATGAGTTGCTTGCCGAAAATTATCACCACCAAAAGCGCGAACCCAGTGACAATCAGGTATGAAGGTTGCGACATCCAAAATGGTGTCAAACCTAAAAGCAGGTCGCGGATGGTGCCGCCGCCTACAGCAGTCACCAGTCCGACAACATAGGCGCCAAACCAGTCGAATTTCTTCGCTGCTGCCATACGTATGCCGCTTATGGCGAAGGCGAAAGTACCAATGTAGTCGAGTAGGGTGGTGAAGGTCATATTTTTAACTAAAACGAAAAACTAAAACGTAAACTAAAGACGATAACGATGATGAAAAACGAAAACTAAAATGTAAAACTTTGAACTTAAAACTCTTAAACTTAATACTTTACTCAATAATAATCGCTTCAGGTTCAATGCTGATGCCGAATTTATCTGCGACGGATTGCTGCACGTGGCGGGCAACATCCATAATATCGCTGCCAGTGGCTCCGCCCAAGTTCACAAGCACCAGTGCCTGCTGCGTGTGCACGCCAGCAGTGCGGTTTGCGTTGGTGTAGCCTTTCAGTCCGCAACGGTCAATCAGCCAGCCAGCGGCAATCTTTGTGTGGCCTTCGGCGGCGGGATAGGTCACCATATCGGGCCATTGCGCCAGCAGCCGTTGGGCTTCCTCCGCGCTCACGGTGGGGTTTTTGAAGAAACTGCCCACGTTGCCCATAACTTTCGGGTCGGGCAGTTTGCTGTTGCGGATATTGATAACCGCCTGACGGATAGTGCGTAACGATGGTCCGCCAAGTTTTTCAATCTCGCCGCTCAAGCTGCCGTAGTGTGTCACAAACTGCGGCTTTTTTGACAGCCGATAAACCACAGAATCAACTAGATAATGGTCTTTTAGTTCGTGCTTGAAGGCGCTGTCGCGGTAGCCGAATCGGCAGTCGGTGTTGCTCAAGGTTGACAGTGAGCCGTCGGTCAAGCTCACAACGTTCACGCTTTCAATAACGTCCTTTGCCTCGCAGCCGTATGCGCCAATGTTCTGCACAGGCGACGCGCCCACCGTTCCAGGAATGAGCGACAGATTCTCAAGTCCGCCCAAGTTGCGCTCAACGGTCCACTCTACAAGTTCGTCCCACACGGTTCCAGCGCCGGCCTTCACAAAGCAATGGTCTTCGGTTTCGGTAACAATGTCGATGTAGGCATTTGCAGGATGAATCACAAGTCCGTCGAAATTGTTGATAAACACCAAGTTGCACCCGCCACCGATTATTAGAATCCGTTTGTCGGCCAAACCACCATTCTGCTCAATCAGATTGCGGATGTCGTCGGGTGAGTGATAGATGCAAAGTTGTTTTGCAGTAACATCTAACCCAAACGAATTCAAATCTTTAAGTTGCGCGTTTTCAAGTATCTGCGACATTCTTCTCGTTTTTTGCAAAGGTAGTAGGTGGCAGGTTTTTGCAAATTATATTTATCAACATAAAAGCAACAGCAGCTTTTCAAAAATCGTTTAAGTTTGCTTTATAGATAGTTTGTGTTTAAGAACATGATAGTAGTATCCGACATATCAACTCCGCGTCTGCATTATGTGCTTGACTATGTGTTTAATATGAGGCTTGGAATAGGCTATGAGCTGCAGACTGAAGATGTTGCCGCCGGTCAGCCTGCCGTTTATTACACAACAACGCCGGCTGTCGGGAAATTTTCGGTTCCGTCGGGAGGATTGCTTTCAGAATCAGATGTTTGGCAGTTTGTTCCCGATTTGAAATTTGACAACGGCCTGCCCATAATTTTTGCAGACAACTCCGGGTGCACATTCAATTTCGATGTTTTTTCCGCAATTTTTTGGATGCTGAGCCGCTACGAGGAATATCTGCCGTTTCTGCCCGATGAGCACGGCCGTTTTACAACGTCGGAATCGTTCCTGTGGCGCAACGGCCTGCTTTGCAATCCAGTTGTCGACCGCTGGATTATGCTTTTCCGTGACCGTCTGCAAAAGCAGTTTCCGCAGCTCGTAATTAAAACCGAAACATTTGAATTTCAACCAACTATTGATATCGACAGTCCATGGAGCTATTTGCACAAAGGTCTTGTCCGCAATGTGGGCGGACTGCTGCGCGATGTATCGAAGTTGAGGTTTGGGGCTGTTGTGGAGCGTATCTTGGTACTTTTGCGACTGAAACGTGACCCGTTTTTCACCTTCGACTTCATCAACCAGATTCATGCGGGTATGCCGCTGACATACTTTGTGCTGACAGCCGAGCACGGACGCTACGACAAGTCGGTATCGCCGCATAGCAAGGCTTTCCGCAGGTTTGTGGCGCAGCTGGCCTCGACGCACACGGTTGGGTTGCATCCGTCGTATGCCGCATCGGACAATGAGCAGCGGTTTGCCACTGAAAAACAGCAGTTTGAATCAATAGCAAGAGTGGAGTGTCACAGCTCACGCCAGCATTTTCTGCGTATCGTTCTGCCAAAATATTATCAGATGCTTAATCGGCTGAAAATCAGTACCGATTATTCGTTTGGATATGCCGATAACGTGGGATTCAGAGCCGGCACAAGCCGCAGGTTCCGCTTCTTCGATTTGCAGAACAACACCGCTACCGATGTCGTCATGCAACCGCTTGTGGCTATGGATGTTACGTTGTGCAATTATATGAACCTGACACCGCAGCAGGCATCGGAACAGCTATCAAGCCTGATAGAAACCATTAGGCAGACAAATGGCACGTTTACAACACTTTGGCATAATCAGCATTTCCGTCAGACAGACAAATGGCAGCCGTGGGATGCGGTTTATCTGGAGATGTTGGGAAAAGCGGGGAAGGTTTAGTGTTAAAATGATTAGAATTTGATTTTAAAGTAAGGTGATTTAAAACAACAACAGATGATTGCAAAAAAAAGTGTCATTACAATAGCTTTGATTTTCAGTGGTTTGTCATTTGCAATGGCTGCAAACCTCAAAAAGTGCGAAGATTTGTACGCCCAATACGTAGAGTGCTATGAAAAAGGTGATTATTCGGGTTCAATAAAATATCTCGAACAAGTACTGCCTAATATTCACCCTGATTCAATATTTTGGTTTTCAGATACATATAACGGCTTTGCATATGCATATTTCCGAATGGGCCGGTTCGAGAAAGCTGTTGATTATGAGCAAAAAGCTTTGGATTGTGATTATCAGATAGGCGACTCGGCCCGTATTTCGTCGTCGCTTACGCTTATGGCCTCAATTCTAGCCCACCAGAGGCTATTTGCCGATGCCGAGCATTATATGCGCGGTGCGGTTGATTATGTGCCTGCCGGCAATACATTGATGCTTGCTAGCCGGTATTCCATATTGAGCGAGATACTATCGACACAAGACAAGAACGATGAGGCTATCTATTATATACAACAGTCATACAAGCTCGATTCAATCGACAATCGCACCGATAAAATGGCGGTAAGGCTGTCGCAATTGGGTGCTGCTTATATGCAAAATGATGAGCACCAAAAAGCCTATGTCATTTTGGCGCAGGCATCGGAGAAACTGAGAGCGATTGATAACAAATCAAGCTTGTGCATCAATCTGATAGCGCAAACGAGGAATTATATTGCCTTGGGACGTAAGGCCGAGGCCGAAAAAACGGCGGTTGAATGCTTGGAGTTGTCAGAAAAAATAGGACAGCGAAAAAACAAACTCGACGCATTGCGCAACCTTGCTGCACTGCGCAACAGTCCGCAACTCTATAAGCAGACATTGGCACTCAGCGATTCACTTTATAATGAGCAGATTAGCCAGCAGGTGGCTGACTTTGAAGTGCGTTATGCCACGGCCGAAAAAGAGCGTGAAATTGCACAGCAGCAGGTTACTATTGAGAGGCAGCAAAACGCGCTTGTAGTGCTTGTCGTTGTACTTTTAGCAATATTTCTTGCTTTGGTTTTGGTGTTTATAATCCGCCGTATGCGCCGCGACATTGAGCATACCGAGAAAATGGCGCGCGAACTGTTTGTGAGTGGCAAACAAAACGCGCCAACAGAGGAAACGACGGTCGAACCAAAGACTATAGCAAAAACCGACGACGCTGCGGAGCAAAACACCAAACAGCCCGATGAGAGCCAAACAGTTGTTGGCATCCCGACCGAAAACCCCGAGCCGGCGCAACCAGCCATTCAGCTTTCGCCGCGTGAGATTGAGATTGTTAAAGCCTGCTGCCAGGGCAAGCTGAGCAAAGAAATTGCCGACGAGTTTGGCATCAGCAAAAAAACTGTCGACAACCACAAATCGGCTATTTACCAGAAACTGGGCGTCTGCAACAACACCGAACTTATCCTTTATGCGGTGAAACACGGAATAGCAAAGTTGTAATTCGGCGTGTTAAGTGTTAACTCAAACTTTAAATACAAA
Organism: Salinivirgaceae bacterium; assembly: GCA_017557605.1. Lineage (GTDB taxonomy): Bacteria > Bacteroidota > Bacteroidia > Bacteroidales > SZUA-534 > RUG13583. The sequence continues at coordinate 9,215 of JAFYYJ010000096.1, forward strand.
TACCTAAGTACATTTACTTAAAAAAATCTTGTTGGTAATCAGTGTCTTGTATCCGAGTAGGTATAATTACCTATTGACAAAAACGAGTGTTTGTAAGATAATTGCAACGTTTTTTAACGCTCAAGAAATGAAATTGTATCTCTCGGAACGAGAAATGCAGATTGCCACAGAATGTTGCAAGGGAAAATCGGCAAGAGTTATTGCCGAAGAGTTGGGTATAAGCAAGCGCACTGTCGATTCGCACAAAACCAACATCTACCGCAAACTTGGCATATGCAACAATATTGAGTTGATTCATAAATTGTATAACCTAAAATAGTTTTCTATGAAGAGAAGATTGATTCTATTGATGGCTTTTGTGGCAACAATTGGCGCAAAAGCAAATGCCCAAACGGCCGTGGCCACAGCCGGAGGCGAAGCAGGTACGATGAGTTTTACCGTTGGCCAGGCTTTTGTGGCATCAACCACATCAGATGCGGGAAGCATTACACAGGGAGTGCAGCAAGCCTATGAGATTTCAACTGTTGAAGTTGGAGTGGCCGACAGACCAATAACCCTCGAAGCCGCTGTCTATCCAAATCCAGTGACGGACCGTCTTATGCTGCGCGTTGACGACAACGAGGCCACACTGCGTTACACGCTCACCGATGCTAATGGCCGCACAATTGCTGCAGATAACATCGTAGAGCCGCAAACCAGCATTGAAATGGCAAATCTTGCGCAAGGTGTTTATTTTCTGCGTGTTGATGACGGCGAAGCCTTGGTGCGGACATTCAAGATTGTGAAACGATAACGATGAACGAAAATAATTGAGAATTAAATGTCTAATAATTAATAATTTAAAATTAATATCATGCGAAAAATTACATCTCTTGTTGCCGCTTTGCTATTATCGGTGGCAACATTCGCCCAAGTTCCACAGGGCTTTAGTTATCAGGCTGTTGTGCGCGATGCGCAGAACGCCATAGTTGCAAACCAGGATGTTGAGGTTACTGTCACCATTCTACAAGGTGCCACTGCCGATGCCGCCCAAGCTGTATTCAGCGAGAAGCACAACGCCAAGACTAACGCCAACGGCCTGTTTACTTTGACAATAGGTAGTGTTGACGCCGCCAACTTTGCAGCCATAAACTGGGCTGGCGGAAACTTGTTCCTCAAAACCGAAAGCAAGTACGGCACAGCCACCACTCAGCTTTTGAGCGTGCCGTTTGCAATGTTCGCAGCACAAGCCGGTAGCGCCAATGTCGATTTGAGCGAATACGCCAAGAAAACCGACATTCCGGCCTCGCCCGATTTGAGCAATTATGCACTCAAGAGTGATATTCCGACAGGGGCAAATCTAAGTGATTATGCCAAGAAAGATACTCTTAAGAATTTTGCTTTAAATAGTAGTCTTACAAATAATTACGTAACGAAAGAAACGTTTGAAACATACGTTTTGAGCGGAGGAAACGCCGAGTCTGTTGATTTGACTGTTTTCGCCAAAACCACAAAACTCAACGATACGCTGGCTGCCTATACAACCACTGCCAAGCTGAACGACACACTTGCTGTTTACGCAAAAACAACAGCAATTCCGACCAACGTGGGTGCTTTCACCAACGATGCGCGTTACATTACTGAAACCGACCTTGAAAGCCGTGGTTATCTTACAGCTACTGAAACTGGAGTCAATTTAGCCGATTATTATTCAAAAACCGAAGTTGATTCAAAACTTGACGATGCTACCAACAAACTGTTTACAACTGAAAACGGACACGATTTTGTTGATTTAGGACTTCCGAGCGGAACACTTTGGGCTACTTGCAACGTGGGTGCATCACGCCCCGAGGAGTATGGTGGCGTGTTTGCGTGGGGCGAGACCGAGGAAAAGGAGTCTTATACTTGGAATAATTATGCGTTTGGTATTTTGGAAACGACTACTTATATGATAACTAAATACACATTATTGAATAAGTTTGGTCTTCAAGATGGCAGAGTAACACTTGAAAGTGAAGATGATGCAGCGGCAGTGGTTATGGGAGGTGAATGGGTTATGCCAACCGCTGACCAATGGTCCGAACTACTTGATTATTGCTATTTTGAATGGACTAACAACTACAACAATACCGATAGCGCTGGCTACATAGTGTATAAGGTGAAAACGGCTGACGATAAAGGCAAGTTTAATTTTCCGCTTACCGAAACATCATTAACACCACAAGAGCCGACCGCATCATATTCATTGAACGATGTACACATTTTTCTGCCAGCCTCAGGAGGTAATAAAGACCATTACGGGCACGGTACTGCGATGAAATATTGGACAAGTTCGCTATTTCAAGACATAGTTGGAATAGATTTTGAAGGGGCATCGACTTGTGAGGATTATACTAATGCAAAAGCTGTCAGATTCTCATATAATGGTAAATATTCCACCACTATTTATCGAGCAAATCGTAGCGTCGCATACTCAGTACGCGGTGTGTGTGTAAGCCCGAGTACCAAAGTGACAACATCAGGCGAGCTAAAAAACTATTATACCAAAGCAGAGGTTGATGACAAATTTGCTTTGAAAACAAATGTGTACACCAAAACAGAGGCGGACAGCAAGTTTGCTCAAAAAAATAATGTATATACCAAAACGGAGGTTGACGCATTGTTGGGCGATATGCCATTGGCAACTGTGAATCTTACGATTGAAGGTGGTAGTGATAATGTCGGAATCGTTAAATTCTTAGGTCAAGAGTGGAATGTTAATAAAGGTGTACAGACTGCAACGTTTAAGGTGCCGGCTTATTCGCCAGTTTTCTTAACAATACTATTACATAATGAGGATAATTATCACTACTATACGCTCAAATTTAATGACGAATGGCTTGATAGTGAAACGGATGCTTTTGGTAACATTTATAACAGAAATATTAAAAACAAGGTAAATGGTTTAATGGGGCCATTCCCAAATTCAGTAAACAATTTGGAAATATATTTGGACTACCAAGCTAATTAAACATATCTAATATGTGCATCCAACAAAAAAAGCCTCCATAATGGAGGCTTTTTTGTTATTCATTCTATCCTTCAATTACTTGAACAGTTCTTTTGCAGTCAGTTCAAGATAATCGCGGCAGTTCATCCAAGTGTGGCCGCCGCCGGGATTGTAGAAGGTGTGTTTTAGTTTCTTATCGGTCAGATACTTGTTGAAATCGCGTGAAGCCTGAATCAGGAAATCCTCCGAGCCGGTGCCAAGGAAGAAGAATTTGAGCTTCTTCTGCAAGTCGCTGATAGGAGCGTAGGTGCCGTTCTGGAAGTTGGTCTCAAACTCGTTGCCGAATATGGCGGGTGCGAAGGCTGCCACGTAGTGGAACTTGTCGGGATTGCCGAAGCCAGTGGCCAGAGTCTGACGGCCGCCAAGCGAGAAACCTGCAATGGCGCGGCTGTCGGCATCGGTTTTAACCTTGTAGTTGGCCTCCACAAATGGAATGACCTCGTTAAGCATCTCTTTTACAAACACATCAGTGCCCATAATATTGAAGTCGTGCTCAATGTGGCGCTGTTCCATTTCCGGATTGGGATTGGCGTAAGGCATCACCACAATCATCGGTTTGGCAAGACCTTTGGCAATAAGATTGTCCATAATGTTGTTCATACGGCCAACCTTGAACCAAGTCTCGTAAGTGTCTGTCATTCCGTGGATTAAGTACAAAACCGGATACTTCTTGTCGGCAGACGGATTGTAGCCTGCGGGGGTATAGACGCACATCGGACGGTCGAAGCCGAGGCCGTTAGAGTGGTAGTAGCGGTACGACACCTTGCCGTGCGGAACATCCTGCAAATCCTGCATCGACGGAACTTCGCCGCGAACATCGCAAAGGCTGTTCTTGAAGCCCTCGTTGGGGAAGATGAACATATTCGACGGGTCGGTTACCTGAATGCCGTCGACAATGAAGCAATACGGATAAATATCTGGCACTTCGGGTTTTACAGTTACCGACCATACATTGTTCGTATCCTTGGTCATCTCTTTCTTATCGCTGAACATCTGGCAGTCGAGCAAAACGGTCTGCGCCGACTCCGATTTGTAACGGAACGTTACCGAGCCGTCGGCGTTATAGTCGGGCGAAACCACAGGGCGGGGGAACAGGCGCGCCATAACCTCGGGTGTGAGGCGTTGCTCCTGTTGTTTCTTATCTTGTTGATTGCAAGCCACAAACGATGCCATTACGGCAATAGCGGCGGCGAATAAACTTATCTTTTTCATTTTCAGTCGGTTTTAATCGTTAAACAATAGGCGGGCCGATTTGTCGAGGAAGTATTTGGCGTTCATCCAAGTGTGGCCGAATTTGTCGTTGGTGAATTCCTTCACGTTCTTAATTCCCTTGCTGTCAAGAAAATCCATATAGTCTTTGGCGTTTCCGTAGAGGAAATCGTCGGTGCCGACGCCAAGCCAGAACAGGTGGATTTGGTTGTTGAGGCTGTCGGCATTCTCATATACGCCCGGCAGCTCCATCGATGTGAACGAGCTGTAGCTGCAGAGGTACGAGAACTTGTCGAGATTGGTAAGGCCCAGAGCCAGTCCCTGGTTGCCGCCGCGCGAGAAACCGCCAATGGCGCGGTGGTCGCGGTCGTTTATGGTACGGTAGTTGCTCTCAACAAAAGGCATCAGGTCGTTGATGAAATCCTTGCTGAAGATGTCGCCCTTCTCCCAAGTGTTGGTGCCTGCAGGGAAGTATTTCGACGGGTTTCCGTAGGGCATCACAATAATCATCTCCTTGGCCTTGCCTTCGGCTATAAGGTTGTCGAAGATGAAGTTGGCGCGGCCCACTTTGAAGTAAACCTCCTCAGTGTCGGTTGTTCCGCTTATCAGATAGAAAACCGGATAACTCTTGTCGGGATTCTGGTCGTAGAATGGTGGAGTATAGACAATTACATTGCCGTAGAGTCCGAAAGTCTTAGAGTAGTAGTTCAGATAATCGACACTGCCGTGAGGCACGTTGCGGACGGCGTGAATCAGCTCCTTGTCGCCGCGGATATCGACAATACTGTTTTTGAAGCCCTCGTTGGGGAACCAGTCGGGATTTTGCGGGTCCATAATGGTTGTTCCGTCAACAATGAAACAGTAGGGGTACATGTCGGGAGCGGCGGGCCCCAGCGTTACCGACCAGATGCCGTTCTCGCCCTTGGTCATGGCGTTGCGGCCTGCAAACTGAACATCGACAAGCACTTCCTTGGCGTTGTCGTTACGATAGTTGAAAGTCACGGTGTTGTCGGCGTTCACCACTGGCGATTTGACAGCTACAAACTGCCGTCCGCCTGGCTGCGCCGAGACTTGCAATGCCATTGCGCATACCGCAGCCAGCATTGCCGATTTTTTAAAAATCATGTTCATAAAAATTTGAATTTTAGTGGTTTATATTGAAATTGTTATTTAGCCCATTCTTTGCCCTCGTCGGTGCGGCGCCAGGTGAAATACTGGTCGAGCACTTTAAGCGCGTTTTCCGACGGAACCGGTCCAACAAAAGGCTTTGGCCCGGTCAGATACATTGCCTGCGGGTTGCTTTCGGTGAATTCGGGCCAAACGGCCAAATCAGACCCCGGTGCGTTGGGCGTGCCGTATTTGGCAAAGTTGGTCCAGTATTCGCCCATAGCCTTCGACAGCGCAACGTCAGATTCCGACGAGTTGTTGCCGTCCAAGTGCTGGAACACAAAGCCCACGTCTTGTCCGTGTGGCGAGCCCGCGTCGGGGTTC
>JAFYYJ010000097.1 GCA_017557605.1 Salinivirgaceae bacterium
ACGTCTTGTTATATTGGAATTTAATGGCCATTGCTTACTTGTTTTCTTTCCAATACTTCTCTATCAGTTTGTCTTTCAGACCAGTTTCGGCTTTTGTAAAGTATTTTCCAAACAATTCCCAGGCGGTGTCGAGCATCTCGTCAATCGAAATGTTGACATCAATTGCCAGCAACCGCGTTGCGTACTCTTTGGCGTAGTTCAGGCAGCGCACGTCGTAGTCGTTCAGGTCGAAACCGTTCTCGAGTTTGGTTTTGGCGTTGGCCGCATCGGCGTAGAGTCGCACCGAAGTGTTCATTACGGCGCTGTGGTCCTCGCGAGTTACCTTGTTCTGCACCAACTGTTTGAGTCGCGAAAGCGAACGGAACGGGTCCACAATCACCTTGCCCGAATCGGGGTCGGAACGCAAAAACAACTGACCTTCAGTAATATAACCGGTGTTATCGGGAATTGCGTGGGTAATGTCGCCGTCGTTCAAAGTGGTGACGGCAATAATGGTGATTGAGCCTCCGGCCGGCAACTGCACAGCCTTCTCGTAGATTTTCGCCAAATCGGAATAGAGCGAGCCCGGCATTGAGTCCTTCGACGGAATTTGGTCCATACGGTTGCTCACAATGCTCAAAGCGTCGGCGTAAAGCGTCATATCTGTCAGAAGCACAAGCACTTTCTCATTCTTGTCGACAGCAAAATACTCCGCGGCCGTGAGCGCCATATCGGGAATCAGAAGCCGCTCAACAGGCGGTTGGTCGGTGGTGTTCACAAAACTGATAATCTTGTGAAGGGCACCGGCGCGCTCAAATTCGTTCTTGAAAAACAGATAGTCGTCGTTGGTCAGGCCCATACCGCCAAGGATAATCTTATCGACGTCGGCACGCAGAGCCACCATACTCATAACCTGATTGTAAGGTTGGTCGGGGTCGGCAAAGAACGGAATCTTCTGCCCCGAAACGAGCGTGTTGTTCAGGTCGATGCCGGCAATGCCCGTGGGGATGAGTTGCGACGGCTGACGGCGCTTGTACGGGTTCACCGACGGGCCGCCAATCTGCCTTTTCTCGCCCTCAACAGCCGGACCGCCGTCAATCGGCTCGCCGTAAGCGTTGAAGAATCGTCCGGCAAGGTCGTCGCTCACGTTGAGTGCGGGCGGCTCGCCCCAGAAGGTTACTTCGGCGTTGGTTGGGATGTCCTCCGTGCCGCCAAACACTTGCAGCGTCACGCTGCGCCCCTTGATTTTCACAACCTGCGCCAGTCGTCCGGCCACCAGCGCCAGTTCGTCGGTCGAAATGCCGTCGGCCTCAAGCGTCACAGTGGCTTTGGTAATGGCCGTCAGGTGCGTATATATGCGTTGGAATGCTTTCTCACTCATAACTTAACTCCTTCCTTAACTGCTCATAATATTTGTTGAACTGCTCCGATTTGAACTCCGAATAGTTCATTTGCCGGCAGATATTGATAAGTTCCTTAAAGTATGTGTTGCACTGCTCAAAGTTGTCGAATTTGAACTGACGGTCGCAGATTTCGAGAATCAGATTGAGCATAAACTGCTGACGCTCAATGGGTGTCGAACTATCGATGTCGTCGAACGCGTCCTGCTGAAGAATGACAAAATCCACCAACTCCGATTTCCAGTACTGCTCGTGGTACGAGATTGGCACGCCGTCGTCGCCCAAGATGTTAATCTGCTCGAAAGCGTCCTTTCCGCGGCGGATTATATATTTGGTTTTCACCACTTTGTCAACCCAACCCTTTTCGATTTTATTATCGAGATACTCAACAATTTCGGGGTATTCGAGATATTTCGAGTATGAATCGACGGGGTCCACAGCCGGATAGCGCTTCTTGTCGGCGCGGTTCTGCGACAGGCCGTAGAAACAGCGTGCGGCCTTTTTTGTCGATTCGGTCACAGGCTCCTTCAGGTTTCCGCCCGCGGGCGATACCGTCCCGATGAAAGTGATTGAGCCGGTTGCGCCGTTGTTGAGCCGCACAAATCCGGCACGGGCGTAGAAACTCGATATCACCGACGACAAATCGACCGGGAAGCCGTCCTGTCCGGGAAGTTCCTCCAAACGGTTGCTCATTTCGCGCAAAGCCTGCGCCCAGCGCGAAGTTGAGTCGGCCAGCAACAGCACCTTCATACCCATTGCGCGGTAATACTCGCCCAGCGTCATAGCCGTGTAAACCGACGCCTCGCGTGCCGCAACGGGCATATTCGACGTGTTGCAGATGATTATTGTGCGCTCCATAAGCGAGCGGCCCGTGTGCTTGTCTTTCAGTTCGGGGAATTCGGTGAAAATCTCCACCACCTCGTTGGCGCGCTCGCCGCAAGCCGCCATAATGATGACGTCGGCGTCGGCCTGTTCGGCCAGTGCGTGCTGAAGCACCGTTTTTCCGCAGCCGAACGGTCCGGGAATAAAGCCCGTGCCGCCTTCGGCAATCGGGTTCAGCGTGTCGATGCAGCGGACGCCCGTCTCCATAATCTTGAACGGACGCGGTTTGTCGGCATAACTGCCAATGGCCACCTTCACAGGCCACCGCTGAACCATTGTCACCTCAACGTCGTCGCCGTCGGCATTGGTGAGAACGGCAACGGTGTCGGTTATCTTATAATCGCCCGCTTTCGCGATAGTTTTCACGGTATATGTGCCCTCAAAGGCGAACGGCACCATAATCTTGTGCGGCAGCCAGCCTTCCTGCACCTCGCCGAGCCAGTCGGCGGCCACAACCTGCTGACCGACTTCGGCCAACGGTTTGAAACTCCACAACTTATCGGTGTCGAGCGCGGACGTGTACTCGCCACGCTTCAGGAACACACCCGTCATTGTCGACAGATTGTTCTGCAGGCCATCGAAATTGCTCGACAGAAGGCCCGGACCCAGAGTGGCCTCAAGCATATAACCCTGAAATTCAACCTTGTCGCCCGCTTTCAGGCCGCGCGTGCTCTCGTAAACCTGCACCGACGCCGTGTTGCCGCCAACCTTGATGACTTCGGCCATAAGCCGCGTGCCGTTCAGGTCGATGAAACAGATTTCGTTTTGAGCCACAGGCCCGTCAACCTCAACTGTCACCAGGTTTGAGATGATTCCCGTAACTTTTCCTGTTGTTTTCATTATCTTATTATTTCTTGTTTTTCAAATATTTGCGGTCAAGCCGATATGCCTTTGAACGTGCCTCTCACCTCGCCGAGCAACTGACGGAACATTGCCTCGCCAGCCTGACGGTCGAGCCGTGCCCAGCGATGCACAATGTGCGCCTTGACCAGAAAGGCCAGAATGGCGTTCATATTGAAATAGTCGAGCCGGGCGATGTCGTCGGCCTTCTGCCACTTCAGCATATCGAGTTGCTGCTCGCGCTGCAGAAAATCGGTGTTGGCCAGAATCTCCTGCACCCGCCGCTCGTCGTCGAAATCGGCGTCAGCCACCGGCACCGTGTACTTCGATGCGTCGGCGTTCAACTGCTGCGCCACAAATTCGGCTTTCAGGTTCCGCAGACGGGCGTCGAAATCGAAATACTGACTGATGAAACGGTTCCGGCACTGCGCCGCGCGACCGTAGAAATCAGCATTCAGCCGCTCCTCGTCGAACCCTTCCTCGAACAACTCCACAAGCCGCTTGTCCTGCTCCGACAGCAACTCAACAACCGCCCCCTGCACGTCGGCATAGGCGAATTGCGAACTGCCGAAACTGATTGCCAAATCGGGCAAACCGGCCACTATGTAAATGTAGTTGTCCATTTAGCCGAAGAGAATTTTTTTCGCCGCCGGACGCAGGTAAGAACTTATGAGTCTGATAAATTCGTCGTCGGTGAATTGCAACAGATAGCCGCTGCCTTTCGGCGATATTTTGAAGCCGGCGTTCAGTTTTTTCGAGTAACTGACCTCGATTCCGGCATTCAACTGACGGCTGACCTCGCCTTTCAGGAACGGCTCCACCGACGATTTAACAGCCTCCGGCAGAATCAGTTCCAAATCAGTTGCCGCCGAATTGCCGGGGTTGAACGCCGCAACAACGGTCTTTATCATTTCTTTCAGGAACTCGTCGGCCGAGAGCGCGCCCTTCACCGATTTCTCAACAGCCTGTGCCAGAATCAGTTGCTCCACCTCGTGACGAACGGCGGCAATGCTCTGCGCGCCTGCCATTCGGATGTCGGCTTCGGTTTTTGTTTTGAGTTCGTCGGCCTTCTTGTTGGCTTCGGCAATTATGCGCTCTGCCTCTGCTTTCGCCTGACTCACAATCTGTTCGGCTTCCGCTTTGGCATTCTTCAGCACTTCCTCGCCTTCCTGTTTACCCTTCGACAGACCTTCGGCATAAAGCCTGTCTGTCAATTCTTGCAGTTTGTTTTGCATATATGTTTGTTTATCAATAATCTGAACAATGTGCCGAGTGATTACTGACACTGTTGGTAAACATACATAAAAAACGCAAACGAACAACGTAAACCTATACCGAAATCGGAAAAGTTTAGTTGAAAAATCGGCAGGGTTGCTGTTATGAAGATTTTCAGAAACGAAGTTCCATAAGAGTGGTGTTCTGCCACTTGCCAAAGCGGTCGATTGCGACACGCTCGCGGTAGCCAATCTCTCGGAATCCGCATTTCTTATGAAGCGCGATACTTGCTGTGTTTAAGGAAATTATGGCGGAATAAATGCTCCAGTAACCGGCTTTGGGCGCTTCCTCAATAAGCTTTTTAACCAGTTGTGTGCCAATGCCCTTGCCCTGGTATTCAGAATCGACATAGACGCTCATCTCAACGCATCCCTTGTACACGCACCGCGATGATGTAGGGCTGACGGCAATCCAACCTACCACACGGCCGCCTTCCTCATACACGAAACGGCAGTTTTTAGTATGTCCGGCATCCCAATTCTCGTAGTCAGGGCATTTGGTGTTGAAAGTAGATATTCCACTCTCGATACCCTGAAGGTATATCTCTGACACTCGGCTCCAATCGACCGATTGCATCTCTCTTATCATAAGGTTTGGTTATTTTTCTGACTGCATTACGGTTGCAATCAGGTTTGTTTAAAAATTGTGTTTGACTACCAAAAAGCACCAGTAAGTTCCGTACTTGCCGCCGTGCGCCACGCCAATTCCAATGTCGTAACAGTTGGCCCAGAAATTATCAATTCCGAGCAAATGGCGACGGTGTCCGGCACTCTCGTTGTCCACACCGCCGTCGTTAATAAGCTGGATGACAGTGGCCTTGCCACTTGCATAACCAGCCGCAAGACTTTCGAAATTATTATTGCTCTTGCCACACCAGCTTTCGGGCAAGGTGTATCCGGCTTCGTTTATCTTGATGTTCATTCCGTAACCGTCAGGGTCGACGTGGCCGAAATAACCTCTTGCCACCATATCCTCAGCCTTAGCGTGAGCCACCTTTGCCAGTGTGTCATTCCACTTCAAGTCATGAATCGAGGCAACTGCGCTCAAGTCAACACCTATTTCCTTGCTGTAAGCCGAAGGATTCTTACGGACCGCGTTCAGATACTCAAGAGCCGCGGCAAGTTCCTCCTCGTCAGATTTCACATCGCCGGTAACTTCATCCAACAAATTGTTGACCGACTCGTCATCGTCGTCGACTGTGCATGAAATGGCAAAAACCTGCGCCAGCGAAAACAGAAGACTCAAACTTAGTATTGAGAGTGTCTTTTTCATTTTTTTCTTTTTTTGATTTCGGCGGAAAGATAGTGAAACGCTAACAAAAACGAAACTTGATATCATAATAGGAATCCAACTTTTTCTTCATTCTCTGTTAACTTGTTGACTTAACGCATTATCGTATTTTTCTTTTCCTATGTCATCAGATTTGCCCGCTTTTTGCATTTATGTTTCCAGTTTTTCATGAACAACAACTATGAAACGGATAATCGAAAACTTTGAACAGCTGAAAGCACTTGAAGGACAGCTGATTGGCGTGTCGGAATGGCAGCAGATAACGCAGGAACAGATAAACCAGTTTGCCGATGTTACGTTTGACCACCAGTGGATTCACACCGATGTTGAGCGCGCCCGCACCGAATCGCCGTTCCACAGCACTATCGCCCACGGCTATCTTACGGTGTCGCTGCTGCCTTACCATTGGGAGCAGCTTGTCGATGTTCGCAATCTTAAGATGCAGATAAACTATGGTATCGAAAAACTTAAGTTCGGACAGCCAGTTCTTACTGGCAGTTATGTGCGTGTATGCGCCACTCTGCAGTCGGCAACCGACCTGCGTGGCGTTGTAAAGGCATGCATCGGCATAAAAATGGAAATCAAAGACAGCCCGAAACCGGCTCTCGACGGAACAATAGTGTTCGTTTATCACTTCAATAAATAAAATTGTTTATCGGTGTTGCACATAATAAAAAAATGCGAATATTTGATGCCGTTAGCAAAGCACTGCTGACAAACGGATTTTTAACAGATAAACAACACTATAAACATGAACAGTACTAACAAACCACGTGTTATCAAAGATTTTGATAAGATAAGTGAAGAGATGCGCGAGCAAGTCAAGCAAAAGTACCCCGACGGGTTTAACGACTATCTGATTTCGTTCACCAACAAAGACGGAATGTTGTGCTGCGGTCTGCCTTTTGAAACCGAAGACCGTATGTATCTGCTTCGTATTAACAATGAAGACACCGGTAAAATTGACGATGACGACTTTTTCGACGACAACACCAAAGACGACGAATTTGGCGACAACATCGATTTCAACTCGCTCACCGAGGATGCCGAACCCGAAGACGAAGGAGCTCTGCCTGACAATTTTTAAGCTTGATAACAATGAATAGATAAAAAGGCTTCTGTTTTTCAGATGCCTTTTTTATTTTTGTTGAACCGATAATAAAATTGATGATATGGAAAATAAAGATTTTATAGTCAAATCGTTGGGCAAAGGCAACGTGGAGTCTCCTTTGGTTCAGACTTTGGCGAAGACCGATTATGACTTCACCACCGACAACGACCGCATTCTGTACGACAACTCGCTCGACAATTTCAAAAAATGCGGCAAGAGCAAAAAGGAGCCGCTCTCACTTGAGAAGGCGGGTCCGCGCAAAAATCTTTTTTTTGAGCCGGCTAAAACCAAAGTGGGAATTGTGACCTGCGGCGGCCTCTGCCCGGGCTTGAACAACGTCATCCGCAGTCTTGTCAACCACCTCTACTACCGATACGATGTAAAGCGCATCATCGGCTTCAAGTATGGTTATGAAGGACTTGTGCCCAAATATAACCACGAGGTTGTGGAGCTGACACCGAAACTTGTCGACTACATCCACCAGTCGGGCGGCACCATTCTGGGTTCGTCGCGCGGCAATCAAGATGTAGGACAAATTGTTGATACTCTTGATATTATGAATATTAATATTCTGTTCTGCATTGGCGGTGACGGCACTCTGCGCGGTGCTCACGCCATTCATCAGGAGATTGAACGCCGAGGTCTGCGCATTTCGGTTGCAGGTATTCCAAAGACAATCGACAACGACATAAACTTCATCGAACGGTCGTTCGGTTTCGAGACAGCTTTCTCGGTGGCCAACGATATCATCAATTCGGCTCACAATGAGGCCAAAGGCGCCTACAACGGTATCGCCCTGCTCAAACTTATGGGCCGCGATTCTGGCTTTATTGCCGCCAATGCCGCACTTTCGACCCAGGAGGTGAACTTTGTGCTTGTGCCTGAGATGAACTTCGAACTTTATGGCCCATACGGATTTTTAAAATGTCTGCGTAAGCGTCTCGAAGCCAAACAACATGCGCTTGTTGTGGTTGCCGAGGGTGCCGGTCAGAACTTCTTCGACATCAAAGAGCACGAGAAAGACGCGTCGGGCAACATCAAGAAACAAGATATTGGTGTGTTCCTGCGCGACAAGATAATTGAGGAGTTCACGGCCAAGAAATTCCCATTCGCACTGCGCTACATCGACCCGAGCTACATCATCCGCAGCGCACCGGCCAACGCCAACGACAGTAAATTCTGCAACATTCTGGCGCAGAACGCCGTGCACGCCGCAATGGCTGGCAAAACCGACTTTGTGGTGGGCTACTGGAAGCACCAATTCACCATTGTGCCTATTCCGATTGCCGTAGCCGAGCGCAAGAAAATCAACCTCAACAGCGATTTCTGGTGGAACGTTCTTGAGGCTACAGGCCAGCCACAGTCAATGGTGAATCCGTAGAATTCGGTTTTTACAATGCTGAAGCAGTTTCTGCAATTTGTAAACGACAACCGCCTTTTCGACCGCAGCCACAATCTTCTGGCTGCGGTAAGTGGTGGCGCCGACTCCTCGGTTATGCTCCACTTGCTAGCACAAGGGCGGTTTAAAGTTTCGGTTGCACATTGCAACTTCAAACTGCGCGGTTCCGATGCTGATGCCGATGAACAGTTTGTCCGTCAGTTAGCGGAGAAATACGGGATGCCGTTTTTCAGTGTCAGTTTCGACACTACGGCCTATGCCGCCGAGCACAAAATATCGATTGAAATGGCTGCGCGCGAGTTGCGCTACAACTGGTTCGCACGGCTTGCCACCGAACATGGTTTCGACCGCATTCTTACCGCTCACCACCTTGACGACAACGTTGAGACAATGTTGCTTAACATCTGTCGGGGCACGGGAATAAACGGGCTCGCCGGTATTTCGCTCATCAACGGCTGCATTGTCCGACCGTTGCTTTTCGCTTCGCGGCAGCAGATTGAGGATTATGCCGCAGCCAACGGCCTTGCTTTCCGCACCGACGCTACCAATCTTACCGATGACTATCAGCGCAATATTGTCCGGCATCGGATTGTGCCTGTCATGAGGCAGATAAATCCGGCTTTCGACGAGCGTATGCTGAAGAATTTCAGCAATATAAAACAAGCTTCACAAATATATAATTGGTATATCGACAAGGCTAAGTCCGAAGTGCTGCAAACTGACGGCAATCGAACTATTATTAATATAGGTATGCTAATGCGGCAACCTTTTGCCGAGCCGGTGCTTTATGAATGTGTAAGCGAGTTCGGTTTCAACAGTTCGCAAGCGGAGCAGATGATGAAAATCATTGGGCAGAAATCGGGCTTTACTTTCAGCAGCGCAACTCACAAACTGCTGATTGACCGCAATCAGATAATTATTGAGCCTTTAGAAAATGATGATTTTCAATCATTAAGCATCAGCCAACCGCAAGATGTGCCCGGCTTGGGGATAACAATGCAATTGGTTCCTGCTGCCGGTTTCCAAATAGACCGCCGTCCGTTTGTCGCTTGTCTCGATTTCGACAAACTTCAGTTTCCGCTCACACTGCGGCGGTGGCAGAATGGCGACAGTTTCTGTCCATTGGGTATGAATCGTGCAAAAAAACTCAGCGACTTCTTCATCGACAACAAGATAGACTTGTTTGAAAAAGAGAAAACGCTGGTTTTGGTTTCGGCCGGCAAGATAGCGTGGATTGTGGGCATGCGCCCCGACAACCGCTTCAAGGTGGACGAAAAAACCAAACAGGTGCTTGTGATTGTCAGTCAGCCTGCTCGCAAACCTTAATGTCGTTTATCCTGAGCTGCAGCGACTCTTTTCCGCGGAAAACATTCGATTCCACCGAGAAGCAAATATCGAAAGGCTTCCCTTCCTGAATATGCTCAAAGAAATCGCTCTGTCTGAAGGCAATTGCCGGAATCGAGCGACCATGCGGCTCGTCGGACAGCAGCAACTTCAAGTGCTCACCTGTTTGACCAACGCATTGTGCCTTGCCGTAAACATGGCGAGCTACAAACACCGGCGCCATATTGCCGGGTCCGAACGGCTCAATCTGGCACAACAACTTGTAGAATTTGGGAGTTATGTCAGAAATATGAATCTCTGCATCCACATCGATGTGCGGAACAAGCATGTCGTCGGTTATCATCTCAACGGCTATCTTCTCAAACCTGTCGGAAAATTCCTGCAGGTTTTCCTCTTTCAGCGTCAGGCCGGCCGCATACATGTGACCGCCAAAGCTCTCAAGCAAATCGCTGCAGCGCTCAATGGCCTCGTAGAGATTGAATCCCGGTATCGAACGAGCCGAACCGGTTATCAAACCATTTGATTTTGTGCATATTATGGTTGGACGATAGTAGTAGTCAATCAGACGCGAGGCCACAATTCCTATCACTCCCTTGTGCCATTCAGGGTTGTAGAGCACGGTCGATTTGCGGTTGCGCAACTCATCGTCGTCACTTATGGTGAACTTGGCTTCCTCGGTTATCGTTTTGTCGTGTTCCTTACGGTCGGCGTTGTTTTTCTCAATGTGGTCGGCGCGTTTTTCGGCCATGTTCATGTTGCGCTCAATAAGCAAATCGACAGCCTCAACACCTTTGTCCATGCGGCCTGCGGCGTTTATGCGCGGCCCTATTTTGAACACTATGTCGTTTATTTTAATAGGCACAAAGTCGGGTGATGCCTCAACCGGCTCTGGGTCGTCTTCAAAACGGTAGTCGCGAGTGCGCTCCGGGGGAGGGGTGATGCCCGATTTCTGCATTACAGCGCGCAGACCGACACGAGGATTGTTGTTGAGCTGCCGCAACCCGAAGTGAGCTAGGATGCGGTTCTCATCGACAATAGGCACAATGTCGCTGGCGATGCTCACCACCACAAGGTCGAGGAACGGCTTAATCTGATAGAACGGAATCTGCTTTTTTTGAGTGTAGGCTTGTATCAGCTTGAAACCCACACCGCAGCCCGACAGCTCGTTGAACGGATAGTCGCAGTCAGTTCGTTTGGGGTCGAGCACGGCAACAGCCTTGGGCAGTTCGGTGCCCGGCTCATGGTGGTCACAGATGATAAAATCGATTCCCTGCTGGGCGGCGTACTCCACTTTCGACACGGCTTTAATGCCGCAGTCGAGCGATATTATCAACTTGCAGTTTTTTTCAACCGCATAGTCTACACCTTTGCACGACACTCCGTAGCCTTCGGTGTAACGGTCTGGCACATAGTAGAATACATTTCTGCATTTGCTTTTCAGAAATATATACATCATTGCAACAGAGGTAGTTCCGTCAACATCATAATCACCATAGACAAGCACGTTCTCGCGCTCAACTATGGCTTTTTCCAGCCTCTCCACCGCCTTATCCATGTCCTTCATCAGGAACGGATTGTACAGTTTCTGCAGGTCTGGACGAAAAAACTTGCGTGCTGCATCGCAGCTATATATACCTCGTTGCAAAAGTAGTCCGGCAATAGGCCTGCTCATGTTAATTGACTCTGCCAGTTGGTCAATTTCAGAGCTGTTGGCCTGCTCCTTAATTATCCACTTCTTTTGCATCAATCATAATTTTTATCAAATCAGTGTGCCTTTCGGCAGATGCAAAGCGAATATAGAAATTTTGTAAAACTATCAGCAATAAATCTTCCAATAATTATGCTCGGTCAACGTTTCGCCCTGTTATACAGCACAATGCCTATGGCTCCGAAAATCACATTCGGAATCCAAACGGCAATTACCGGTGCCATGTTGGCGTTGGTTGCCAGCACAGTCGACACCTGCATAAACAGTATGTAGGTGAATGCCAACAGAATACCCATTCCAATATTCAGACCGATGCCGCCGCGTCTTTTCCGCGATGACAGCGATACACCAATAAGCGTCAATATAAATGTCGAAAAGACGGATGCGAACCGGCGATGTTTTTCCAATTTCCATAGAACGACATTTTCGGCTCCTTTCATCGTCTCCGATTCTATGAACTCGTTCAACTCCTGATAGTTCATCGCTTCAACCACGTCGCGCCTCCTTGCGAAATCGGCCGGAAGCAGGTTTAGTGTGGTGTCCAGTTTACGGTGCGCCTCCACAAGCTCTTTTCCGTCTTCGAAGCGGCGCACATAGCAGTTGCTGGCCTGCCATTTGTTCAAACTTGTATCCCACTGCACATATTCCGACACCAGCTTCGATTTCAGCTCGCCGTTTTCAATCTGCTCAATGGCAAATTTGTAGCCGATATTATAATCGGTGCTGTAACTCTCCATGTAGATATACTGTCCAGGCATAATCTGCTGATGTATATCTTGTTGCGTATTCGAGAATTTGTTGCGGACATATTTCTCCTCAAACTCGAGCCGGTGCTTGTTTGCCGGCGGTATAATCCAGTTTATCAGCAGATAGGAGAAAATCGACAGTATCAATGCTGATATAAAATAGGGGAACATCAGCCTCCGGTAGCTAACGCCGCTGCTCAGTATGGCGATTATTTCCGAGTTGCCGGCCAATTTCGATGTGAAGAAAATGACGGCTATGAAGATGAACATTGCCGAGAACAGATTGGCGAAGTATGGAATGAAATTCAGGTAGTAATCGAAGATTATAGCCTTGAGCGGAGCCTGTTTCACAAGGAAATCGTCAATTTTCTCCGATATGTCGAAGATTACCACTATCAGGATAATCAGAACCAGTGCAAACACGAATGTTCCAAGGAATTTGCGGATAATGTACCGGTCCAATTTCTTCATATAGTTGCTCATAACTACAGCCTATTTGTAACTTTTTGAACCATAACGTTTTTCCACTCCGCAAAATTGCCTTCGACAATATGTTTGCGCGCTTCGCCGACCAGCCAAAGATAGAACGCCAAATTATGCATGCTGGCAATGGACATTCCGAGCATCTCCTGCGCCACAAACAAATGGTGCAGATAGGCCAGCGTGTAGTACGAATCGACAAACGATGTGCCGTTGGGGTCGATAGGGGTGAACTCGTTCTCCCACTTTTTGTTTTTGATGTTGATGATGCCCTCGCTGGTGAACAACATTCCGTTGCGGCCGTTGCGGGTTGGCATCACACAATCGAACATATCCACTCCGCGGCTTATGGCCTCAAGAATATTGGCTGGCGTGCCCACGCCCATTAGGTAGCGTGGCTTGTCGGCGGGCAAGATTGCGTTCACAACCTCAATCATTTGGTACATAACCTCTGTTGGTTCGCCCACGGCCAAGCCGCCAATGGCGTTGCCGTCCATTCCGAGTTCGGCAATCTCGGTAGCCGCGCGCTTGCGTAAATCGCTGTAAGCGGCTCCTTGCACTATTGGGAAATACGACTGATAATGGCCGTAGAGTGGCTCACTATTGCGGTAGGCCTCAACGCCACGTCGCAACCAGCGCATTGTCAGGTCGAGCGATTTGCTGGCATAGTTGTAGTCGCAGTCGCCCGGCGGACACTCATCAAGAGTCATCATTATGTCAGACCCGATAATGCGTTGTGTCTCAACAACATTTTCGGGTGTGAAAATATGCTTTGAGCCGTCGATATGCGAGCTGAACCGGGCGCCCTCCTCGGTGAGTTTGCGGTTGGCTGACAGGCTGAAAACCTGAAAGCCGCCACTGTCGGTGAGTATCGGTTTGTCCCAGTGCATGAATTTGTGCAGACCACCGGCCTCGCGCAGCAGAGCCGTTCCGGGACGCAAGTACAGATGATATGTATTACCAAGAATTATCTGGGCGCGGATGTCGTCAGCCACATCGCGCTGGTGTATGCCTTTGACTGAGCCCAAAGTGCCTACGGGCATGAAAATGGGCGTCAAAATGTCGCCGTGGTCGGTTGTCATCTGACCGGCGCGCGCTTCTGATTTTGAATCGGTGGCTATGAGTTTGAATTGCATTTCTGACAAAATGTGGGCAAATATAGAAAATTGCGATTAAAAAAAGCCTCTGTCGCTACGGCAGAGGCTCTCGCAGTGGTATTAGTTGTAGCGAATTATAAATCAGTTTGTTCTCCGTTTTTCAGGCGACGGGCAAGCTCATTCAGCTCAGCTTCTTTGCGCACCAGGTCTTCCTGTGTGGCTTGCAGCTCCTCGTAGTTTTGCTTCAGCGCCTCAGACTGCTCGGCCAGTTGGTCGGCTTTCTCTTTCGACTCCTCAAGCAGCCGTGCTGTGCTCATGTTTATCTTCACCATTGACAATGTTGATGCCAGCGCCTCGCCAATCTTCTTCACAAAATCGACTTTGTAATCGTCTATCTTGGTGAACGATGCCAGCTCAATGACGGCATAAACCTTGTCGTTCAGGATTGCCGGTGTGAGCAGCACAAAGCGCGGATTGGCCTCGCCCAAACCTGAGGTTATCTCCATATAATTGTCGGGAATTTCGTTCAGGTAGATTATATCTTTCTCGTATGCGCACTGTCCGACTAAGCCAATGCCAAGCTCGAATTCCTTCTCCATGTGTTTGACGCGGTTGTAGGCCACGGCGCCTTGCAGTTCGAATTTCACATGCTCGGGGTCGTCTTCGTTCAAAATAAACACACCGCCTTGCACAACGCCGGTGTAATCGGTTAGTTTGCTGATAAATACGCGGCTCAGAGCCTCAAGATTTGAGTTCTCCTGACGGAACAAATCCGAAAATTCAGCAACGCCACTGGCTGCCCAGGCAGCCTTTTCCTGTTCTTTGGCGCGTTCGGCCTCAGCTATCTTCGCATTTCTCAGTTCGTCGCGCATATTGATGAGCGCAATGCTGAGTTCGTCATTCTCGCCATTCTTATCATACTCATAATCGAAATTGTTGTTTGTTATGGCTTCGGCAAACTGCGCTGTATTGTGCAGATTCTCAGCAACAATATTGAATGACTTGCACATATCGCCAATTTCGTCTTTGTGGGCTGTGGCGGAATCTTTCATCGGTTCAATCTCGCCAACGGCCATTTTGTCGAGATGCCCTTTCAGCTTCAGAATCGGTTTCTGGATAATGCGCTCTGTGACTGAGTTGGCCCCAACCAGCAGAACAAGCGCCAATGGTATCGCCCATGAAAGAGCAATCAAGCCAATAGTGCCTACGGCAAATCCTATGGTGGCGGTCACCATTGAGAATAAGAATATCAATGTCGCAACTTTGGCCACTATGTTCCGCTTGTATAGAACTCTGATAACGACTAATCCGAAGGGGACTATGCCGAAAATCATAATAATTAGAAATGTAATCATCGATTTCATAATCGTCTTTTCCTTTTAAAAGTAACTCCAAATATAAATTGTTTGTCGGAGTTGCACTGAGTTATTGTATGTTTTTTTTCGCTTAATTTTTTTTGCAGTACTTTTGAGGACTAAAAAAACGCTTTTGATGAAACATAATGTGCTAATATGGGGCTACTTCTCAACGATTGTGTTGCTGCTTGGCGCCATTTTCATGAATCTTGATTTTGTGGCGGGCAAGGTGCTGTTCCTTGTCGGGTTCTTCACTTTCAATCTCGGATACCTGATACCATTGTTTATGGTTCTCTTCCGCGATAGCCAGGAGAACCAGATTGGGCTGATAATCATCTTGAGCATGCTCGGGTTCTTCATATTCCTAATGGGTATCACATTCTTTATGGTGAACTGGGGCGGCAGCATGGTGCTGATTTATGTGGGCGGTTCGTTCCTGCTGCTAACTACGTTGCTGATGCTGTTCATGAAGCGCCGGTTCTACGAGACAAGTGTCGATTCATGGTTCCCGATAGTGCTGTTCGCTGTTTTTGTTGTCATAGCAATGTTGACAAGTATGGTGCACAGACCAGTGCTGCGCTCGTTCACTATATCGAACAAAGAGGATATGGTGCAGATGCAATCGCTGCGCGACATCAACTCTCACGTTTACGACGAGCTTGAAGCGCTTTGCGGCTCCGACAGCGCCCTGCAGCCAATTATGAACTCCGCCGACCTGATTGTTTCCAAAAGCGACAGCATGCTCAACTATATCGATAATCTGAAGCGCGAACTGATTGTTTATGTAGAGGGCAAGAAGATGCTGCAAGACACGGCGCTGCTCAACAATCTGGTTCCCATTCAGTCGAGTGTGGAGATAAACTCGGTGCGCAGGTTTATGCTCGGACGCAAGCGGCACAAAGCCTATATTCTGCACGAGGAGATTGATAAATACCGCGAGTTTCTGCTAAGTTTGGACATTGCCAGCACCTTGTGGATGAATAAATTCATTGAGTCGAATTTGAGCACCAGCGTACACAAACTGAACAAACGCAACTACAACCGCAGTTGGGAAAAACAACATTTCTACAACTTCCCGCTGGTTACCGTCATAAGTCAGCTGACAAGGCTGCAACTAAGCATCAGCCTTGTCGAGGGCGAGATTCTGAACAACTACCGGCGCATGTCGATAGAGCAGGTTGCGAACCGATATACTGTTGTTGAAGAAAAATGATTGTAAAAAAACAAAAGTGGGTTGTAGCATTTAAAAAAAAGCATACTTTTGCAGTCCTATAAAAATGACATCAAAAAAGTAGAAAGGGTATATTATGGCAATGAAAAGAACATTCCAACCGTCGCAAAGAAAACGTAGGAATAAACACGGTTTCCGTGAGAGAATGGCTACCAAAAATGGTCGTCGCGTATTGGCAGCACGCCGCGCAAAAGGCAGAAAAAAACTTACAGTATCTGACGAAAAATTGCACAAAGCATAATCATTTAGGTTGTCAGAAAAAGATACAAAGGGAGCAAGTCCGAGTTGAGGCTTGCTTTTTTTGTGCCTTGACTTTACACTCTAAACTTTAAACTTTTCAACTTTAAACTTTCAACTTCCCTCACATCTTTGTCGACACCACGCACGCTTTCTGCATTTTTTTCACCTTGCCGTTGAGGTCAAACAACTCGCAGTGAATCACATATATGCCCGTTGGGACGCGGCGGTTGTTGTCGTCGAGGCCGTCCCAAGCCCAGAAACCGCTGGTACCGAGCAGCTCGTTGCTGGTCAACGTGCGCATTTTCAATCCTTTGGCGCTGAAAATTGTAACATTTGCCACATATCCGGCTTCCTCAAGGTTGTAGCTTATTTCAAGCTGGTCGTCGTAGCCGTCGTTGTCGGGCGAGAAGACTTCGGTGTTGAGCGATATAAGTTGCTCTTTGTCAGCCTCAATTGGCTTGTAAACCGAGTTTTGCAGTCCGGGCGTTGCCCAGCCCGACTGTTGCGAAGCTGAGTGCCAATTGCCTTGATTGTCAGCCGGTTGGTTATAATCGACGCGCTCCAGACTGACGCCGTTCAAATCTTTGAGCAGCGCGAAATGCATTTTGCTGGAATAGGCCACTTCGTCGAAGACATTGCCGAGCGTATCTGCCAGAACCACAACACCTTCGTCGTCAGGCATTGAAGGCAGGGCCGACACTTGGTACAAGTCTCCGTGGCTATAGGTGGCGTCAATGTTAGCGATATCGGTCGAAATGGCAACGTAACTGTTTGGCATTAAGACGAATCCTGGAGTGTTGATGAGCTTTGGATTCTTCAAGTTTCCTTCGGCACGCGTGGCAAACACCAAATCGGCTATGTTGATTATATTCTCGGAACGGTTGTAGAGCTCGATAAAATCGCTGCCGCCGGTGTACGGGTTGAAAAGCAGCTCATTTATAACAACATCACCCGCATGCACGGCCACAGGCAGGCCGAAAGTAAATGTGGTGCTGTTACAAACCTGGTTGTCCGAAATATCGGTCATCAGCGAGTCAATATTGATTGTATATTCTTGGCTTTCAGATAAATCAACTGGCAATTTCGCCACTATTGTCGAAGGCGACGACCACAAAACCTCAATTGACTTTGGATTGCCGATATTGGGCTGAATATCAAACTTTTGAATATCGGAAGGAGCAATGCTCATCGTCTCGCTGAAGATTATGTGAAGAGTGTTTGCTGAAACTGGCACAACTTGCATCAAATGAGGACGTAACGTGTCGGGATTGGCCATGCTGACCGTGTTGCTGTGGCCCGGCGTTGCGCCAGCCGTTGCCAGCGACTGCGCCCAGTTGGCGGCCGATTCATCGGCGTTGTCAACATCGATGCGCTCGAGGCTGCAGCCGCCCGCCGCCTTGAAATCGTCGGCAAACCAGCTGTTTGAATAAGCCGTGCGGCAGACAACATCTCCGGCGTCGTTATATAATATAAGTGTGCCCGACTGCGCCAAAGCCGGCATCGATACTACCGGAACAACATTGCCAAGCTGCGCCAAACTGTCTTTGACAGTGGCTTTTGCTAACAACGCATAACTTTTGGCCGGCACAAGTCCGCTTTCAATGTTGTATCGTTTCGAGCCCACGCCAAGCATGAATCCGTTCATAAAAATGTCGAACGAGCCGCGATTGTAAATTTCAACCCACTCATAATCAGGTAGCAATCCGTTGTCCGATGGCGTTGCGTAAACCTCGGTTATCACCATCTCGTAAAGCGCCACATTGTGATACGAGAATTGTAAAACCGTGTCAGTCATTACGTTACCGCAGGCGTCTTCAAGATTTGTGACGCTAAGCTCATATTTCACGTCCGACTCGAAACTCTTGCGGAACGACAGTACTAAATTATTGTTGTTCAATTCGTAACCAATCGGATTGCCAATGCCTTTCACCGTATAGTTCGACAGTGTCTGTAGCGTTTGCAGCGTTGGTGTTTCCGACAGCTCCAAACGCAGTTTGAACGGCGTGACAGGCCGGAAGCCAACAATTCTAACTGGCTCATTATCAATATTGCGGGCAAAAACAGAGTTACGCCGTCCGGGTGTGCCGCCCAACGTGTCGACAGAGAATGCCCAGTTGTTCCAACCGCCGCAGAAATTGTCGGGGTCGATGCGCTCAAGCGACCAGCCGCCATCGTTTTTCTTGGCATCGACAATCGATTTCTCCTTGTAGGTGAGGCTGTCGATGATTTTGCCCTCGGGCGAGATGAGTCGCAACGTGCGCCCTGAGTTAGGCAGGTTGCTTGTTGTTATGGCTACAATCGCATTTCCATATAAACGAAATGAATCAACAGCTTGTGAGCTTGTAAGTGTCAGATACTCACCGTTTTTAATAACAGAGTCGGGGAGTGTGCGTATAGTGCCGCTGATGTCTAATGTCCAGCCGCCAAGCGCAATGTCGGAGCCGCTGCGGTTGTAAAGCTCCAAAAAGTCGTAGTTTGGCAGACCGACAACCGGCGTCGGGTCGAACATCAACTCGTTGAATACCAAATCGTAAGGTTTGGACGGTTGGGTGTAGCTGAATTCAACCGATTGTTCGGCGATTGTGTTTCCGTGGGAATCTTTAACGTTGGAAATCCACAATATGTAATTACCTGTACCTAAGGGCGATACATCCAAATAAACCTTTGTTGGCTCGTCGGGTTTGACAACAGCGTCGCGGATGTAGGCGCCCTCTATCGAATAGTTGCGCGGCTCGCTGGCCGAGGCGGCTTCAACTTCGCCCGTAAAAGTCAGCTCAATCATATTGCCGCCGATGCAAACGGCTGAGTATGGGCCAGTTGGAACCTTTTGCCGCATAATCGAAATATTGTCGGCATAGAGCATTCCGGCGCGGGTTTTCGAGAAGGTGAAACAAAGCCCGTGATAGGCAAGATTATTATAGGTGTTGTCGGTAAAGCTTTCGGCAAATACGGTGTCAACATCCTCGCCCACAGCACTATAGCCTAAATTCCAAACGCCTTTCGGCTCCCTTGTAACAATCACATCTACCTCCGAATCTTTTGCCCATATATAATCGGTGGCAACGCAAAGCGATGTTTTTTTGTTGCCGTCAATTCTGTAGAGCGACACGTTTTTCTGCGAGCCGCTGATGCAAACACCAACGGCATAACCTTTTGTCGATGAGCTGGATAGCGAATCGCTTGAGGCCATTAGCCAATACCAGAATTTGTTCGACGACGAAGCGTCGTTTGTGGTTTTCATTCGGATTGTCCAAATTGTTTTTCCTCTGCTGAAAAGACTGTCAGTCAGATGGTTTGATATGTAGCTCGTGCCCGCCGCTTCGCTCAGATTGTGTTTGAGCCAACCGCTGGCTATTGCCCAATCGGAGGCGTTGTCCCACTTGGTCAGGCTGGTGCCCGAAAAATCATCTATAAACAGTGTGTCGATTGGTAACTGATTGTCGCCCAGCGTGATTTCGGTAGCAAATAATGTGTTTTGGCAGCCAAAAAATATTGACAGACAAAATAAACAGAGAGAAAATTTTTTATTCATCTTTGTACGATTTCAAAAAATCGGTGCGTTGGAACGTAATCTTTTGATAATCAAAATATTTCAAAACATCGATTTTAAATTTCGAATCGAGTTAAAGATAGAAAATTATTAATAAAAAAGTTTTGACTATGAAGATAGCCGTAGTAGGTGCCAGCGGTGCCGTTGGCCAGGAATTTCTGAAGATTTTGAACGAGAGAAATCTTCCAATCGACGAGTTGGTGCTGTTTGGCTCTGCCCGCAGCGCCGGAACTTCTTATGAGTTCAAAGGCAAGAAAATTGTGGTTAAAGAGCTGAAACACAACGACGATTTCAAAGATATCGACATTGCTTTGACTTCGGCCGGCGCCAGCACTTCGAAAGAATACGAAAAGACAATCACCAAGTTCGGAACTATAATGATTGACAACTCGAGCGCATTCCGTATGGATACCGACGTGCCTTTGGTTGTGCCCGAAGTGAACCCCGAGGACGCATTGAACGCACCGCGCAACGTGATTGCCAACCCCAACTGCACAACTATTATTATGGTGGTGGTTCTGAAGGCTTTGGAAGAACTGTCGCACATCAAGCGCGTGCACGTGGCAAGCTATCAGAGCGCAAGTGGCGCAGGTGCTATGGGTATGGCAGAGCTCGACCAGCAGATTAAAGATTATGCTGCAGGCAAAGAGTTGACAGTCAACAAATTCTCATCACAGTTGCTTTACAATGTCATTCCGCATATCGACGTCTTCACCGACAACGATTACACCAAAGAGGAAATGAAAATGTATAACGAGACCAAAAAGATTATGCATTCCGACATTGAAGTGAGCGCAACTTGCGTGCGTGTTCCGGTAATGCGCGCCCACTCTGAGGCCGTTTGGTGCGAGACCGAGAAACCTGTTTCGCCAGCCGATTTCCGTGCCGCTTGCGCAAAAGCCGCCGGCGTAACAGTTGTCGATAATCCGGCTAACAAAGAGTACCCAATGCCGCTGTTTGTTGCTGGTCAGGACAATGTTTCGGTAGGCCGTATCCGCGCCGACATTGCCAACCCCAACGGAATCACCTTCTGGTGCGTTGGCGACCAAATCCGCAAGGGCGCCGCTTTGAACGCCGTGCAGATTGCCGAATATCTGATTAAGACAAAATTCAAGAAGTAGAGACGCGCCTTGGCACGTCTGTACAAGAAACGCGCCAAAACACGTTTTTGCGAAATTTGAAATATCCGCTGCGGCCATTGGCTGTGGCGGATTTTTTTTTGCATTGCTATATTTTCCCCTTGCCCCAAAATTTGACTTGACATTTTCGCCAATAACATTCTATATTTGTGTGTAACAATAAAAACAGAAAACGAAGAAACAGAAAAGTATTTAATAACAACGACATAACTATTTTTCGCGTCTGAAGAAAAAAAGCCCGGAAAACTTGATTTCTTTTGAAGTCGGAAAATGCGTCTAACTGCTTGGCAGGAAACGCTTTGCAATCATCAAAGTTCGTTTGGTGCGGACTTTCTACGATGATTGCGACGGGTTTTCTTTCCGGGCTTCCCGTTAGACGCGAATAGAAAGGTTTCGCACCTTTTTATTGCCCGATATGTGATTGATAGTCAGTCGCAAAACTATCAACCACGATGCTCTACGAAAACATCCGCGAGGAATCGCTCAAACTGAAGGTTGCCGCCGACTGGTTTCCTAAATTCGACTGCACCGACATAATTGGCCGCATCGATTTTGCGGTAAAAATCAAACGCACCGACAACACCGTCGATTTTAGCGATGAGTATCTGCTTTGGGCGGAGGCCAAACAGCAGCCAACCGACATTTACCGGATGCTGGCGCAACTGATTATCACCATTAAATCCGACGCCGCAGACCGCGTACCGCCAAAATTCATTGGTTGTTTTGACAACGAGAAAATCGCCTTTGTGGAGTACCACAACGTGCTGCCCATTCATCAAATCAACGATTTCAACTGGACGCAGACACCATCGGCCGTGGATGATAAAACCATTGAAACTGTGCGAAATACGATAAGCACCGAAAAAGTTTTCAGTTTCAATTTCGAGACCGACAGCATGGAGTTGCGCAATTTCTTGAAAGCCAATTTCAATCTTGATGCCGCCACTAATCTGCTCTCGACGCTTATCGACAAAAACAATTTCATTTTCGTCTATCAAAAGTGGCTGAAGCAAGTGATGCCAAAAATCAATGTCGATTGGGCGCTGCTGAAGAAAAACTACGGCATTTATGACCGCGATTTCTTCTTGGCCGAACTCAATATTGACGACAATGGAACTGCCGAAGTACATGACGATAAGACAGTTAACGAGAATTTCTACGTCACTTTCAACTCCGCCGACTCAAAGCCTTACGAACTGATTCGCAAAGACGGTTTCGGGCTTGACGCTTCATATAAGTTTGGATTCCATAATGGTGGTTTACAGCAATATGCCGATTTTTGGAAACGCTATAAGCGGCCACCCGAAAACGAATGTTGGAAATATATTTTGGAGCGAATCGATTTACTTGTGCCGCAAGATGTTCGTGAGCGTAAAGGCGCGTTTTTTACTCCGCAGATTTGGGTTGAGAAGTCGCAGCAATACCTTGCCGATGTTTTGGGGGCGAACTGGCAGGAGGAGTATTACGTTTGGGACTGCTGCGCTGGCACTGGCAATTTGCTTAATGGCTTGAACAATAAATATAATGTGTGGGCAAGCACACTTGACCAGCAAGACGTTGATGTTATGCACGAGCGCATACGCAACGGCGCCAACCTTTTAGACGGTCATGTTTTTCAGTTCGATTTCTTAAACGACGATTTCAGCAAATGTCCGCAAGGTTTGCAGGATATTATCAATAATCCTGAAAAACGCAGGAAATTAGTCATTTACATTAATCCGCCGTATGCAGAGGCGGGAAGTTCTACTCAAGTATCAGGAACAGGCACAAATAAAACCGATGTTTCGAATCAATCCCTTATATGGAAGCAATACAAAGATAATTTTGGACTTGGCATAAGGGAATTGTATGTGCAATTTTTCATTAGAATTTATACAGAATTGGAAGGTTGTTACCTTGCGGAGTTCTCAAAATTAAAAATCTTGCAAGGAAGCGCATTTGTGGATTTCAGAAATTTTTTCCTTGCCAAACTTAACTGCTTATTTTTAGTTCCTGCAAATACTTTTGATAATGTAAGTGGACAATTTCCTATCGGCTTTTTCATTTGGGATTTATCGCAAAAAGAAGAATTTAATAGTATTAAAGCCAATGTCTTCAACGCTAATAATGAATTTATAGGAAATAAAATTATTAGTGTAGTTGGCAATGAAATCCCAATTACAAAATGGATAAGCTCATTTGGAGTAAAAAATAAGAACAACATTATTGGCTATACGGGTAATAATGGACCAGATTATCAAAACAATCAGTATTTAGCAATTAGTAATGGACAAAACGTTTTGGCTAATGGAAATTTAGCCAATGCCACAAAGTATAGCATTACGCAAAGTAATGTTATACAGATTGCTACCTATTTTAGTGTAAGATTTGCATTCCCTGCAACTTGGCTAAACGACCGCGACCAATTTTTGTTTCCAAATGATGGTTGGAAAACCGATAATGAGTTTCAAACAAACTGTCTGATTTACACTTTGTTTCATGGACAAAACCGCATAACTTGCAAGCAAGGCATAAACCATTGGATACCATTCACCGAATCGGAAGTTGACGCGAAAGAGCGTTTTGAGTCGCATTTTATGAGCGATTTTCTGGCTGGCAAAATCAAGTCCGAGCAGCAGAAAGATTTGTTTTCGGATGTGGAAACGGCGAATGTGCCAACGTTGCAATTGGGCGCTGAATCACAAGCTGTTATGGCCGCAGGCCGCGAGCTTTGGCGCTACTACCACACCATGGAAGATGCCAATCCCAACGCCTCGCTCTATGATATTAAGGAGTATTTCCAAGGCCGCGACGACAAAGGCCGCATGAATTCCAAATCGAATGACAAACATTATACCGAATTGCTTGACAATCTGAAAGCTGCAATGCAAGCGCTGGCCGAGCAGATTCGCCCGAAGGTTTATGAGTACGGATTTTTGAAGTGAGAGCGGAAAGTAGGGGCGTTGTATATTAAAGGTGTGTGCCGTTTTTTCCTACACCCTGATGCTAATCAGCGTCATATCGTCAACTTGTTGGCGGCCGTTGCTCCATGTGGTGATGGCCTTGTCGAGCAATTTGAGCTGAGTGTTAAAAGGTTTGGCGTGGTTGGCGGTTAGCAAGTTGAGTAGGTTGCGGCGCAGGAATTTCTCGCCAATCTCGTTCTTTAGGTCGCCGCCCAGCTGGTCTTGGATGCCGTCGGTGAAGCAGTAAACCACATCGCCTTCTTTCAGCGGCATTGTTTGTGTTGTGAAGTGTTCTTTTTCAATAACATAGCGGCCTACAGGCATGCGGTCGCCATTTAGTTTGATAGCCTCGCCGTCGCGGATAACTAAAGCGGTCTGGTTGGCTATTGCGTAGCGCATCTCCATAGCCTCAAGGTCGAAGCTGCAGATGGTCATATCCATTCCGTCGTCGATGCCGTCTTTCAGGTCCGATATCAGTGTCGATTTTATGAAGTTGCGCATGCGGTCGAGTATGGTGCCCGGATTGGCCGCGTCTTCCTCGGTGGCGCAAAACTCCTTCAAGGCCGATATGCCCAGCATCGACAGAAAGGCGCCTGGGATGCCGTGTCCGGTGCAGTCGGCGATTATCAGCACGCGGTATTTGCCGCATTGCGCCACGCGGTAGAAGTCGCCGCTGACAATATCGCACGGACGGTAAAAGACCATATTCTGCGGAAACACCTTGTCAACTTCGGTTTTGAGCGATATGGCCGCATACTGTATGCGCCTTGCGTAGTTTATGCTGTCAATCAGTTTTTTATTGATGTTGTCAACCTCGTGCCATTGATTGGCTATCACATCGCGCTGAGCTTCAATTTCTTCGCGTTGAGCCATTATCTCGCTGTTCTGCTGGTCGAGCATTTGGTTCTTATACAGCAGTTCCTGATTGGCTTTTCGCTTGATTATCAACATTATGAAGATGAGTACCACAACAGCCAGCACCAGCACCAGCCCTATGATTAGCGATGTTCGGATGATTTCCAGCCGGTGCGTCTCTGCCTCTAGTTCGCGTTTTTCGGCTTCATGTATTTTGACAGTCTGCTCGATTTGGAAATCCGTCAGAACGTTCAGCGTGCTGTCGTTGGCGTAGGCGGTTTTATATGCATGCATTTTCACATAACAGGCCAGAGCGTTTTTGTAGTCGCCAAGACTTGTGTATATTTCAGACAGTAAATCGTAATATTTAGCTATCTCATTGTCGTTTATGTCATCGGTTAAATATTTAGCGTTTTCGAGAAGAACATTTAGCGCCTCCTTGTTTTTGCCATAGAACGACAGGTACTCGGCATAAGTCCGGCAAATGATTAGGTGGTAGTCGTATTCGCCAAGTTGCAAGAGTGTGTTCCCTATTCTTTTGATGTAGATGTAGGCGCTGTCGGCATATTCCTTCTCGTTGGTCTCTTTTGCTATTTTCATGTAGGTCGATGCAAGTCCCTGGAGAGTTTCGTTTTTTATTATGTTGGCGTAATAGTCGTCGTCATATTTGGAGTTGAGCAGCGAAAGCGATTTTTTCAGGTAACCCAATGCCTGCCTTTTATCTTCCATAGCCATGCCAAGATAATGATAATCACCCGCTAAATAGGGAATGTTATTGACGGCGGAGTCTAATTCCACAGCTTTTGTATAGTATTCGATAGCGCTTTGTGTGAATCCGAGACTTTGTTTTGCAAAGCCTATCGAACGGAGAGTGTATGCCAGTCCCGACGAGTCTTTTATTTCGGTGTATATATCGACGGCTTTGTTGAAGTAATGGAACGTGCTGTCTCTGTAATTCAGTTCGGAGTAGCATTTGGCAATACTGACGAAGCAGTTTGCGATAATCGCTTTATCGTTCAATTTTTCGCCGAATGATAGCGATTTGAACATGTAGTCAAGAGATGGTCTTGGCTCGTTTTTCATATAGTACGACCAACTTATATAGTCGTAATTGTCGGCAAGTAATTGCCAATCAGAATTATTGCAGTATTCCAGCGATAGTGTTGAATACTTTAAGACAGTGTCGGGTGTTCCCGATATTTTTCCGATATTTCGGTATTGTCTTGCTTTGGCGGTGTCGGGCATGTCAGGCGTGATGAGCGCGAGTATGCTGTCGACAAGAGGTTGTGTCGGGTCGGCATAGCTCTCTTTTTCAGCGTTTTGTGCTAAAACGCAAAATGCTGTCAGTGTCAGAAAAAGTGAAAAGACAAACTTTTTCATCGCTTTTGTTTTGCATAAAGATAGCAAAAAGAACTGTGCGCCAAATTAAATGGTGACAAAAACATATCTAAAATACGTTAGTGGATTTATATTGTGCGTCGTTTGTTTATTTTTGCCCAAAAAGGACACACGGGATGCGCAGGTTTTTCTTGATATTTCTTTTGATGGCAGTCTCGTCGCAATTGCTGGCGCAGCGTTCGCGCCGCATTCAGCGCGATAGTTGGGACCGTGTGGCCATAAACCGCTATTTTGCTGAAAACAAGCCGGCAACCGCGCAGGATTCTGCTTTTTACGCAGCCTTTCGCTATCTGAATTATGAAATCAGAAAAGACACCGCCAACCTGAGCCTTTCGGCGTTGGTCGAAATTGTGCGCGACAACCGCCCCAACCGCGAGCTTAAGGTGTTTGCGCAGTTTTGCGATACGGTGGTGGCAAGGCAGAACCGGTTCGACAACGCCATGTCGGATGCTCGTATGCGCTGGTACCAGCGCCGAATGTTAGACACAATTGACGTTTCAAGCGCCGATTCCAACTTCTTGGAAATAATCGAGTTGATAGCGGAGGACACCACTAACTACGACAGCCTGACGATGCTTACCACGCCTTATACCAAAAATCTGTCGGACGCGGTAAGGCAGAATTTGTCCGATATTCGCAAGATGCCGGTTTTCAATCAGATACGCGGATTGCGCAACGACACAACTCTTTTCTATCTGGTAAACTTGAATGGCGATTCCTTACGTTTTCGCCTTTACGACGGCAGTCCGCGCGTTATTCGTACAAACATCAAGGACCTTGCCGGCAACGACGAGCCGGTACTCATACGCGACATACATCGCAATTCGTTCCGGTTGCTTATCAACGATTCGCCCGAAATAGAGGTTGATTACGAGGGGAAAACAAAGCAGGTGTTCAGCGATATGCTGGAGCGTAACGCCAACCGGAGTCTGACTATCACCCGCCGCGTTCCGCCCGAGGACCCGTCGAAATGGAAACTTGGCGGCAAATTCAGTTTGGACGCCTACCAGATGGCTCTTCGAAATTGGATTAGGGGCGGCGAGAACACCATTGCGCTGCAAACGTCGCTTGAGCTTTACGCTAACTACAAAAACGGCTATCACATTTGGGAGAGCAAGGGATTGTTCAAGTATGGAGCTATTCGGCAGGGCGGAAAAAGCATGCGGACCAACGAGGACAAGATAATTGTGGCGTCGAACTATGGCTACAAGGCTTTTAAGCGCTTCTATTACAGCGCGCAGGTTGAGTTCAAGTCGCAGTTTGCACCAATTTACGAGTATAACGGCAACACAAAGACAGTCCTTCTGTCGAAATTTTTGGCTCCGGCAACGCTTACATTGGGCGCAGGTCTGGAATATAAGCCTAATGCTAACAACAGTTTGATAATTAGCCCGTTGACATCGAAAAACACTTTCGTTTTAAGCGATACGGTGAACCACATGAAGTATAGCGTGAAAGAGGACAGGTATGTGCGCAGTGAGACCGGTTTGTATGTTAAGTCGATGTATAAGAATAAGATATGGAAGAATATCGAGCTCAGTTCTGTGGCCGAGCTTTTCTCCAACTATTTCAACAATCCGCAGAACGTTGACGTCGATTGGACCTTGGAGCTGACGCTGCCTATTAATTATTATGTGCGCACAACTGTGTCGACCGAGATTGTTTATGATGACGACCAGGAGATTCCGGTTTACGATAGCGACGGAAAAAAAGTGTCGACCACCAAGGCGACGCAGCTGAAGGAGCTGATAAAACTTGGTGTGGTGTTTAAGTTCTGAGCATGAATGGAAACAAAAAATGCGGCTCGAAGCCGCATTTTTGTTTAATTCAGAATCATTTCAACATTGCCTATGCTTTGTGAGCGTTTGCAACGGTGTGCTTTTGCATAAGCCATTATGTTTCTGACTGTTGACTCTGACGGACTGAACCTCGCATCGATGAAATCGTCAAAAACCGATTCAGGGAACTTTTTTTGCGTGTTGTCCAATTTTAAAATAAAAGTAGAACGTTTCGCCATAGGCATATCGCTTTAGTAATTAGTTGTATGAATGAAACGAAGGTTTGCGCCGAATATTTTATGAATGGCAAAATTTTTTATGTTGAAATGTTGATAATCGGCTTTGTGCGGATGTGGCGGTTTTTACGTTGATAAAACGCTTGCCTGAGTGACAGGTATTTTGTTAATTGTGAGGTGAATAAATTTTGTGTAAATAATTATGGATGAGCAAAAAACGATAGCGGCAGAGATAGGAGAGGTGCTCCTGCGGCGCGGTCAGACCATGGCGACGGCCGAGAGCTGCACCGGTGGCAACATAGCGCACCAGGTAACGCTGGTGCCGGGTAGCTCGGCATGGTTCAGAGGCGGAGTGGTGTCGTATACCAACGATGTGAAGATGAATGTGCTGCAAGTGCCGCGCGAACTTATTGACCGCTACACCGAAGTGTCGACACAGGTTGCGGAGGCAATGGCCAAGGGGGTCCGCCTCATCACGGGTGCCGATTTTGCCGTATCAACAACCGGCATTGCCGGGCCAACAGGTGCAACTGACAACAATCCGGTGGGCACGGTGTGCATAGGTGTTGCCACTCCGCACAAAGTTGTGTCGGCGCGGTTGGTATTCGGCTCCGACCGCCAGAGTAATATCGACAGCTTTACCGATGCCGCATTGAGGATGCTTCTCGATAATATTGGGTCATAGTATTGTTAATCAATGCGATATTGGTATTGAAAAAAGCGTTTTGTCAGGCTGAAAATGGTTGACATCGAGTCGAAAAAAATCATTAAAAAACATTTGCTAAATTGAATTAAAAACGCGTACTTTGCCAACCGATTTTTGAAAGAAAACCATAAAGTAAAGATATGTCACGAGTTTGTCAAGTAACAGGAAAACGCAGCATGGTTGGTAACAACGTTGGTCACTCTAACTTAAAGACCAAACGCAAATTCCATGCAAATTTGTTCAAGAAAAAATTCTACTATCCTGAAGAGGACCGTTGGATTACATTGAAAGTATCGGCAAGCGGCTTGCGCGATATCAACAAAAAAGGTTTGCACAAAATGCTGCAAGAGGCCAAAGCCGCAGGTTATATCAACAACTACTAAAAAATAGTTCGAAATGGCAAAGAAAGCTAAAGGTAACAGAGTTCAAGTGATTTTGGAATGCACTGAACAAAAGGAGAGCGGTGTGCCGGGAATGTCAAGGTATATAACTACCAAAAACCGCAAAAACACTCCGGAGAGACTGGAAATGCGTAAGTATAACCCATTCCTGAAGAAGGTAACCGTTCATAAGGAAATAAAATAATAGTCTATGGCAAAGAAAGTTGTTGCAACACTGAAAACAGGCGAGGCTAAGAGTTTCGTTAAGTGCATCAAGATGGTAAAATCGCCAAAAACAGGCGCTTATCAGTTCAAAGAGGAAATTGTCAATGCTGAACACGCAAAAGATTTTTTCAAGAAATAAATTTTTGATTTATCATTAAAAAGGCTTTCTTCGTATTCGGAGAAAGCCTTTTTATTTGGTGGTCACTCCATTTCAATTTATCTTACATTATTATGGGCTTATTTTCTCGTTTCCAGAAGGATACTCTCGACAAAGGATTGGCGAAGACAAAAGAGAGTGTGTTTAAAAAAATCTCTCGCGCTATTGTCGGCAAATCGTCGGTTGATGACGAAGTGCTTGATAATCTGGAAGAAGTGTTGATAACGTCGGATGTAGGCGTTGAAACCACGCTGAAGATTATTGAGAGAATTCAGGAACGTGTTAAGACAGATAAATATCTAAATACCAATGAGCTGAACAGCCTGTTGAGGCAAGAGATTACCGCCTTGTTGGCCGAGAACAAAGTCAATTCGACTGATAACAGTGTCGAAATGCAGACGGGGAAGCCGTATGTTATTATGGTTGTGGGTGTTAATGGCGCAGGCAAGACAACTACAATCGGAAAATTGGCCCATAAATACAAACAGCAGGGTAAGAAGGTTATGATTGGCGCTGCCGACACTTTCCGTGCTGCCGCCATTGAGCAGCTTGAGGTTTGGGCAAACCGCGTGGGTGTGCCAATTATCAAGCAACGAATGGGTTCCGACCCGGCTTCGGTGGCTTACGACACTCTTGAGTCGGCAACCAAAAACGATGTTGATGTGGTGATTATCGATACTGCAGGCCGCCTACACAACAAGGTGAATCTGATGAACGAGTTGACAAAAATCCGCAAAGTGATGCAGAAAATTGACACGCAGGCGCCGCACGATGTGATGCTTGTGCTTGACGGTTCAACAGGTCAGAATGCCTTTGAGCAGGCCAAACAGTTCACGTTGGCGACAGAGGTCTCGTCGATGGCAATCACCAAGTTGGACGGCACTGCCAAGGGTGGTGTGGTTATCGGCATTTCGGACCAATTCAAGATTCCGGTGCGCTACATTGGCGTTGGCGAGGGAATTGACGATTTGCAGGATTTTGTGCCGGCCGAGTTTGTCGATTCGCTGTTCTCATAATTTGTCAACCAACAAGTTAGCCGTCAGATGCCGAAGAAAATCAATCTGTTTACGATGGGGTGTTCCAAAAACCGCGTGGACACCGAAATACTTATGCGGCAGTTGGAAGCCAATGGCTTCGATGTTAGTTATGAAGCCGAAAAGGGTAAATTCGACTTTGTGGTTATCAATACCTGCGGATTTATCAATGATGCTAAAGAAGAATCAATCAACATTATACTTGAATACGCCGAGCAGAAAAAAGCGCACAAAGTGGGCAAAATTGTGGTTTGCGGCTGCTTGAGCCAACGCTACAAAGACGACCTTGCCAAGGAGTTACCCGAGGTGGATGCGTGGTTTGGCAAGTTCGATTTGAAGGGTATGTTGCAGTATTTCAAAGCTGAATACAATTGCAACTTACAACCGCTGCGCACGCTCACAACACCAAAGCATTACGCCTACGTTAAGATTGCCGAGGGTTGCAACCGCACTTGCTCGTTCTGCGCAATTCCCAATATCACAGGCAGTTATAAGTCGCGACCGATGGACGAGATTGTTGAAGAGTGTCGTTTGTTGGTGGGTTCGGGCGTGAAGGAGATTATCTTGATTGCGCAGGATTTGTCGTTCTATGGCGCCGATTTGTACAAAAAGCAGTGCCTGGCTGAGTTGATGGAGCGCATTGCCTCTATTGAGGGGTTGCATTGGCTTCGGATTCACTACACCTATCCGGCGCATTTCCCTGAAGATGTGTTAGATGTGATGGCTCGCCACAGCAACATTTGCAACTATCTCGACATTGCTTTACAGCACATCAGCGACAATATGCTTACCAAGATGCGCCGAAATATCAGTAAACAAGAGACTTATGACCTAGTCCGTAAGTTCCGCGAGCGTGTGCCCGGGCTTGTTCTGCGCACCACTCTGCTTGTTGGCCACCCCGATGAGACTGATGAGGATTTTCAGGAACTTGTTGATTTTGTGCAAAATGTACGCTTCGACCGATTGGGCGTTTTCACCTACTCGAACGAGGAAGACACCTTTGCATACCAAAACTATACCGATAATGTGCCCGAAGATGTGAAACAGCAGCGGATGGAACGAATAATGGATATTCAGCAGCAGATTTCACTCGAAATCAACCAAAATAAAATCGGAAAAAACATCGAGGTGCTGATAGATAGACAAGAAGGCGAGTTCTTTATCGGCCGTAGCGAGGGCGACTCTCCTGAGGTTGATGGCGAGGTGCTTGTCAAAGCCGACAATCTGACCGTCGGGACCTTTGTAAAGGTGCAAGTTACTGACGCCGATGAGTTCGATTTGTATGCCGAGCCGGCTGAATAACGAGCATCAGAAAAAGTGGAGTTCTATTGGTGCAATCAAAAATGTTTGTATCTTTAACTTCTTAATTTTAAAAATATGGTAAACAAAGTCATTCTTATTGGCAATGTCGGACGCGACCCTGAAGTTCGTTATATTGCTGCAAATACACCAACTACAACCATTTCGCTGGCGACAACCGAAAACTATACCGACAAGCAGGGAGCACAACAGAGCCGTACTGAGTGGCATCGCGTGGTGCTTTGGAACGCATTGGCTCAGCTGGCCGAGAAACATATCAGGAAAGGCACACAGCTTTATGTCGAAGGTCGTTTGGCAACACGCAGCTACACCGACAAAACCGGTGTTCAACGTTCTGTAACAGAGGTTGTTGCAGAGACGGTTAAGTTGCTTGGCTCGCATCCTCAGTCTACAAATGAATAAACAACGAAAGTATATTTACAATTAAAATTATCTGATTATGATTAACAAAGTTATTTTGGTGGGCAATGTTGGCGGTGACCCCGATGTTCGCACTTTGGAGAATAATGTTAAGGTGGCAACCGTATCGTTGGCTACTTCGGAACGTTATACTGACAGCAACAAACAGAAACAGGAACGTACAACATGGCACCGAGTTGTGCTGTGGCGTAATTTGGCCGAAGTTGTTGAAAAATACGTACATAAAGGCTCGCAGTTGTATATCGAAGGTCGTATTTCGAACCGTCAGTACAAGGATAAAGACGGAAACGACCGCTATGCAATGGAGATTGTTGCTAACGACATGAAACTTCTTGGCAAACGTGATGACAATAGTGGCACCACAAATCACAATACTGATGTGTCGCCGATAGGCACTGTGCCTCCGCCATCAGTAGATGAGATGCCGGCAGATGATTTGCCATTTTAGTGTTAACCAATACTTTATATTTTGGAAACCGACCATTATGCGCAAGAGTTGACATCGAATACATTTGATGTCGGCTCTTGCTTTTTCAGTAGCACACCATTTATTATAGGTGTTATTGTTTTATTGATGATTGTTGCCGGTTTGGTGTCGGGCAGCAAAGTCGCTTTTCTCTCGTTAGATTCCGATTCCATACAAAAATATCGCAAAAGCGGAAGATACACTTCGCGTGTGGCCGTTAAGCTTATTGAGCGTATTGAAGAGTTGTTGGCGCTGATAACGGTGCTTAACTGTTTCAATTACACGGCTATAGCCAGTATGTCATTTTTTGTTGCAAAGCCGATATTGGCATCGTTCAGTCCTATAGTGGCAATTGCTTTGACGGCGCTTGTGCTGTTGCCGGTTATCATGCTTTTCTGCGAAGTGATGCCGAAAATGTTCGCCCGCCATTCGCAGGGTTTTTACGTGTCATTTATGGCTGTGCCACTGTATTTTATGAGCAAATTACTTAAGCCGGCGACGTTTTTTATGACAAAAAATAATCGTGGAATTGAGAGGCAAGTGCATATGAATCAGTCAATTTCGATGGATGAACTGTCGGATGTGATTGAAGAGAACTCGACCGGCCTAATGAGCGAGCGCGAGATGCTGAAGGGCATCATTGAGTTTGGAAACATCGAGGTATCTGAAATAATGTGCCCGCGCGTCGATATGGTGGCCATTGAGTCGAAAGAGCCGTTCGAGCAGGTGCTGAAGAAAATCACCGAATCG
>JAFYYJ010000098.1 GCA_017557605.1 Salinivirgaceae bacterium
AGTGCCAAAATATAGTTTTCATCCCGTATGCGGCTGTAACGTTCAGTTTCGACGATTTTGAGGCGAAGTTGAACCGCCGTTTTAAGGAGTTCGGGTTGGCAGTCAAATCGATACATCGGTTTGAGAATCAGGTTGAGGCCATTGAGACTGCCGATGCCATTGTGGTTGGTGGCGGCAACACTTGGAATCTGGTGCGTCATCTGCATCAGAACGGCCTGATTGAGCCGGTGCGTCGCAAGGTGCAGGCCGGAACGCCATACGTTGGATGGAGCGCGGGCGCCAATGTTGCCTGCCCTACAATGCAGACCACCAACGATATGCCCGTGGTTGACCCGCTGGGATTCGATACATTCGGACTGGTGCCGTTCCAAATCAATCCGCACTACACCGACAAGCAGATTGAAGGCCACGGAGGCGAGACTCGTGAGGAGCGCATTCTTGAGTATCTGGCCGCCAACCCAAAATCGACTGTTGTGGGCTTGCGTGAGGGTTGTATGCTGAAAATCAACGGCGAGCACGTCGAGTTCATTGGCGAACAAAGCCTGCGGTTATTCATTAACGGCCGTCAACCAATTGAGATTGAGCCAGACGAAGAATTTGACTTCCTGTTAAACATTAACCGCTGATGTGGCAGATAATATCGGGTAGTTTGCTTTTGAGCCTTGTCCACGCCGCCATTCCCAACCATTGGCTGCCCATTGTGGCCATTGGAAAATCGGAGAGGTGGAGCATCCGTGAGACGCTGAATGTTACCATGCTGATAGGTGTGGCGCATATTGCTAGCACTATAATCGTGGGTGTGTTGGTGGGTTTGCTGGGCGTTAGAATGTCAGACTGCTACGAGGAATATCTGCACTGGGTGGCGCCAGCTGTTATCGCCTTGCTTGGCGTGGTTTTCATTGTCGCTGACTTGTTGCGCCGTGGCGATAATCACAATCATTTCGACAATATCGACGCCCATAAGTCGAAGTCGGCAATTGTCACCTCAATGCTTGTGGCAATGTTCCTGTCGCCTTGCATCGAACTTGACGCCTATTTTCTGTTGGCTGTTTCGTATGGCTGGCAGGGCATTCTGGTTACATCGGTGGTTTACATAATAGCCACCGTTTCCGCTATGATGATTTTGGTTTATCTGGGTCTCAAGGGCTTGCACAAGCTTAACTGGCATCTTTTCGAGCATCGGCAGAAAACCGTTACGGGCATAATCCTTATATTAGTGGCAGCGGCAACTTTATTCCTTGACTGATGAAAAAGATTGTCCTTCAAATATTTGTGTTGATAATGCTGATGCCGGCTTTTTCGGCTTCGGGGCAGATAATTGTGCCCAAGCGCGACAAGGCGTCGATTGAGCAGGCGCCACAGCCCGAATATTCGTTCTGTATCAGTCTGTTGCCTACGGCCAACGGCGGCACGGTGAGCTACGGCATCCATATGCTGACGGTGGACAAGAAGGTAAAAACCACATTTCTCTCTTTCGACACTTTCATCAGGCAGTTTAGCGGCTCCGAGCCTTCGCGCGCCAACCCCGACCGCATCAACAATTTGAAAAACAACGAAATCAACGTTCAGACAGTCAAAGATTTATGGAAGCTGCGCTACGCCACTTATCCGTTTGGCAAATCGCCCGAAAAAGGGTGGGGCGGGCAGACGGGAATGCCCTCCGAGGCGCAGATGCAGATACTTGCCAAATACGGAGTAGAACGCATCGGCGATGTCATTTATGGCGAAAACCTGATGAATCTGCTAATCGATATGGAAAACCCGACTTGGGTGCAGATTTATAAAAACGCACAGAAATAAAAATCTGAAAATCAGCTAAAATTCCACAATGCGGCTATCGTCGCCGGTGGCGGTTATTTTCACGGTGGTGAAATGCTCGGGCATTATGTCCTCAATCTTCTCGGGCCACTCCACAAAGCAGTATTCGTCGCCGAAGAAATAGTCCTCGTAGCCCAGATTGTAAGCCTCCTCAAGGTTTTTGATGCGGTAGAAATCGAAATGGAAGATGCGCCCGGCAGCCGACGCATACTCGTTGATTATGGCGAAGCTCGGGCTCGAGACGATATCGGTGGTGCCAAGTTGCTCGCACACAGCCTTTATGAATGTGGTTTTGCCGGCGCCCATTGAGCCGTAGAAAGCAAAATGCCGCTTGCCCTCATTGGCCGCCAGAAACTCCTTCGCCGCTTTGTCGATATCGCCTAACGATTTTATTTCGATTTTCATTTTTTAGAGTACTAAGTTCTAAGTTACAAGTGATAAGTTCTAAGTTGCAAGTTTAGTGTTAAGAGTTTAATGTTTAACGGGTTTAACAAGTTTAAATATACTTATGCCTTATGCCTTTTTAACTTTACACATTATACTTTAATCATTTATCATTAAACATTATTCGTTTATCGGCGTAACAGTCACCTCTTTCTCAAACGGACGGTTAAGAATCATGTTCTCGATTATGACGGGGTAAAATTTGTATTCGAGCGCGTGGATTTTCTGCGCCACTTTCTCGGCGTTGTCGAGCGGTTCGATTTTTATTTTGGCTTGGAAGACAGTTGTGCCCTCGTCGTAGTTGGCGTCAATTTTATGTATGGTGATGCCCGATTCCTTCTCGTGCGCCTCAACAACAGCTTTGTGAACCTTGTCGCCGTACATTCCCTTGCCGCCGTATTTTGGCAGCAGCGACGGGTGGATGTTCAGAATCCGGCCTTCGTATTTGTCAACAATGCTGACTGGTAGCAGCACAAGGAATCCGGCCAAAATTATCCAGTCGATTTTCAGCTCGGCCAACAGGTTTTGCACTTTGTTGGTTTCCAGAAATTCGCTCCGGCTGAACACATACGACGGAACATGCAGATATTGGGCGCGTTCCAGAACGTAGGCGTCGGCTTTGTTCGATATTATGGCCGCCACTTCAATTTCTTTCGATTTCGAGAAGTATTTTGTGATGTTTTCAGCATTTGAGCCTGACCCTGAGGCCATTATTGCAAGTCGTATCATAATTGTAATGAATTGTCAGTCTGTGAGTTTTCGTATCCTGTGTCAATCTGTGTCGGTGTTTGTGCAGATGTGGTTGCAAGCTGGTCGCAGCGTTCGTTGAGTGGCACGCCGTTGTGGCCTTTCACCCATTGAAACCTGACTTTGTGCAAGTTATAGACGCGCCAGAACCTCATCCACAAATCGGAGTTTTTTTTGCCTTTGAAGCCTTTTTTTATCCAATCTTGCAGCCAGTGTTTTTCAACGGCATCGACAACATACTTCGAATCGGAATATAC
Organism: Salinivirgaceae bacterium; assembly: GCA_017557605.1. Classification (GTDB taxonomy): domain Bacteria; phylum Bacteroidota; class Bacteroidia; order Bacteroidales; family SZUA-534; genus RUG13583. The sequence continues at coordinate 3,267 of JAFYYJ010000098.1, forward strand.
AAGCACGTCGCAGCCCGGATTTTTCAAGGCTTCGAGTCCTTTGATGACAGCCATTAGCTCCATGCGGTTGTTGGTTGTCAGGCGGTATCCTTCCGAAAGTTCCTTCATGTATTGTCCGCTGACAAGCACTGTGCCGTAGCCTCCGTTGCCAGGATTGCCTGATGCCGCGCCGTCGGTGTATATCGTTATCTGTGGCATTTGTCAGAAAAAATTGCGGCGCAAAGATAGAATAACCGCGCAAACTTATAACGCAAGCGTTTTTTTTGTTTGAAAAGGCATTAGGCAAAATTGATAAGGCATAAGTGTTTTCCGATTAAGTTTTCTGTTTGCGTTAGTGTCAGCGTCATTGTAATCGTTTTGGTCATCGTTAGTATCATAGTTTTAAATTTGAATTATCTTAGCAAGGCGAAATCGCAACATAATCGTAAATAGGATAGATATGGAATGGGGTTCGAAAGGTGTTTTAGGCAATCTGATGCCTTGTGAGGAGATGCTCGAGGTGGGGCATCAACGTAAGAAACTGCGGATAGCGATAGCCAAAGAGTCGGCTCCCGACGAGACGCGCGTGGCCATGGCGCCCCATTCGGTGGGCTTTTTGGTCAACTGTGGACACGAGGTTTTTGTTGAGGCTGGCGCCGGCGAGCGCACCCACTTTGCCGACCAGAAATATGTGGACCAAGGAGCCATAATCGAGCCGGTTAAAAGCAATATCTACGCCTGCGATGTTGTTGTCAAGGTGCTTCCGCCCAACGAGGAGGAACTGTCGCTGATGAAGGGGCGGCAGGTGCTGTTCAGCTCCTACGATGTCAATCTGCAGCCGCGGCAGTACATCGAAAAACTTATGGAGCTGAAAATCACGGCCATAGGTTTTGAGTTTTACAAGGACTCGCATGACGATGTCTATCCTATAATACAGAGTTTCAGTGAGATATCGGGAACAACATCAATTTTGATTGCAGCCGAGTATCTGAGCAACGCACACGGCGGAAAAGGTGAGATGCTTGGTGGAATAAGCGGCATCAGCCCTACCGATGTGGTGATTTTGGGAGCCGGTACGGCTGCCGAGTACGCCGCTCGCACGGCCATGGGGCTTGGCGCGTCGGTCAAGGTTTTCGACAAGTCGATAAACCGCTTGCGCGAGTTGCAGCACCGTCTTGGAACGAAGATTTTTACTTCGGTCTTGCAGCCGCTGGTTTTGCTCAAGGCCTTGCGCTCGGCCGATGTGGTTGTGGGTGCGCTCTACGAGAACGGCCGCGTCCGCGATTACATTGTCAGCGAGGATTCGATAAAGCAGATGAAACCCAACTCAGTGATTGTCGATTTGTGCATGAACCAGGGTGGATGCTTCGAGACATCGGAGGTTACATCGCTTGCCAACCCAACGTTCAACAAGTATGGCGTTGTTCATTATTGCGTGCCGAATATTCCGGCAAAGGTTTCGCGCACAGCCACATACGTACTGAGCAACATACTCGGTCAGATAATTATCGAGCTTGGCGATACGGGCGGCATCAATCAAATGGTTAAGGAGAACGCTGGTCTCCGTGCGGGTGTTTATGTATATAACGGAATTCTTACTAACGAGGTGATAGGTAATCGTTTAGGATTGCCGTCGCAGGATATCAATCTGCTCTTGGCGGCATTCTGACATTTTTTGCAAAGCACAAAAAAAAGCGTGTCGGTAAGGCACGCTTTTTATTTTTCTGTTCAGTGAAGCATTATTTCATATACTTGTCAATGAGCCGCATCATCTTGCTGATATTGACAGGCTTGCTTATGAATCCGTCGAATTTGACTTCGGGAAGCGACGATAGGTTGAGGTCGGTGTCGTAGCATGTGTGTGCTATGACAGGCAGATTGGGGCGTTGCTTGCGGATTTCGATTGTGGCGTCGATGCCGTTGATTTCAGGCATGCGAATATCCATAAGCACCAAATCAATTTCAGAATCACCGACGGCCATGTCAATGGCTTCGCGGCCGTTGCAGGCCCTTTCGATTGTGACGTTGGTCGGTGAAAGCACCCTCTCCAGAAATAAGTAGTTAATCTCCTCATCTTCAGTGATAAGGATTTTCTTGCCCTTCCAGTTATATTCCTCGTCTATCATCTCTGTTTTTCTAAAAACACGCTAATTTATAAAATAAACTGAAAATTCACCTATTTATCGACAACACATCGTATTATTTTTTGTGCGCTGTCGGGCTGCAGTTCGATATTCTGACACTGGCTGATGTCTTTTTCGAGTGTTATGGTCATTACGGCGTCCACCTCGTTAATCTGCCAGTCGGTGGCTTTCACAGGGTTGCCGTCGGCCGATATTCTCATTGTCACAAGCGACTGGTTGAACAGGCATTTGGCGTCGTTGGCGTAAAGTTTTATTTGGTTGCCTCCGGCTTTTGCCATTACAATCTGCGGCACAACGGTCCATTCTTTCAGCTTGCTGATGTAGCCGATAAGTTCGCGCGCGTTTTTAATATGCTGACGTACAGTTGGATGCCAGTCGATGCCCAGTCCGTCTTTCTGATTTTGCTCGCTCAGCTCGAAAAAATGCACCCGTCCTTTGTTGGCGGCATTGGCGCGGCTCACAACAGTTTGCACGCACTGGCGCTCAAGGGCAAGCTCGTCGCCGCCCAACATCGGGCCAATAAGGCAGACAATCTCAGGATTGGTGTAGTTTGTCTGAATCTGACTTATTAAATATAAGTATCGGTCGATGAATTTGGCAGTGTCGACGCCGGGTGTGCTGAAATCGTTGGTTCCCAGGTTGATGCACACAAGGTCGGGCTTCTGGCGGAAGTCGAATTTGGGTTTGGTTTCGTAGAGGAAGACGCGGTCGTAGTTGTTCGACATGCAGTCGGCGTTTCCCTCCGACGGTCCGGCGTAGTTACGGTAGATGCCGATACCCGACCGGCTTGCCACCAGCGGACGCGCGTTGAAGCTGCGGGCTGTTATGGCGGCGTAGGTCATGTAATGATTCTCGGTTGAGGCGCCGAAACGCTCGCCCAGCCGTCCTTCGTTGCCGTAGCCGCAGGTTATCGAGTTACCTATGAATTCGATTGTCAGCTCGCGTTTGTCGCGCATCGGAATAATGGTGCCGTCGTTGCCCAAATCGAATCCGAGGAATGTCGTCTTACCAAACTCCAACTCGCTAATTTTCACTATTTCAATCTCGTGCACGCTTTTCTGGCCAAATTCGGCAATAGTGTAAGTGCCTTTGCCTTTGTTGGGTTTCAGTTTGCCGGTGTAAACATTATCGACTATCACGGCAAAGTAGTTCTCGCCTTTCTCGTCGTTCAGCACCACACCGGCCTTCTCGGCATCAACGGTTGCGCGTATTGAGACGCCTGAATAGGAGAATTGAGGCGCTTCGGGTTTGCTGAAATCGATACGGCCGCTGTATTCAATATCGGGGTTGGTTGCCATTATAAGCGCCGCGGCAAGTGTTGCAAGCAGATGCATAGTTGTGGTTTTAAAATTGATGTTTCAGAATCGGGTTAAAAAAAGTCCTGCAAACAGGAGAGTGTCCTATCTGCAGAACTTTTGCTGTTAAGCGGGCAATGCCGTTAGATTTGTGGTCCGAACGGTATTTTGAAGTCGAATCCCCATTTTGCCAATGTTCCGGTGTAATACAGTGCGCAGAATGCAATCAGCAGTATAATGAGCAGATACAATATCTTGCGCCAAACCGGAATGCCTTTTTGTGCAAACGGGTCTTTCAGTTTCAGTTTCGGATAGCTTGCAATCTTGGTAAGCGTTGCGCCGAAGATGATGTTCACCATTATGTCGGCGTTCACAGCCCAGCCGTTGGCGTTGAGCACCGGAGCCAGATTGCGCTTGCGCAGCTTCAGCCAAGCCATTATCATCGACGGACCGGAAATGACAACTATAATGCCCACAATGATAGCAAGATACTGATACCATGTAAAGCCTTTCAAACCGTCGGCCACGCTAACAAGTGCGCTGCCAATCATGCCTAAAGCCATGCCAATGGCGGCAAATATACCAGCGAATTTGGCGATGTCGAAAGGCATTGCGGGTGCTGGTTTCTCGCCGTCGGCGGGAGCTTTGGCGGCCAGTTTAGTGGTGGTTTCTTCCATCATCTTGGCGTCTTTTTCGGCGGCGCGTTTGTTAATCAGGTTCTCAACCCAAACCGAGATGCGGCGGTATGGCGACCAGAAGGCCTGGCGGATGCTTATCGGGTTCTCGATGATTTTTGTCACGGTGGCGTCCCAGTCGAGGCCGTTGCGGTCGTAGAAAACAGCGTTTTTGCCAACCATTAGGTTGTTCACCTCGCCGCTGGTCATAACGGCCACAATCTGCATTGTCTCGCTCTTGGTTTTCGAAACGCAGTCACAGTAGAGCAGATACATTCCGCTGAAGCTGGCCATGGTGTTGTGTTTGCCCATATCGGCCACTTTGATGCAGAGGTCGCAGCTGCGCTGGTCGATGTAGAGCGTGCCGGCCTGGAACATGGCTTTTTTGCTGCGGTCGTAGAAGTCGAGCAGCGTGACGTAGTTGCGGAGCAGTGTGGTGAAGTCGCGGCATAGGTGCAGCAGCTTGTCAACCTCGTTGATGCTGTTTGCTTCCGACTCCAGAGCCTTGTCTTGCTCAACAAGTGCCAGAAGGTCGGCTTTGCGGTCGGCTTTCAGTATGTTGCTGATGACATCGGCGCCAAGCGATTCCACAAGGCTGCCTTTCTTGCCGTCGAGCCAGGCGATAAACGGCGCGAATTTGGCGCCAACGCTCTGCCAGTCGGCCTCGGTTATGGCGTCTTTTTTGGCAAAATCGGCATCAAAAACCACGCTTTTCAAAGTGCTGAAAGCGGCCTGCCAAGCCGGATTGATAGCGTCAATCTTCAGTGTCAGCGTGCCTTTGGTGCTTATCTTCGATAGTGGATATTCGGCAATCTCGTTGCCGCACTCGGTCAGGTTTTTGCTGCTGATAGCTTCAAACTGGCTCGGGGCAACGTTCAGTTGTTCTTCGGCGTTGCTGTCGAAAGCTGACAGCTTGCAGCGCAGGAAGTAGTCGTCAACCTTCGGCTTTATAGATTGATAGGCGGCCAGAGCTGCGGCAGTGTTATCTCCGTAGGGCAGGGTGGTGGCTTTCTGCCAGGCGTCATAGTCGGTGCAGTTGGCGTAGAAGGCTTCAATCTGGTCGGCATTTACACCGTCGGCACCGCTGCGGTCAATGGTTGAGCCTATCGTCTTGATGCAGGCCTCAATCACCGCTTTCAGGTCGGCGTCGTCGGTCGAGTCGGCAGTTATCACACCGTCGCCATTGAATTTCGTCTTGGCGAAGATTGCCATACTGTCGGCGGTGTCGGCAATGGTTAGCACATCGCCCTCTTTGCCTAAGTTGCTGAGTATCTGTTTGGCCGAGGCGTAAATCTTTTTGCCGTTGTCGGTTTCCTGATTGATGTCATTAAGATTGATTTCGCCTTTCTGTTCAAACAGCAAGTCGTTGGTTTTCAGAATAGAAGTCAGCCAATTGGCGGCATCAATAACCTCGTTGACGCGGATTTTCCCGTCATTGTCAATGTCGAGCATCGCAAGGGTTTTCTCGTCAATCTCCAAACCTTTGACGGGGCAGCTGAGCACTGTCCACAGTTTCTGGTCGAGTTCGCCAAGATGCGCGATGTCCTCGCCCTTTGTGATATTTACGCGTGTGACTCCGCCAACCCCGGCAAAATCCCACTTGTAGCCTTTGGTTTTTTCCATATTATTAAAATTTAGTCTGCCAATATAGTTGAAATAGCTATCGGGTGTGGCATTAAAAATCTAAAAAACTTTGAATTTCTGTTTCCGTTTGCAATTTGTTAATTTAAATGTGTCGTGTTTGTTGTCTATTATTCGGCACACTTTTAAATTGCGCCAAAATAGCAACACAATGAAGCAATATCTTGACATGCTGTCGCACATTCTTGAGACGGGCGACACCAAAAGCGACCGCACCGGAACAGGTACCATAAGCACCTTTGGCTATCAGATGCGGTTTAATCTGAACGACGGCTTTCCGTGCCTGACAACTAAAAAACTGCACTTGAAATCGATAATCCACGAGTTGTTGTGGTTTCTGGCAGGCGACACCAATGTCAAGTATCTGCAAGAAAACGGCGTGCGCATCTGGAATGAGTGGGCCGATGCCGATGGTAACCTGGGGCACGTTTACGGCTATCAGTGGCGCTCGTGGCCGGCACCCGACGGTTCGCACATCGACCAGATATCAAAGTTGATACATGACATCAAGACCAACCCCGACTCGCGCCGTCTGATTGTGAGTGCATGGAACGTGGCTGACATCGACCACATGGCTTTGCCGCCGTGTCACGCGCTGTTTCAGTTCTACGTGCGCAACGGCCGCCTCTCGTGCCAACTCTACCAGCGCAGCGCCGATGCTTTCCTGGGCGTGCCGTTTAACATCGCTTCGTATTCGCTTCTGACAATGATGGTTGCGCAAGTCTGCAACTTGCAGTTGGGCGAGTTCATCCATACCTTCGGTGATTTGCACATCTACAACAACCATTTGGAACAGGTGAAACTCCAACTTACCCGCGACCCGCGGCCGCTGCCAACAATGTGGATAAATCCGGAGGTTGACGACATCTTCAAGTTCAAATACGACGATTTCCGCCTCGACAACTATAATCCGCATCCGCATATCAAGGGCGAAGTGTCGGTTTGATTGAATTAAACTGACTTATATCAGTTCCGCTGCAATGCAAATATTGTCGGCGCGGGGTATTGTTTTTTCCGGCGTCTGATTAAATTTATGCATTGTTTTTAACCTCTTGATTATGAAAGATAAGATAACTACGCTGCATAAGGTGATAATTGTGCTGAGTGCAGTATTGACATGCGTTTTGATTCTGGGTTTGGTGCTTGCGGCTATCGGTGTCGAACCTGTTGGAGGAGTGTTTGTGATAGGTGTGGCTGCGTTTCTTGCCGCACTTGTAATCTCGGTAACGCTATTTTTCATTTTCAGGCATAAGTTGCGTGAAGGTGCGCTGGCGAACATCCTGCGCCGCGAGGCCAATCTGCAGGCGCACACCAAGGAACTTCAGGCTGTGTTGCAGAACATTAGCGAGGCGCTCATCACCGTTGACCGTAACGGAAACATTTGGAGCGTGAACGATGTGGCCATGCAGCTTACAGGTTTCAATCGCAATCAGATAGTAGGACATAACATAGTGTCAATTTTCAATATAAGCGATAAGGACGGCACCAAGCTCGACCATTTGGTGGCCGATGTCTTGAAAGGACACGAAAAGATTCTGCTGCCCGAAGGAACGATGCTGACTCGCAAAGACGGCAAGCAGGTGCCGGTTAAGGGAACCTTCTCGCCAATGAAGAATGAGCTGAACTTGATGACAGGCTTTGTTGTCACCTTCAACGACAACTCCGATGCCTATTACAAAAGACAGTTGCTGGAGCAGGGCGTCGACTCGTATCAAAGGATTTTCAACTGCAATCCGCACCCGATGTGCATCTACGATTTGGATGAGTTCAATGTGCAGATGACCAATCAGGCGGTGAGCGACATATTGGGATATAGCGTTGAGAAGGTGCTGAATACGAGCATTTTCAACTATGTGCCGTCGCAGTTCGCCACAATGATGAAAACCGCCGACCCCATTCTGCAGAAGAAGATTCAGAACGACAACCGCTGCTATCTTATTAATAAGGAAGGTGTTCCCGTTTGCATGCAGAAATCGTCGTTCAGTATAAAATTCAACGGCAAGCAGTGCCGCTATGTGCTCTTCTCCGAGCTGCCCGACGAGAAACTTGCCGCTGACATATCCAGCCTTCAGCGCCGCTACAAGCAGATGATGGACAGCACGCCTGAGGCCATTCTTGTCCATAACCTCGAGGACAAGATAACCTACGTGAACCAGTTCTGCGTCAAGCTGTTTGGCGCCACCGGTCCTGAGCAGCTTGTCGGCCGTCATATCAAGACAATCTATGCCGAAGGAGTTTTCGACAGCATCCGCGCGCAGATTATCAAACTGACAACCAGGCAGAAAAGTTCAGAAGAGGCCGTCCGCGACATGGTTCGCCTCGACGGTTCGCATTTTTTGGCGTCAATTGTCGGAACATCGTTTGTGATGAACGGCGAAATGTATGTCCAAGTGCTTATAAAAGAGCGCCTTGACAACGAAGAGGCCGTTGCTGCAACCAACAGCGATTTCCGCAACCTTACCGACATCGGCGACTTGCAGATATGGAAGTTCGACATCACGGGTAATATTGTCTTCGCCAACACGGCACTCAAATATTTTGTGGGCGATACCGGAAAACTGTATCTCCATGGCGGCGAGTGGCGCAACCTTATCCACCCTGAGGAGCGCGACAGCCGGCTCAATGCCGGAAAGCAGCTAATGGCGCGTTACGAGGACTTGCAGACTGAGGTGCGGCTGCTGTGCGGCAACGGCAGCTACTACTGGTTCTACGTCTGCGCCACGCCAAACTTCGACTCAACAGGAAAATGCATCGGCTACATTGGCTACAATATTAATATCAACCGGCGCAAACTGGCTGAAATAGAGATGGAAAAGGCGAAGAAACAGGCCGAGGAGAGCTTGCGGCTCAAATCGTCGTTCCTGTCAATACTGTCGCACGAGATTCGTACACCGATGAACGCTATCATCGGATTTACCGACCTGCTGAAAATGAACAGCACGCCCGAAAACACGGCCAAGTACATCGACATAATACAGCGCAACGGCTACAATCTGCTGTCGATTATCACCAACACCGTCGAGGCGTCGAAAATCGACTCAAATCAGATTTCGGTCAATAACGAAAAGTTTGATATAAAGCAACTTGCCGACGAGGTGTTTTCTGATTCCCAGTTGCGCAACGACAACAATCTGGTGATGACGCACAACAATCAGCTTCCGCCGAAGATGATAATAGTGTCGGACAAGTTCAAAATCCGCCAGTTGCTCAACTATGTGCTCGACAACGCGCTCAAATACACGCCAAGCGGCAGTGTGACTATGGAGTCGGTGCTGCGCGACGACAAAATGGTGTTTACTATTGTCGATACCGGAATAGGTGTTGCCGAAGTCGATAAGGAACGGATTTTCAAGAAGTTCTATCGTGTCGATAACAATAGCACCATACAATCGCGCGGAGCTGGGTTGGGTTTGCATATCACCCAGGCCTATGTCAAGGTGCTGGGCGGCACAATCAAGTTCGACTCGTCGGTCGATGTTGGCTCAATGGTCACAATCGAGATTCCATGCGTCAAAGAGGAGTCGGAGCTGTTGGCGCGTGCTACTGATTCGGGCTTGTTCTCGAAGCAGAAATCGATTGTGCTGGTGGCTGAAGACGACGAGTTCAACGCTATCTACATTTCGACCATACTTGAAGGCGCGGGCTATCAGGTGCGGCTTGCCTACGACGGCGAGGCTGCCGTGAAAGCCGTTCACGAGGAACCCGATATAAAACTGGTGCTTATGGACCTCCAGATGCCTATAATCGACGGTTTTGAGGCTCTGAACCAGATAAGGCAGTTCAACACCGATATTCCGGTGATAGCACAGACCTGCTTTGCATTGTCCGATTTCCGTTACAAGATGAAAGACAACGACTTTGCCGATGTGATGTACAAGCCGTTGCAAAAAGACCGTCTGCTCGAGATTGTCGGGAAATATATGGGAGGGAATGATAACAGTAACACTGACGCTGACACTAACGCTAACACTAACACTGACACTAACACTAACACAAACACTGACGCTAACGCTGACACTGACACTAACGGAGTGATTAATGATAAATGATTAAAGTTTAAAGATTCAACTTGTTAAACCTATTAAACTCTAAACACTAAACACTAAACTCTTACCTTATTATATGAAAATCGTAATCTGGGACTGGAACGGCACTTTGCTCGACGATGTGCAGATAGGCATTGAGGCCATGAACATTCTTCTCCGCCGCCGCCAGTTACCGCTGTTGACAGTTGAGCGTTACAAGCGGCTGTTCACCTTTCCCGTCAAAGATTATTACGCAGCCATAGGTTTCGATTTTGATGCCGAACCGTTCGAGAAACCGGCCATTGAGTATATGGACGAATACTTCCGCCTTATGCCGCAGGCCACATTGTATAAAGGCACAAAGGAGTTGCTCGATTGGCTTAACGGTCAGAATATAAAGCAGATAATAATGTCGGCAATGGAGCAGGAAGCACTTGAGAAATCGGTTGCCGAATTGGGAATAACCAATTGCTTTTCAGATATATGCGGATGCAGCAACCACTATGCCAACGGAAAGGTTGAGCAGTGTCAGCTGATGATGCGGAAACTGAATATTCAGCCCGCCGATGTGCTTTTTGTGGGTGACACCCTTCACGACAAGGAGGTTGCCGACAAAATAGGCTGCTGCTGCGTGCTTATGGCGCATGGACACCAAAGCCGCAACCGGCTTGAAACCAGCGGCTGCACGGTGCTTGACGATTTTTGGGAGTTGAGGAGGTGGATTGAAAAAAATCTGTAACCAAGTGGCAAACAGCTCTGTGGCTGTTTTGACAGAAATATCGTCAGTAACATTATTCTGTTGCCGTTTTTCCGTTGGTGTTTGTGCTAAAAAAACTAATTTAGAGCCGAAATAAACACGAACAATATGTACATCGGAATAGCAGGAAACATAGGCTCAGGCAAGACAACGCTTACCGGGCTTCTGGCAAAAAACTTCAAGTGGGAGGCTCATTACGAGGAGGCTGACAATCCGTATATGAACGACTTTTACAACGATATGCAGCGCTGGTCGTTCAATTTGCAGATATTCTTCCTTAACAGCCGCTACAATCAGATTTTGCAGATACTGAAATCGGGCAAGACTGTGATTCAGGACCGTACCATTTACGAGGACGCTCACATCTTTGCTCCCAATCTGCACGATATGGGTTTGCTCAGTACCCGCGATTTCAACACATATTTCTCATCGTTTGAACTGATGAGCAAATTCATACAACCGCCTGATTTGCTGATATATCTGCGTGCTTCGGTGCCGACGCTTGTGCGCAACATACAAAAGCGTGGGCGCGATTATGAAAGTTCAATCCGCATCGACTACCTGAAGCGTCTGAACGAGCGTTACGAGGCTTGGATTTCGAAATACGACCTTGGCAAGCTTCTTATTTTCGATGTCGATGACCTCAATTTTACCGAGAACCAGGATGACCTGCGTACTGTTCTCGACCGCGTCGACGCTGAGCTTCACGGCCTTTTCTAATTGCCGATGAACACATTACAGGAGATAATCGAATTTGAAAAGTTCGACCATCTCGAATGGTGTGCGCGGCAGATTGTCGAGGGTTTCATCACAGGTCAGCATAAGAGTCCGTATCACGGCTTCTCGGTTGAGTTTGCTGAGCATAGGCTTTACAATCAGGGCGAATCAACCAAGCATATTGACTGGAAACTCTTTGGTCGCACTGATAAGCTTTTTGTGAAGCGGTTCGAGGAGGAGACCAATATGCGTTGCAACATCCTGATTGATGTTTCCGCATCGATGAATTTTCCTGCCAATCAGCGAGCAAACAAACTGGCTTTCTCTGTCTATTCGGCTGCGGCGCTTATTCATTTGCTCCGTCGCCAACGCGATGCCGTGGGTTTGACTTTCTTTAGCAACGGCATTGATTTCCAGACCGAATCAAAACTTTCGGAGGCGCACGCTAAGATGCTTTATGCCGAATTGAACCGCTTGCTGACGGGTGGTTTCAAACCCGCTGAAACTTCTTTGACTGATGTGGCTGGTGCGTTGCATCTGATAGCTGAAAAGATGCGCAAACGCTCGCTCATAATACTATTTTCCGATTTGTTCACACACGATTCGCAGGCTTTGTTCAGCGCCTTTGAGCATTTGAAGCACAACAAGCATGAGGTGGTGGTGTTCAGTGTTACCGACAACAGGTATGAGCTTGAGTTGCTTTATCCAAACCGCCCGGTTTGCTTTGTCGATATGGAGACTGGTGAACGTATTAAGCTGAACCCTAACGAGATACGCGACAAATATCAGCAGTCGCTTAAATCGTTTGAGAGTGAGTTGCGCGAAAAATGCGCCCAGTATAACATTGAGTTTATGAATGTCGATATAGCTCAGCCATTTGATGTCGTGCTGACAGAGTTTCTTATCAAACGGCAGAAAATCAATTGATAGTCAAGTGGGGTTGTGGTCAGCCCTGTTTTTTCTCCAATACAAGATAGGTGTAGCTGAAATCGGTTTTCAGGTCATCGGTTATGTCGGTGCGTTCCGTTTCAGTCCATTGCGAATAGTCTATTTCGGGGAAGAAAGTATCGGCCTCAAACTTGCGGTGGATGAGTGTGAGGTATAGTTTGGTGGCGAAAGGCAGCATTTGCTTGTAGATGCTTGCGCCGCCCATTACGAACGACTCGTCATTATCGGGGAGCAGGTTCATAGCCTCTTCAACGGAGTGGGCCAATGTGGCGCCTTCAAACTCATTACCGCTGCGGCTTGTAATCACAATGTTTGTGCGCTCAGGAAGCGGGCGCTTTGGCAGCGACATCCAAGTGTTGCTGCCCATAACAACGGTATGTCCGGTGGTTATGGCCTTGAACCGTTTCAAATCAGCGGGAATATATGCTAACAGATTGTTTTTTAGACCAATGGCGTTACTCTCGTCAATGGCGACAATTATCGATAATGGTTTTTGCGTTGTCATTGAAGTTTGATTTTTGCAAAGCTAAAAAAAAGCCGGCACCAAAATGGCACCGGCCTTTGCATTATATCGCGGCAAGCGGATTAGAATGCCTTGATAATTCCCATAAAGTCCTCGCATTTCAGCGATGCGCCACCAATCAGGCCGCCGTCGATGTCAGGTTTTGCGAACAGCTCGGGTGCGTTCGAAGCCTTGCAAGAGCCACCGTAAAGGATTGATGTGTTCTCGGCTACTTCTTTGCCGTATTTTGCGGCAATCACTGAGCGGATGTAAGCGTGAATCTCTTCAGCTTGGTCCGAAGTGGCGGTTTTGCCAGTACCGATAGCCCAGATTGGCTCGTAAGCGATGATGATTTTCGAGAAGTCCTCAGCCGAAAGGTTGAACACCGAACCCTCGAGTTCAGCTTTCACAACCTCGTTCTGTTTGTTGGCTTCGCGCTCAGCAAGGCTTTCGCCGATGCAGAAGATAACCTTCAAACCGTTGGCCAGAGCCAGCTGCACTTTCTCTTTCAGAATCTCGTAAGTCTCTTTGTAGTACTCGCGACGCTCAGAGTGACCCAGGATAACGTACTCTGCGCCAGTTGATTTAACCATTTCGGCCGAAACCTCGCCAGTGAAGGCGCCTTTTTCCTTGTCGGCGCAGTTTTCAGCGCCCAGACCGATAATGTTGTGATTGATAACGTCAGAAACCTTTGCAAGGTGGATAAACGGTGTGCAGATAACCACGTCGCAGTTTGGTTTTGCGCTTAAAGCGTTGTTCAGCTCTGTTGCAAGAGCAATGCCTTCCTGAAGATTTTTGTTCATCTTCCAGTTGCCGGCAACTATTTTCTTTCTCATATCGATATTATTTAAATAACTAATTGTCAGTTCTTTGTGTCTCGTTGAGACTCTTCGCTTTATTGCGCGCAAGTAAGTAAATCGATGCGATAAATGCAAGCAATAAAATGAGCAGCCACGAGTAGAA
>JAFYYJ010000099.1 GCA_017557605.1 Salinivirgaceae bacterium
TATCTTTCTGATTTATAATACTTGCAACTTGTTACTCTTCTTCTTCGTCATCGCCGAGGCTGTCTTCGCAGTCGAGCTCATCGTCAATAAAATACTCGGCTTCGGCAATTAGCGTATCAATCTCAATTTGAGGCAGTTCGGGTTTGTCAATCCAATAGATTTGCTTGTCGTTCTCAAAATCGTCTTCGCTGCCTTCCAAAATGAAGCGCGGCTTTTCGGTGTGAACAACGTAGATGTAGCCCAATCGCTGCTGACTGTTTGTTGCAAGTAGAAATTTCGGTAGCATGTTTCAAATTTTAAGGCCGCAAATATAGCCGTTTTATTGTTGTCTGCTAAGATTTTAGAACGCAGAAAACACAACTCAATATTTTTTTTGCAAATGCAAATAGAAGGTCTATCTTTGCACCGCTTTTAGCACGGGGTATAGCACAGCCCGGTTAGTGTGCCTGCTTTGGGAGCAGGAGGTCGCAGGTTCGAATCCTGCTACCCCGACAAATGATGAAAGACTCTTGTAACCGATTTGTTGCAAGAGTTTTTTTGTGCTTATAAGACACTACAAAATATCTGATTTCAAGCCAAATACACTATTCGTTCTCTCTATTTATTATATGTACAGCCGTTAAAAAATGCTTTTTGGTACATTTTTTGCTTTTAAATAAACCACTAAAAATTAATGATATGGTTGTACAAGGCAATTTGGTCAAGGCTTTCGAGTCGACCTTCAAGAAACACTGGGATTTACCGGCCCTGTCGATTTACAAGGGCGAAACCCTTACCTACGGCGATATGGCCGTTTTGGTTGAGAAAATCCACATCATGTTCGAACAATGTGGTGTGAAACCGGGCAACAAAATTGCTCTGATAGGCAAAAGCCACCCGCACTGGGCGGTATCGTACATTGCAACCATAACCTACGGTTGCACCATTGTGCCAATCCTTGTCGATTTCCATCCGAACGACGTGCAAAACCTTATCACTCACTCTGATGCAGTGATGCTATTCTGCGGCGATATGGTTCTGCCGACACTGTCAGCTGAGAAAATGCCGCTGCTGCGCGCAATTATCAATATGACTAACTACACCGTTGCCTTTGAGCGCGACGAGTACAACGTGAAAGCCGTGATGGACAACATCGACGAGCTGTTCGCAAAGAAATATCCTAATGGCTTCACTGCCAACGATGTGAATTATCCCGCTGTTGACGGCGAGGCACTTGCCGTAATCAGCTACACATCGGGTACAACGGGCTTCTCGAAGGGCGTTATGCTGCCGCACCGCAGCCTGATGGCCAACATCGAGTATGCTATCCGCAATATGCAACTCGACGCTGGCGACCGCATGTTGAGCATTCTGCCGCTGGCACACGCCTACGGATGCGCTTTCGAGCTTCTGTGGCCATTGTGCGTCGGCACACACATCACCTTCCTTGGCCGCTCGGCCGGTCCGTCAGTTCTGCTCGAGGCCTTCAAGGTTGTGAAACCGCACCTTCTGCTGCTGGTTCCGCTGCTCATCGAGAAGATTTACAAGAAACAAGTTCTTCCGAAAATCAGCTCTACGGGCATGAAGATTGCAATGCATATTCCTTTGCTGAATCAAGTTATTTTCAAGAAGATACGCGAATCGCTGGCAGCCGCTTTCGGTGACTGCTTCCGCGAGGTTGTGATTGGCGGCGCCGCTCTCAATCCTGAGGTTGAGGCGTTCCTGCACAAAATCAAATTCCACTATTCGGTTGGTTACGGTATGACCGAGTGCGGTCCGCTGGTAAGCTACGCAGGCTGGCGCAGCGCCCGTATGGGCTCATGCGGCAAGCTTGTTGACGCTCTTGAGATGACAATCGACTCTCCGGACCCGGAGAAACAGGCCGGCGAGATTATGGTACGCGGCGAGGGCGCAATGCTCGGCTACTACAAGAATCCGGCTGCTACCGAGAAAACCATTGACAAAGATGGCTGGCTGCACACTGGCGACCTTGGTGTTCTCGACAAAGACGGTTTCATCCACCTGAAAGGCCGCAGCAAGAGTATGATTCTTGGCCCATCGGGTGAGAACATCTATCCTGAGGAAATTGAGGCCAAACTGAACGCGCTGCCTTACGTTCAGGAGCAATTGGTTATTTCGGAAGAGAACAAACTGGTGGCTTTGGTTTATCCTGATGTCGATTTGATGAAGAACAAAGGCTTGCAAATGGCTGACCTCGAAGAGATTATGGAGAACAACCGCCGCGAGTTGAACGACAATCTGCCCAAATTCATGCAGGTATCACGCATTCAACTGCAAACCAAGGAGTTCGAAAAAACACCAAAACAGAGTATCAAACGTTTCTTGTACGAGAATCAGAATTAAATTTTTCATAGTTAATAATTTTAGTTGGGAAGTGCAGCTGGGATTCTGGCTGCACTTTTTTTGTTTGATATATATAATCTCATTCCTTTCCTCTAACTCTTTCATTTCCTAAATCCAACCTCCTAAAACTTAAGTAATCCACCTTCAATTAATCTGCCAATCATTTAATCATTCAATCAATCATTGATTTATCTTTGCAACGTTTTGTTGCCTCTTGCGATTCCGCAACTGGCATTAAAAGGGAATCCGGTGCAAAACCGGAGCTGTCCCGCAGCTGTAAATCTCGCCGAAGGGCGGTTCACACACTCACTGCCACTGTCAGCAAAGACGGGAAGGCGAACCGCCAGAGATGAGCCAGAAGACCTGCAAAACGTTTCGCCGAAAGGCCTCGAGGAAGGAACCGTCGGCTGGTGATTTAATTAGTTATGAGGTTATTAACCGTAAGTTTCGCAGTTGTGGCGAGTGCTTTGCTGTGGGCTGTGCCGTTGTTTGCGCAAAGCGACAGCATTATCCATCGTGATGTTGAAGCAGTTGATGTGGAGGCGCACAGGCAGAAGCGTCAGGCAGTGCCTATGCAGACAATGTCGGCTGTTGAGATTCAGCAACTTGGCGTGCAGAATCTGGCCGATGCCGTGCGGCGTTTCAGCGGAACCAACGTCAAAGATTACGGCGGCGTAGGCGGACTGAAAACCGTGTCAGTGCGCGGTTTGGGTGCTGCTCACACGGCCGTGAGCTACGATGGTGTGGTTGTAAGCGACTGTCAGGCAGGGCATATCGATATTGGCCGTTTCGACATTGGCAGCATCGAGACCATTGCGCTCACAATCGGGCAACCCGATGGTCTGCTGCAATCGGCAAGTGCCTTTGCACAAGCGGCAATGCTCTCAATATCAACCAGAAAGCCCAACTTCGCCAAGAGGCAGACAGATGCCAGCGTGAGGCTGAAAGGCGGCTCGTTCGGCTACTTCGACACGCAGGTTGAAGCCGCGCGGAAGGTGCGCCACTCAACGCTGTCGGGCACGGCGCAGTTTATGCGCAGCGACGGTGATTACCGCTACACCATTCCAAACGTTGACACAACCGAGACGGGCCGCCGCGACAACTCCGATATTCGTAGCGCACGCGCCGAAATCAACCTTACAACCGCCGACAGCAGCCGTTTCCAAAACCACCTGAAGGCTTACGGATTCTACTCTGAACGCGGTTTGCCAGGGTCGGTTATCTTCTATTATCAGCAGGCCAACGAGCGCCTTGCCGACAAAAACTTTTTTGTGCAAAACGACTGCCGTTTGCGCTTGCGCGATAATCTAATATTCAGAATACAAGCAAAATACAACTACTCGTGGAACCGCTACGAGGACACAAACGTCAAATACGCCAACGGCCGCCGCGTCGATTTGAACACACAGCACGAGGGCTACCTGTCAATGGCAGGGCTGTGGAGTTGGCGGCCGATTGATGTCTCGCTCGCTGGCGATGTGATTTACAACACGTTGGAAAGCAATATGATGGGCAATCCGCAACCGCGCCGTCTGACAATTATCTCGGCACTGAATGTACGTGCGGCCTTGCAGCGTTTTGTGGCAACGGCTACTCTTGTGGCGCGGCACGCGAGCGAAAAGGTGGAGTTCGGCAGCCGTCCTGACGACCTAAAACGGCTCACACCCGCATTAAGTCTGAAATGGAGCAACAACCGGGTCACTATTCGCGCAATGGCGAAGAAAACCTATCGTGTACCGACATTCAATGAGTTGTATTACACAACGTTAGGTACTACCAGACTGAAACCGGAGGAGGCTCGCGAGTTGAATGTTGGCTTCGATTTCGGCACTGGAAAATTTGAT
This sequence comes from Salinivirgaceae bacterium, assembly GCA_017557605.1. Lineage (GTDB taxonomy): Bacteria > Bacteroidota > Bacteroidia > Bacteroidales > SZUA-534 > RUG13583. Next base: position 4,188 of record JAFYYJ010000099.1, read on the forward strand.
TTTTCAGCCGATTTTTATGCCAACGATGTTGATAATAAGATAGTTGCAATTCCGACATTATATATTTGGAAGATGGCCAATTACGGCAAAGTCAAAATTTGGGGCGCCGATGTGGCTGCCGGTACGGAGTTCGACATTGCTGAAGTACGGCTGAAACTCACAGCAAACTATTCGTATCAAAAAGCCATCGACGTAACCGACAGCAACTCAAAACTTTATAAATCGCAGATTCCATACACACCTTTGCATTCGGGCAAGGCAGCGGCGGTTGCTACATTTGGAAAATATTCATTATCAGCAACATCAATTGTATCGGGCAAACGCTACTTTTTGGAGTACAACATCCCCGAAAACGAGATTGAACCCTACACAGAATTTTCGGCTACAGCAACAAGACGTTTCGACATCGGCGGAAGCCAGTTGACTGCCAGCCTATCGTGTTTGAATATTACTGATAATCAATATAGTGTGATAAAATACTATCCGATGCCGGGACGACAATTTCAATTGCAGTTAAATTTCTTTTTATAAACCTTTAATATTTTTTAAAAATGAAAAAACAGTTTATTAAAATCTTGAGTTTGTGCGTATTAGGCGCAGCAACAATTTTCGTATCGTGCGACAAGGACGAGGATGACGAGAAACCTGAAGTGAAAACCGAAAAGCGTGTTTATATCCTGAACGAGGGTTCGTGGGGTGCCAACAATTCAACTCTCGACGTGTACTATCCAGACGGCGAAAACACCTATCAGTCAAAGATTTTCGCATCAGCAAACGGACAGGGTTTAGGTGATACGGGCCAAGACTTGCTCACTTATGGTAATCGCATTTATGTAAGCGTCTGGGGCTCCAACTATCTTGCAAAACTTGACCAGAAAGGCAAAATTGTTGAGAAATACGAGTTCTCTGCTGAAGAAGGTCAGCCGCGTCAACTTGCAGCAAAAGACGGCTTTATCTATGTTTCGACATATGGAAGCAAGGTTATTAAATTCGACACTGCCGCTATTGTTGCGCCGAAAGGTTCGGTTGAAGTTGGACCACATCCCGAAGAAATCTGCATTAGCGGGAACACTCTGTATGCCGCAATTGCAGGCGATTACACCGTCGCCTACGACAGTACATTGGCCGTTGTCGATTTGGCAACTTTCTCTTTGAAAGATAAAATTGTAGTTGGTCTCGACCCGACAAACGTTGTAGCATTGGGTGATAATCTGTATGTTATACATTATGACACAGCTACTTGGGCACAAGAGATTCTGGAGGTCAATACGACTGCAAAAAACAGCACTGTATTTGATGGAGGAGTCAAAATGGCAACCGACGGAGAATCTCTTTATTATGTAAAATCATACACCGATTACTCGGATTATCCTAATACAAAGACAGTTACATCATTCGCAAAAAAAGATTCGAATGCAAGTCCGCTCGACTTGACAGCAACCCCAGAGTTATCATCGGCAACAGTTTATCTGTTTGTAATTGACCCTGAAAATGGTGATTTCTATGTTGGCACAACCGACTATGTTACAAACGGTGTTATCTATCGTTTCGACAAAGACGGAAAATTCATCACGAAATTTGAGACAAGCGGCATCAGTCCTAACTCTGCTGCTTTCCTAAAATAGTCGCTTTACCGAAGAATGCGGGTGCGCTTGCGCACTCGCTTCTTTTCTTTGTTTGCCCTAACGGGCAGAAATTTTTATAAAATCTGATACAAAATTTTAAAATTCAATTTTTTATAAATTTTCTTTAAGAATTTTGTTCAAATTTCTCGCAAAGCGATAGGAATAATGATTAAAAAATTGACACACATACTTTTAATAGTCATTGAGGCTTGTCTTTTGCAAGCTTGCGCCAACCGCACCAACATTTCGGAACAAAGCGGCGAAAACGTAGAATTTAAGTATGCCACCAACTTGAAAATAAGCAAGTTGGATAGTTGCTGGGTGGCCGAACTTCGCAACCCATGGGACAGCACCAAACTACTTCACTCTTACGTTATTGTGTCAGCCGATTCGGTTCTGCCGACAACATTACCCAATGGAACTTTGGTGCGCACACCACTACGTAAGGCGTTGGTTTTCACGTCGGTGCACACGGGACTGATTGTGAGTTTGGGCGGTGTGGAACAGATTGCTGGAGTGTGTGATGCCGAATATTTACAACAACCACTTGTCAATCAACTCATTGCCAATGGCACAATTGCCGATGCTGGCAACGCAATGAGCCCCGATATTGAGAAAGTTATCAAAATGGCACCCGATGCCATTCTGCTGTCGCCATTCGAAAACGGCGGCTACGGCACTATCGGCAAGACGGGTATTCCAATTATCGAATGTGCTGATTATATGGAAGTTTCGCCATTGGCTTGCGCCGAATGGATGCGTTTCTACGGCTTGCTTTTCGGATGCGGTGAACGTGCCGACAGCCTTTTTGCAGTGGTTGAGCGCAACTACTGCTCACTGCGCGATTCGGCACTGATGGCAGAAGAGCGCCCGTCGCTGCTTACCGATATGAAAACTGGCGCGGCGTGGTATGTGCCCGGCGGATGCAGCACCACAGGCCGCTTCTACATTGATGCTGGAGCCAATTATCTTTTTGCCGACCAACAGAAATCGGGCGCAGTGCCTTTGGCCTTCGAGACCGTTTTTGAGCGTGCGCATAACGCTGATTTCTGGCTATTTAAGTACAACCGCCCTACCGATTACACCTACTCTACGTTGGCTGTCGAAAACGAACTTTATACCCAATTTGCCCCCTACAGCAACCATTGCATTTTTGGTTGCAACACAAGTTATATACCTTATTATGACGAAGTTCCGTTCCGTCCCGACTGGTTCTTACGCGATTTGGTAAAAATTTTCCACCCCGATATGCTTCCCGATTATAACTTGCGGTATTATACGGAGTTAAAGGAGTAATCTTATAACAGATTGAAAGTTAAATACATATATATCATTCTATCACTACTGCTTGTGATTCTTGCCGTGCTCAACATTGTGTTGGGTTCGGTACGGATTCCGCTGGCCGCCATTTTCGATATGCTCACGGGCGGCGATGGCGGCAACCCTACGTGGCAGGTTATTGTGATGCAGTCGCGCGTTCCGCAGTGCGTGACGGCCCTATTCTGTGGCGCAGCACTTTCGGCAGCCGGCTTGATGCTGCAAACCACACTTGCCAACCCGCTTGCCGGACCATCGATTTTGGGCATCACATCAGGCTCAAGTCTGGGCGTGGCCATTGTTGCCCTAACCACAGGTTGCTCATTCTCTGCCGCAGGCGAGATTATGGGCATAACCGCCACAGTGTCAGGTGCATTGATTGGTGCGTTTGTGATTCTGGCCATAATCTTGTTTCTATCGACAATTGTTCGTAGCAACACAATGCTGCTCATTGCCGGAATGATGGTGGGCTACATTGCCACATCGCTCATTTCGATTCTCAACTTTTTTGCGACGGCCGAGGGAGTGCATTCCTACACCATTTGGGGGTTGGGCAGTTTCAGTGGTGTTTCGCTTTCGCAGATGCCGTTTTTTGTAACAGCTGTTTCATTAGGACTGTTGATGGCTGTTTTGCTAATCAAGCCGCTGAATGCCTTGCTTTTAGGCGCAAATTACGCCAAAAATATCGGCATCAATGTTCGTAGGGTGCGATGCCTGCTGCTTATCGCGACAGGTTTGCTATCTGCCATTGTCACTGCCTTTTGCGGTCCTGTATCGTTCATCGGACTGGCGGTTCCGCACGTTGCGCGGCTGATTGTCGGCTCGTCGAACCACAATGTGCTGATGCCCGTAACAATACTCACTGGCGCGGCTATTGCGCTGGCTTGCAATCTGATATGTCTGCTACCTGGCAATGCGGGCGTTCTTCCGTTGAATGCCGTAACACCATTTTTCGGTGCGCCGGTTGTAATCTATGTCATTGTAAGTCAGAAAAGAATGAGGTTTTATAGTTAAGTTGAAAAAGGCAAATGGCATAAGGCATAAGTGATTTAGGATTAGATAATTAAAATTTATGTTGTCTGCTTTCAAAATATAAAAGACAAACTATGTTGCTGACCACTGAAAATTTGAGCATTGGATATTCCGCGCAGAAACCTGTTGCGTCTGACCTGTCGTTGAGCCTTGCCAAAGGCCAGATGACCAGTCTGCTGGGTCCCAACGGCGTTGGAAAATCGACGCTTTTGCGCACTATTGCCGGTTTGCAGGCGCCGCTTTCGGGCAGCGTAACGGTTTGTGGCGAATTGCTGTCGGCAATATCGGTTTCTGAATTGTCGCGACGCATTGCTTTGGTGCTGACCGACAAAGTTTTAGCCGGTGGTTTGACTGTTTTTGAACTTGTGTCAATGGGACGGCAGCCGTACACGGGTTTCTTCGGTCGGCTCTCCGACTCCGACCGCGTCATTATCGACCAATCGATGGCCGAAGTTGGCATTGCCGCAAAATCGGCCTGCTACGTTGCCGAACTGTCTGATGGCGAGCGCCAGAAAGTAATGATTGCCAAAGCATTGGCGCAACAAACACCAATTATCATTCTAGACGAACCAACCGCCTTTCTCGATGCTGCAGCACGCATCGATGTAATGCGACTACTGCATCGCCTGGCCGCCGAATCGCAAAAGGCAATACTTCTTTCAACTCACGACATTGATGTGGCCACACAACTCTCCGACAATCTGTGGCTAATGAACGGCAGCGGACTATCGTGCGGCACCGTCGCGGAAATTGTCGAAAGCGGTCTGCTCGACAATCTGTTCAAAGACAGCGATTTGCGCTTCGATACTACTGCACGCAGGTTTGTGTGGTAGCATTATCGTCCAATAATCTCAAGCGCCAACCCAATTTTTTCATCAAGAGGCAACATTCCGTCTATCCAATTAATTTTGAATCCGTTGCGTTCCATATGGCGAAACCATGTCATCTGACGTTTGGCAAACTGGCGTATAGCAATGTTAAGATGCTCAACCATATAATTGTAGCTGAACTCCTTCATTAAATACTGCGTAACAAACTTATACTCAAGCCCATAGTATATTAAGTCATCTGGAGCTATCCCACTGTCGAGCAAGGCTTGCACCTCGTCAATCATTCCGTCGCGGAGACGTTGTTTCAGGCGATTGTATATCGATTGGCAGACGGCCTCACGTTCCATTGCAATGCCAATTATTATATGGTCAATCTTTGGAAAATCGGGTATTGTTGCAGCGTTACGGTTTTGGTATTCAGCTATTTCAATAGCTCGGATTGTGCGCTTACGTGTATCAAAATCGGCATTGTTATGCAGTTTTTTTACCGATTTCAATCGTTGTTCCAACTGTGCCTCCGAATAATTTTCCAGCTCAGCTCTAAGTTCTTCGTTTACAGGTACTGACGTCATCTTATAATGACCAATCACCGACTCAATATACAATCCGCTGCCACCGCAAAGAATTGTCCGCTTTGAGTGGGAACAAATATTGTTGTAAGCCTTTAGAAAATCTTGCTGATACTCATACAGATTGTACTTTGTGCCAGGTTCAACAATATCAATCAAATGATATGGAATCAATTTATCTCCAACTTGATAATCAGACAAATCCTTACCGGTTCCGATATCCATTCGGCGATAAACCTGCCGCGAATCGGCACTGATTATCTCCGCGTCAATTTTGGCGGCCAAATGTGTGGCAATAGCCGTTTTGCCCGTTGCTGTGGGACCTAAAATGGTGATTATCGGCAAGTTTGCGTCCATTTAGAGATAGTGTTTAAATGCTTTGCGAAAATAGTTTAAATTTGCAGCGCTTTTCTAAAAATATGAACTACAAATTATTGCTGAATCTTATTAAAAATCTTGTCATTCAACCCAAAACAGAAGCCGTCAGACTAACATCTGAAACTAAAGGGTTCTGGCAGGTTGTTAAGGAGATAGTAATTCCTTTCACTATCGCAATAGTTTTGGCACAATTTGTTGGCAATGTGGCGTTTGGCCACTATTATTTTAGTCAATTACCCGATTTCTTCGCAAAATTGACGCTGCCACTCATTCTGACATTGCTGGTGTCGGCCTTTCTGTACACGTTGCTGATGAATGAAATTTTACAATATTATTTGTTGCCGCACAAAATGTCGCGGACATTCTACCTTATTTGCCACGCCTTTATACCGGTGTTGACAATGGAGTTTTTCAGCGGACTGGTTCCGCAGCTTCGGCCGTTGTTAGTGCTCTTCGGGGCTTACTCCTACTACGTTCTGTGGCTTTTGCTGAAATCGGAATATTCCGCAATCGACAATAAAAAACTCAACAGAGCCGCGGCCATTATAATCATTTCGATGAATCTGCTGCACTGGACAATTGTTGCATGCACAAGAATTTTACTATGAGACAACTTAACAATAATATAAGATTCAGCAATAAGAAAGCGCATTTCCTATACGAGATAATCGAAACTTTCAACGCAGGCATACAACTGCTTGGTACTGAGATAAAATCGATTCGTAACGGAAAGGCAAACATTAACGATACCTACTGTCTGTTCGAAAAGGGCGAGTTGTATCTTCGCAATGCATATATTGCTGAATACGAATATGGTACACATTACAACCATACCCCTCGAAGCGACCGGAAACTGTTATTGAAGCGTCGCGAATTGAACCGACTTGAAAAGAAGATAAAGGAAAAAGGATATACCATTGTGCCTATCACAATGTATATCAATGAGAAAGGATTAGCAAAAGTTAGTATCGGCCTGGCCCGCGGAAAAAAACTTTACGATAAGCGCGAAGATATTAAGAGAAAAGACACTGAGCGCGAAATGGACAGGATGAACAAAATCAGATAAATCACTACTTTTGTGCGCTTTTAACGATTTCTCTATGGTTCAAAGTGATGTGATTGAGAATGAGGATTTTATCCGTGTTTATGGGGCGCGTGAGCACAACCTGAAAAACATCGATGTAACCATTCCTCGCAACAAACTCACAGTTATTACCGGATTGAGCGGCAGCGGAAAATCGTCGCTCGCCTTCGACACCATTTACGCCGAGGGGCAGCGCCGCTACATCGAGACTTTCTCGGCCTACGCGCGTCAGTTTCTTGGCGGATTGGACCGACCTGATGTGGATAAAATCACTGGTTTGAGTCCCGTAATCTCAATCGAGCAGAAGACCACCAACAAAAATCCGCGCTCTACAGTTGGCACAACCACAGAGATTTACGACTTTATGCGCCTTCTTTTCGCACGTGCTGGCGAGGCATATTCCTACAACACCGGCAAAAAGATGGTCAAATACACAGACGAGCAGATTATCGATATCATTATCAATAAGATGGATGGTCAGAAAATCTACTTGATGGCACCGCTCGTCAAGGGGCGCAAAGGCCATTACAAGGAACTTTTCGAGCAACTTTTACGCAAGGGTTACCTTTACGCACGGGTGAACGGCAAAATCACCGACCTTTCGTACGGAATGCGCCTCGACCGCTACAAAACGCATCATATTGAGGTAGTTATCGACCGTCTGAAGGTGGATGTGAAGGACCGCAAACGGATGGCTCAATCGCTAGACACGGCAATGAAAGAGGGTGATGGCGTTATTCTGGTTCAGAACGCCGATACGGGCGAGGAACACTACTTTAGCCGTCACCTTATGTGCCCCGAAACCGGACTGTCGTACAACGAGCCTGCACCTCACACCTTCTCGTTCAACTCGCCCGTGGGCGCGTGCCCGCATTGCAAGGGGTTGGGCATTGTCAATCAGATAGATACCGGCAAAGTGATACCCGACCGTACATTGAGCATCAAGAACGGCGGCATAAAACCACTGGGAAAATATCGTAATTCTATGATATTCTGGCAATTAGAAGCAATTGCCGATAAGTTTAAATTCAAACTCGATACGCCAATATGCGACATTTCCGATGAGGCTTTGGACGTGATTCTCAACGGTTCCGACGAGCCGTTCAAACTACTGAACACGCCGCTAGGCAACTCGTCGAACTATTTTTTGAACTTTCCGGGTGTGATTGCGCAACTGCAGGACATCACCACCGACGAGGTTACCGACGACAAGCAAAACCCGACGCAAAACTTTGTGAAACAGGTGGTTTGCCCTGAATGCGGGGGCGCACGTTTGAACCGTGAGGCGCTGCATTTCAAAATCGACGGCAAGAACATCGCCGAACTGGCCGATATGGACATAAAGTCGCTATACGCCTGGCTCAACGGCCTTGAGGACCGCCTCAACGACAAGCAGCGCACCATTGCCACCGAGATTCTGAAGGAAATTCGCAGTCGACTGGGATTTTTGGTCAAGGTCGGACTCGACTATCTGTCGCTCAACCGCAGTTCGCGAAGCCTGTCGGGCGGTGAGAGTCAGCGCATTAGACTTGCCACGCAGATTGGCTCCCAACTCGTCAACGTGCTCTACATTCTCGACGAGCCGTCGATTGGGCTGCACCAACGCGACAACCGCAAACTCATCGAGTCGCTGAAAGAGTTGCGCGACATCGGCAACACGGTGATTGTTGTTGAGCACGACAAAGACATGATGCTTGCCGCCGACCATATTGTTGATATTGGTCCGTTTGCGGGTCGTCGGGGCGGAAATGTGGTTGGCGAGGGCGCACCTTGGCAAATCCTTAAAACCGATTCACTCACAGCACAATACCTTAACGGCACGCGCCAAATTGAGGTGCCCCAAAAACGCCGCAAAGGCAACGGACTTGCCATTGTTTTGAACAATGCCACCGGTCATAACCTTAAGAATGTGACACTTACGCTACCATTGGGCAAGTTTGTCTGCATAACCGGTGTGTCGGGCAGCGGCAAATCGTCTCTCATCAACGAGACGCTTCATCCTATTCTGAATCACCACTTTTACCGCTCTATCCAAGAACCACTGCCGTTCGGCTCGATTGAGGGAATCGGCAATATCGACAAGGTGATTGAGGTGAATCAGGAACCACTGGGGCGCACACCACGCTCAAATCCAGCTACTTACAGCGGCGTCTTCTCCGACATCCGCGCACTTTTCGAGCGTTTGCCCGAGGCGCAAATCCGCGGATACAAAGCAGGACGGTTCTCGTTCAACGTGAAAGGCGGGCGTTGCGAGACCTGCAAAGGTGCTGGCGTTCAGACAATTGAAATGAACTTCCTGCCCGATGTGCTTGTGCCGTGCCCCGACTGCAACGGCCACCGCTACAACCGCGAGACGCTCGAAGTCCGCTACAAGGGCAAGTCTATTTCCGACATCTTGGATATGACTATCAATCAAGCCGTTGAGTTCTTCGAGAATCAACCGAAAATCCTGCAAAAAATCAAGGCTTTGCAAATGGTGGGATTGGGCTATGTCAAATTGGGCCAGCCGTCAACCACTTTGAGCGGTGGCGAGGCGCAACGTGCCAAACTGGCCGCCGAACTATCTAAAAAGGACACCGGCAAAACGCTTTACATTCTCGATGAGCCCACAACAGGCCTACATTTCGAGGATATCCGCGTGCTGCTTGATGTACTGCAAAAACTTGTCGATAAGGGAAATACAGTGGTCGTCATCGAGCATAATCTCGACGTGATAAAAGTTGCCGACCATATTATCGATATGGGGCCCGAAGGCGGCTCAGCTGGCGGCCAGATAGTGAGCGAAGGCACACCCGAACAGGTTGTGGCAAAGGGCGTTGGCTACACCGCGCAGTTTCTGGCTGACGAGTTAAAGCAAAATTCATAGGCATGAAAGGAATTCTGATATTGTTGTCGTATCTGATAGTGGGAGAAGGTATCAGCATGCTAATAAACCACTTCGTACCAGGCAATGTCATCGGAATGGTGCTGCTTTTCGCTTCGCTTCAGGCAAAAATCGTTAAGCCAGAATCGGTCGAAAAAGTGTCGGAATTCCTCACAAAAAACATGACGATAATGTTTCTGCCTCCAAGCATCGGACTTATCGCATCGTACAAAATACTTGGTAATAACATAGTTACGATTGTCCTTGCGATAGTTGTCAGCACAATGCTGGTTTTGGCTGTTGTCGGTAGATTAATGGATAAATTGGACAAAACCGATGAGAGCAATAATTGAGAGCGAACCATTTATTCTTGCCATAACAGTCCTGAGCTTTTGGATTGGCCTGGTTATCAACAAGAAATGGAACCGTCCTATAACTAGTCCCATTCTGATAGCGGTTGTCATTCTCATTCCGATTCTGTTGTTGTTGAATATCGATTACGAAACATACGAACAAAACACCCATTTGATAACATTTTTGCTCGGCCCTACGGTGGTTGCTTTGGGCTATAACATGCACAAACAGTTCGACGCCATAAAAGCCAATCTTATACCGATACTGCTCACGGTTTTTGTCGGCAGCCTTGTCGGAGTGCTGAGCGTAATGGGTATCTGTCTCATTTTCAAAGCACCCATTGAGGTTATGGTGTCAATGGAGCCTAAATCGGTAACAATGCCGATAGCGCTAGGAATTTCTGCCCGGTCAGGCGGAATTCTCTCACTTACAGCCGTTTCAGTAGCCACTTGCGGAATCTTCGGAAGCGTTATCGGACCTTGGCTTTTGGACAAACTCAAAATCAAAAGCCATGTGGCGAAAGGACTGGCAATGGGGGCGGCTGCTCATGGCGTAGGCACCGGACGAGCCATGCAAATGGGGCGCATCGAAGGTGCTGTGGCAGGCATGGCTATCGGTCTAATGGGTGTATTTACCGCCGTCATAATACCTGTGATTGAAGCTGTTACGCAATCCTGACAACATTATTTTCCGACAATTCAGCAAAATCTATTTGTTGGTATCTCTAAAAATCATACTTTTAGTTAGATAAAAACTAATGTTATGATTGAGATTATTTGCACCAACAACGGAGAAACGCGAAACTATCCGCAAGGCATTACATTACAACAAGTTGCTATCGATATGGGGCTTGTCAAAGAGCCAATATATGCGGCATATGTCAATAACAAACTGCAAGAACTCGATTTTGCATTGTTCAATCCGTATATTGTTGAATTTATTGGTTTTAGACATCCCGAAGGCAAACGGATGTACGACCGCTCGTTGAGTTTTGTGCTCTACAAGGCCGTCCATGACATTTTTCCGGGGCGGAAACTGAAAATCGAGCATTCAATCTCGAACGGCTATTATTGTGAGATAGAAGGAGTTGACTCGGTTAGCGTGGACCAAGTTACTGAAATTGACAAACGCATGCGCGAAATAATCGGGCTTGACCTGCCATTCACCCGCAAGCGAATGCTTGCCGAAGAGGCTATCAAACTCTTCGATGATATGGGTTACCATGAGAAGGCGCAACTGCTCAAAACGCGCGCACATCTCTATTCTTCAGTCTATTACCTCGACGATGTAATGGACTATTTCTACGGTTGCCTTTTGCCGTCGACAGGCTACCTGAAGGTGTTCAGCATCGATAAATACTATGACGGAATGCTGCTCCGCGCGCCATTCTCAAACAATCCGAACGCTGTTGCCGACCTTGAGCCGCAAGACAAGATGTTTGATGTTCTACACGAATTTAAAAAATGGGGCAGAATATTGAATATCAGTTATATGAGCAATATCAACCAACATATTGATGACGGCAGCATCGGCGAATTGATAAAAATTTCGGAGGCGTTGCAAGAGAAAAAGCTTGCGCAGATTGCCGACATGATTGCCACTCGTCAGCCTCAGCCGCGCCTGGTGCTGCTTTCGGGACCGTCGTCATCGGGCAAGACAACCACTGCCAACAAACTTGCCATTCAATTGAAAGTTGCTGGCTTTAACCCAGTTACGCTGTCGCTCGACAACTATTTTGTCGACCGCGAGAAAACACCGCTCGATGAGAACGGCGACTATGACTTTGAAGCATTAGAAGCACTTGATATTCCGTATCTTAACAACGATTTAAACCAACTTTTCGCCGGCAATACCATAGATGTGCCGAAGTTCTCGTTCAAAGACGGCAAACGCTTCTTCGACGGTGAGAAAATGAAACTCGACGCCAACAGCATCATCATTGCCGAGGGTATCCACGCGCTGAATCCGAAGTTGACATCACACATTGACGACAGTCTGAAATTCCGCGTTTATGTGTCGGCGCTCACCACACTTTCGCTCGACAACCACAACCGCATACCAACCACCGACACTCGCCTTATCCGCCGAATTGTTCGTGACTACCGCTACCGCGGCTATAGCGCCAAAGACACTATCGACCGCTGGCCGAGCGTGCGCCGGGGCGAGGACAAGCACATCTTCCCAAATCAGGAGCGTGCTGATATTATGTTCAATACGGCAATGGTTTACGAAACGGGTGTGCTCAAACGTTACGTTGAGCCAATCTTGCAACAAGTGCCGCCAAACTGCACCGCCTACCGCGAGGCTCTGCGGCTGCTAAAATTCTTGAGTTACGTGAAACCAATTCCAGATAACGAGATTCCGCCGACATCGATTTTGCGTGAATTTTTGGGCGGAAGCAGCTTCCATTACTGAAAAAAACAGCGTTTCTGCGCTTAAATACTTAAAAAATAAAGCGATAGTCGAGGTGATTTAAACCATAGCTATCGCTTTGTTTTATTTATATATGATTGATTTACAAGGAACTAGACTTACAAATAGTTATTAATAACACATTGTGGATAAAAAAAACACAAAAACGCCTTGAAAGTTATATTGTATAAGGTTTTTGCTTACTTTAGCAATTATTTGAGTTGATTGCTATACGCAAGATTTACTTTATGCTTAAATCGAATTTAATTTTAGGGTTCATCAGTTTATTGATGTTCTTCGGATTAATCGGAGAGCCTGTTTCAGTTACACTGAACATGCCCGATACGGCCAAGTGCGACAGTGAGTTTTTGGTAGAAGTAACAATCGACAAGGGAGACATTGAGGGGTTCGCCCGCTTCCAACAGAAATTGCCGAACGGATTCAAGGCCGTGGCTCGTCAGACAGCCAATGGCGAATTCTCGTTTGTCGACCAAAAAGTTAAAATCCAATGGATGAAAGTGCCATACGACAGGCAAATAGTTGTGTCGTATGCTATTCAAGTCGACCCCACAGTTTCAGGTACTTACACATTTGACGGGACATTCTCTTACATCCTCGACAATGCCGTCCAAACAGCCAATGTCGCAGCTAAAACAGTAAACATCGAAGGCGACGAGGTGATTTCCGCCAACAGCCAGCAGGCTTATTCTTTCCAGAATGTCAATTTGAAAAATGTCGACTGCATCCGCCAAAAGCCATTCCTTAACGACAACAACGAGGTAATTGTCAACATTATGGTAAACAAAGGCGACCTGAAGGATTTCGGTAAGATTCAAGAGCAAATTCCGGTGGGATACACCGCTGAGAGCATAAAATCGAAGAACTCTATTTTTACTTATAAAAACCACATTATCAAATTCTTGTGGATGAATATGCCTCAAGAAGCGCAGTTTGTTGTATCGTACAAACTGGTGCCCGAGGGTGAGATTCCTGACGAAGAGTTCAAAATTGTCGGAACATTCTCATATGCTGAATCGGACCGCACAAAGACTATCAACATAGCCGAGCGCAATGTTGAGTTGGAATCGTTCGACAGCGAGCAGGTTGTGGCACAAGAGACTCTTACTTTTGAGCCTTCGGAGCCTGTGGCAAGCACAACAACCACACCTAAGCAGGAGCCCGCTCAAACAACAACGCCAACTTACACAGAGCCAACAACGTACACACCGGAGCCTTCAACATACACTCCGGAGCCGGCACGCACAACAGAACCGAGTTATGCCGACAATAGCAGTTCGTATTCGGGCAACAGAAGCTCATCGAATTATGGTGGAGGCGCAAGTCATCCGCACAACTACAACTCTACTGTTTCCGACATATCCGATGTGCCGTCGCCTGAGCAGGGTGTCGCATTCAGGGTTCAGATTGCCGCCGGCCACAAACTTGTCGGGAAAAACTACTTTAAACGTTTGAATATCACCGACCAAGTTCAAGTGGAGATACACAACGGCTGGAACAAATACACCGTAGGTAATTTTGAAAAATACAAAGACGCCCGCGACTATCGTGTTTATGTCTGGAACAACACACCGATTCACGATGCCTTCGTTTCGGCCTACAACAACGGAATGCGTATAACAGTGCAGGAGGCACTGATGATTGCAAATCAAAAATGGTACAAGTAAAGGTCGAGCTAAATAATACAGTGTGCTGATGAGATTTTGGGTGGTTGTCATATTGTGCTTTACCTTAGGTTTGACTGTCAGGGCGCAGCAGGAGATTGACGATGACTATCTGTCGATACTTCTTGCCGAGGAGGAGGAACATTCAAGTGCCGCATTAAAGCCGGTTATCGGTTTCGGTGTCGGCAATTTTTCTTTTTATGGCGATGTCACCGACTATTTCAAATCGCCTATCAACGGCCTCACCTCGTATCGCTTCCAGATAAGCCGTAACATCAACAAATACTTCGACATAGAGTTCCACGGAACCCTCGGCAAGGTGGGCGGCAGCGTTTACAATGCCGAAAACACACGTACAATCGATTTCTCAAGTTGCATTGACAAAGCAAGTGGCAAATTCAGTGCAGAACAGATTGAACTTTACAGAAAAATGGGTCGTTTTGATGTCGAGAGCATGAAGGCTGTGGCTAACTTCCGCTCGCAGCTTTTTATAGGCGGTGTTTCAGTGGTTTACAACTTCAACCATATACTTGAGCGCAAAAGACCAATCCACCCGTACGTGTCGCTGGGTGTCGAATTTTTCCAGTTTGCCTCCAAGGGCGATATGCTGAACAGCAGCGGCGAACCTTACAATTATTGGTACGACGGTACCATACGTAACGCAGCTGGCGAACTCATTGTCCGCGATTATGACTACGAGACCGACCTTCGCAGCCTCAATCTTTACGGCGATGGCGAATACTCCAAGACAAGCGTTGCCGTTCCTATCGATTTGGGTTTGAACATAACTGTCAGCGACCGTGTTACGTGCCGTTTTGGCTCAGTTGCGCATCTGCCGTTTACCGATTACGTTGACAACGTCAAAGGCGGCAAGGGTATCTGGAAAAACGACATCGTGCTTAACACCTACGTATCGCTTGCCTTCGACTTGTTCTCTAGCGACGATGAGATTGCAGCTGTTGAGAATTTCCGGAATCTCAAATTCACTGTTACCGACCACCAAGATGAGGACGGTGACGGCGTTGACGACTTCAACGACGAGTGCCCCGGAACGCCTAAAGATGTGAAAGTTAATCAAGTTGGCTGCCCTGTCGATTCAGACAAAGACGGTGTGCCCGATTACCTTGACAAAGAGGAAGATACGCCTTTCGGCTCTATTGTCAACACAAACGGTATCCGCATGACCGACGCTCAGATAATCACCCTTATCTACAACCCGGATGCTGTCGGCCACAACGAGACGAGAGTTTACTCCGCAACATCAGAAGCATCGGGTGCAACCGAGTCGACCAAACCCAAGGGCATCCCCGACAAGTTCAAGAGTGTCGACAAGAACATGGACAACTACATATCGCACGAGGAGCTGCAACAAGCTATCGACCTGATATTTGAGGGCGAATCGAACCTTACGCCTGCCGACATCAACGAGTTGCAGGACTTCTTCTTCGAGCAGTAACCTATACCTATTATATATAGGTGTGCTCTTAAAAACGCATGCTATGTTTTCAAAGCCGATTAAAAATCTAATTTTCGATTTCGACGGCACAATTGGTGACACGCGCCAGCTAATTGTCGGCACCATGCTGCAGGTTATTGCCAAACTCGGTCTTGAGCCACGCACCGACGAGCAATGCGCCGCCATGATAGGCTTGCCTCTGCGACAGACTTTTGCCGATTTGATTCCGATGAACGAGACCACGGCGGCATTATGCGAACAAACTTACCGCCAATTGTTCAGCATCAACAACAAACGCGGTGCGGTACAGATTTTTCCTCACGTTGCAGAGACAATAGCCACCCTGCACCGGCGCGGTCTGACGCTTACGATAGCCAGCAGCCGTAGCGGCAACTCGCTCCGCGAATTTGTTTCAGACATGCATCTCTCCAATTATATCAGCCTCATTATCAGCAACGATGACATCCAACATCCTAAACCCGCCCCGGAAGCAGTGTTCAAGACTTTGGAAAAAATAGCAGGCAAAGCCGATGAGACAATGGTTGTAGGTGATACCTCCTTCGACATAAAAATGGGATTGAACGCAGGCTGCCTGACATGCGGCGTAACCTACGGCAACCACAGCCGCAAACAGCTTGAGGAGGCCGGCGCCCACTTCATAATCGACGATTTTGCTGATATTGTGAATCTTGTGTAATATCCAGAACTATTTGGCAATCATAAAAAACAACTTGCCACATAATTTTGTATATTGGTTATCCGTTTAATCAGCAGGATTATACGTTAACCGAAAAAAAGATTTGCCGCTGATGTTTCTGAAAGTTAACATATTAAGATTCGGATTGGCAGTTCTGCTGATAGTTGGTTGGCTGCCTGAGGCGACGGCCATAAACCGTCGGTTGCACCGTTATGAAATTTCGCTTGGCGGCGGTTTGTGCAATTTCATGGGCGATATTTCCTCTCCCAAAAGCAGTTCCACTCAAATATGGATTCTTCCCAAAAACACGACAGGTTTGATTTTCAACACCGGAATGAAATACAACTTAGGACACCGCGATGAGTGCGGCTTTCTGAAATTGAGCGGACACACAATCGGTGGCTCCATACGATTTGGTCAAATGCGGGCCGAAGACCCAATAAACAACGACGCTTATTGGTCGCGCAACATTGGATTCACAACTTTTTTTGCCGAATTGTCGCTGCGATATGAGTGGTATTTCATCCCCGAAAAACCTAACCATATCGTTTTTAAACAAGTTGGCAAACCGATAATGAAAAAACAGACACGAATGCCTGCATATCTGTTTGGCGGCATTGGCGGATTAATCAATTTCGGACATCTGTACCGTTTCAAAGACAAGGAAGAGATTTTTGCACAGAGCTTTTCCAATTTGGCGCCAGTGGTACAGTTTGGTGCCGGAGTAAAATACCGCGTGGTGCAAGGCGTAAGCTTCACCTTGGAAGGCGGCTGGAACTGGGCTCTCAGCGACGGGCTCGACAACTGCAAAGGCGGCCAGGAACCTACCGCAGACATACCTTGGAAATTCGGCAACTACATCGACCAATATCAATATGTAATACTTGGCGTAACATTAAAGTTGCGCGAAACGGAGAAACATCTGCCCGATTTCAGGTCGATAGGACAGTAAGCCTTTGCTGTTGGGCAAAAAAATGGCACCGAAGTGTCATTTATTTCTTTCGCGACAATGCGTCGTTTATCTGTTTTATATACAACTCTTTAAGCGGAAGTCCGTAAACAACGGTCTGTTTCGGGATAATCGATTCGCGGCTCATGCCCGGCACAGTGTTTATCTCCATGAAATAGAATTTGCCCGATTGCATCAGATAATCGATGCGAACAACGCCGGTGCAACCCAACAAATCGTAGATTCTTGATGTCAGCTCCTGACAGTTTTTTATCTGGCTGGCGGGAAGGCGGGCGGGCGTTATCTCCTCGGACATTCCTGGCGTGTATTTTGCCTCAACATCGAAAAATTCATTTTTGCTGACAATCTCGGTCGGTGGAAAAACTATCGACTCCTTGTCGGTTTTGAACACTCCGCAAGTATACTCGCCACCCTTTATGAACGGCTCTATAATTACTTCATTGTCTTCGGCAAAAGCGCGTTCAATGGCAGGAAGCAAGTCGTTGCGCGTCTTGACTTTGGTGACGCCGAAACTCGAACCGCCGTTGTTGGGTTTCACAAACATCGGATAACCAAACCGGTTTTCGAGGTCCTGCTCCTGCACGGGTGTGTTGCGGCGCAGCAATATGGCGTCGGCCGTCAAAATATCGTATTCCTTCAGGAAAACTTTGCAAGCGAACTTATTGAAAGTCAGAGCTGATACGAAAGCATTGCATGTTGTGTAGGGAATGTTCAGCATATCGAAATACGACTGCAACATTCCGTCCTCGCCAGGCGTTCCGTGAATGGCCATAAACACGGCATCGAAAGAAATCTTTTTGCCGTCTAAGCTGAAAGTGAAATCGTTACGGTCAATCGGGTACATCTTGTCCCCGATTTTTGCGTTCCATGCATCTCTGGTTATCAGCACGGTATAGGCCGAATAATCACTCTCAATAACCGACGCAATCTGCTCGGCGCTGCGCAGCGATATTACGCTTTCTTTTGAATAACCGCCGCAAACAACTGCTATGTTTTTCATATATATCTGAATATAAAATATTTACAATTTTAAAATTGTTTTCATTTTGTTCCGAAAGGTATATTTACTAACTGCAATTTCAAATTAAAATTATTTGTTGCTCAAAAAAAACTTGTCTGTCTGCCGATAAAAAAAAAGATTGCCTACATTTACATACTTAATTCTGGAAAAAATGAAACGACTAACTCTATTATTAATGCTGTTTTTCGCAGCATCATGTTTCCTGTCGGCCCAGGAACAGTCATCACAAGCTGTTACATATCTTACAAAGGCGGATTTTCTGAAAAAAATTGTTGATTACGAGAAGAATCCGACACAATGGATTTTCCTTGGCGACAAGCCTTGCATTATCGATTTTTATGCCGACTGGTGTCGTCCGTGCCGCATTGCGTCGCCCATTTTGGAGGATTTGGCTGAACAGTATAAAGGACAAATCAATGTTTACAAGGTCAATACCGACCGCGAGAAAGAGTTGTCGGCGGCTTTCGGCATCCAAAGCATTCCCGCATTTCTGTTCTGTCCGCTTAACGGCACGCCGCAGATGAGCGCCGGCATTGCTCAGACAGCCGAGGAAACTCAGGCTATCTTTAAAAAGATAATCGACGAGTTCCTGCTGAAAAAGTAGTTGAGCCTAAAACTCATAAACCATATTATATTCCTCTTCGTTCTCGCCAATGGTGCGGAAACCGAGTTTTGTGTACATACGTGCGGCATAGTTAATCTTTTGCACTGAAAGTGAGGCTTTTTTGTAACCTTTCTGGCACAGAAGATCGAGCATTGCTTTCATCAGGCTTGTGCCGATTCCGCTTCCACGATGTTCTGGTCTGACCGATATGGCAAACGACGGCACACCATCGGCTACGTGGCCATAGTCGGGCATATCGCGAACCCAGACTGCGCCCACAACCACACCTTCGGCCTCGGCCACAAGACAATGGTCGTGAGGTTGAGCGCCGAAATCGCGAATATACACCTGAAGCTCCGGCAGATTGACAATTTCGCGCGGCGGTGCCTCAACGCCTTCCGGCACAAAAATAGCGTAATACAAAAAATCGGTAAGCAAAGGTAATTCGCTGTTGTTCAGCGGGCGAATGGCGCAATCCATCATAGTCAGTTATTTTCGGCAAACATAGTGAAAAGTTATTGTTGCAGACAATCGGCCAATTGCCAGCAGAAAGCATTTTTACAACCACCTCGCAATCAACAGTTCAATTCTTCAGTCAATCAACCCTTGCTTAGTAAGTGAAATTCGTAAAATCCGCCGGCACACCTTATATAACGGCAAAAGCCGTATCTTTGCGAGCAATGAAAATCGTTGAGGCTCAAGGCTTCAAGAACGATTTATCAGATTGAATGAGTGAAAGTTGGGGACTGCAGTCGCCCGGCTTTTTTATTTGATAACCTTAAAAACGAAAGTATCGTGCAAGTAATGAAATTTGGCGGAACGTCAGTCGGTTCGCCAGAACGCATCAGAGAAGTGGCCCGCCTGATTGACGACGGGAAACCGAAAATTGTTGTGCTGTCAGCTATGTCGGGCACTACAAACGCATTGGTTGAGATTGCAAGTTATCTGTATAAGAAGAACTTCGACGGCGCAAACGAAAAAATCAGCCAACTGGAGCAAAAATACTTCGGAGTGGTTGA
>JAFYYJ010000100.1 GCA_017557605.1 Salinivirgaceae bacterium
GTGGCACCGAACGCAAAACTCAATATCATAAAGAATTACGAGGTTGTTGAGAAACGTCAGGTGAACGTTCCTGAGCAGATTTTCAACATTGCCCGCTGTATGAACCCAAAGTGTATCACCAACCACGAGAACATCCCGACAAAATTCAAGGTGATAAACGGCTCGAAGGTTACCCTAAGATGCTGTTACTGTGAGAAAAACACAGATATCGAGCATATGAAGTTGATTCGATAGCATTCGGTTTTTACCGAACTTCAACACAGACCACGTAAAGCGAAGTTTTGCGTGGTCTGTGTTTTTGTCAGCGTCAGTGTTTTCGTTATCGTTTTTAGTCATCGTTTTTTTTGTGCATAACTTTTTAAAAAGTTGAAAAGTATGCGTTTTATGACGCTTTCACTTTTGTTATATTTGTCCGTTTGGCAGAGGGCCTTACAATTAGTCTAAACGATTGATATACAAATACATTATAAATGAGCGAAATGGAGGAAACAACAGCCCCAAGCACCAATTATGGTGCCAATAGCATTCAGGTGCTTGAGGGTTTGGAAGCAGTACGTAAACGTCCTGCAATGTACATTGGCGACATTAGCGAAAAAGGTCTGCATCATCTTGTTTATGAGACAGTTGATAACTCAATTGACGAGGCGCTGGCCGGCTATTGCACGCACATCGAAGTGGTGATAGGCGAGGACAACTCGATAACCGTAACCGACAACGGTCGTGGTATTCCTGTAGATATGCACCCGAAAGAGCACAAATCGGCTTTGGAGGTGG
Source organism: Salinivirgaceae bacterium (assembly GCA_017557605.1). Classification (GTDB taxonomy): domain Bacteria; phylum Bacteroidota; class Bacteroidia; order Bacteroidales; family SZUA-534; genus RUG13583. The sequence goes on from JAFYYJ010000100.1 coordinate 775, forward strand.
TTATGACAGTATTGCACGCCGGTGGTAAGTTTGACAAAGGCTCCTATAAGGTGTCGGGCGGCTTGCACGGTGTTGGTGTGTCGTGCGTCAACGCACTTTCGAAACATATGACATCGCAGGTGTTCCGCAATGGCAAGATTTATCAACAGGAATACGAGAAGGGCAAACCGCTGTATCCGGTTAAGGAAGTGGGTACAACCGACAAAACCGGTACACGCCAGCAGTTCTGGCCCGATGACACCATTTTCACGACCACTATCTACAAGTACGAGACACTGGCAAACCGTATGCGTGAGTTGGCATTCCTAAACGCGGGAATCACCATTACGCTTACCGATTTGCGTCCCGATGAGGAAGGCAAGACTCGTAACGAAGTGTTCTTCTCGAAAGACGGTCTGCGTGAGTTTGTGCGCTACATCGACGGTAACCGCAACCACCTGTTCGACGATGTTATCTACATCAACACTGAGAAGCAGGGAACGCCTATCGAGATAGCCATAATGTACAACGACGGCTATTCGGAGAATATCCACTCTTATGTGAACAATATCAACACGATAGAAGGTGGTACGCACCTTATGGGATTCCGCGCTGCGCTTACTCGCTCGCTTAAGAAATATGCCGACGACAACTGCAAGCGCGACCTTGAGAAACTTGAGAAGAACCATATCGAAATTACTGGCGACGACTTCCGCGAGGGTTTGACAGCGGTAATATCGATTAAGGTTGCCGAACCGCAGTTTGAGGGACAAACCAAGACAAAACTTGGTAACAGCGAGGTGTCTGGAGCTGTGCAACAAGCAGTAGGCGAGGCTCTTACCAATTATCTGGAAGAACACCCGGCTGAGGCTCAGAAAGTTGTGGGTAAGGTGATATTGGCTGCCACAGCCCGTGTTGCCGCACGCAAGGCTCGTGAGACCGTTCAGCGCAAATCGCCGCTTTCGGGTGGCGGACTGCCGGGCAAGCTGGCCGACTGTTCAAGCAAGGACCCTGCAGAAAGCGAGCTTTTCCTTGTCGAGGGAGATTCCGCAGGCGGCTCGGCCAAGCAGGGTAGAAACCGTAAGTTCCAGGCCATTCTGCCGTTGCGCGGTAAAATCCTGAATGTCGAGAAAGTGATGAAACACCGTGTGTATGAGAGTGATGCAATTCGTGACATCTATACAGCATTGGGTGTTTCGGTAGGTACCAAAGATGATGCCGACGCACTTGACACATCGCGTCTGCGCTACCACAAAATCATCATTATGACCGATGCCGATGTCGATGGCAGCCACATCGACACTCTGATTATGACATTCTTCTTCCGCTTTATGCGCGAAGTTATTGAGCAAGGATACCTTTACATTGCCACACCGCCGTTGTACGCAGTAAGCCGCGGCAATAATTCCAAAGACATAACTTATTGCTGGACAGAGCAGCAGCGTCAGCAGGCTATAGACAACCTGGGCGGCAGCAAGAACCTTAAGGTTCAGCGTTATAAAGGTTTGGGTGAGATGAACGCCGAGCAGTTGTGGGAGACAACAATGAATCCGGAAAACCGTACTCTGCGTCAGGTGACAATCGAAAACGCCGCCGCCGCCGATTATGTGTTCTCAATGCTTATGGGCGATGATGTTCCGCCTCGCCGTGAGTTTATCGAGAAGAACGCCAAATACGCAAACATCGACGCATAAACATTGGTGTTTGATTATTATAAAAGCCTCACATTATGTATGATGTGAGGCTTTTTTTATAGTGTTAGATTAACTGAGAATAATGATGTGAATCTTCAATTTATTGCCAGATTTACTCTTTTAATCTTACCATTAATCTTTAAACATTAATCATTAAATCAGTCCGTGAATCAGCTTGTAGGCGATTGAGCCTGGCTGCGGGCTGGCGGGGCAGTTGTCACGGCTGAACCAGCCAGCATCGGCAATCTCGTCTTTCTGAAGTTTGATTTCGCCGCTCTCGTATTCGGCCGTATAGCCAAGCATCAGCTGGTCGGGGAAAGGCCAGCTCTGGCTTCCGCGATAGCTTATGTTCTTGACCTTGATGCCGATTTCCTCCTGCAATTCGCGCTCAACGGCGTGCTCGGGCGTTTCGCCGCCCTCGATGAATCCGGCAATACAGGCGTAGATGTCCTGGTTGCGCTGCACGTGGCGGGCAAGCAGAATCTTGTCGCCGCGGCTCACAAGTACAATCACACAAGGCTCGATGCGTGGGAAGTGTATCTTTCCGCACTGCGGGCATTCACGTGCTGTAAATTGTTTGCTTTCAGTGAGTTTTGTGCCGCAAGTGCAGCAGAACTGCGTACTTTGCCGCCAGTTGGCAACTGCCTTTGCCCGTGACACGCGGAAAATGGTCGGCTCGTCGCTCTCGTTGAAGTATTGGCGGATTGTTTTCGTAATGAAACGGTCGGGTAGATGCTCTGTTGTTTCAAAGCTCAAGGCGCAAATGCCAAACTCTTGTTCTTCAAACAAATCAGCGTTATTGTCGAGCGATTTTATCTCGGTCAGGTCGGCAAATGTGATTGGTGAGCCGTCGGCTTTCAGCACAATGTTCCGCCCTGTGAGTGCAAAACATTGGCAGTTAGTTGTTTGCGGATTCTCTATAATTGGCATTGTTTTATCTGTTTCTTGTTCCAAATTCTATGCAAGTTTAACCGATTTTTGTTTCAAATCATAGGCACAGCGTTTAAAACGAAGACATATCAAAAAGTTTAGATTTTTGTTAGATTTGTTGAATTGAAAAATGCGAAATGGAACTGACCGAACAACTTATAAGGCTACTTAACGAATACAATGAGTTAGGGATTGGCGAGCAGATAAACCACGACAAGTTCTATCTTTACTCACTCATCACTCATTCCACGGCTATCGAAGGTTCGACAGTGACCGAAATTGAGAACCAATTGCTTTTCGATGAGGGTATTACCGCAAAAGGACGTCCGATGCAGGAGCAATTGATGAACATCGATTTGAGAAACGCATACGAGCAGAGCCACCGTCTTGCCCAAAAACACACCGAATTGACGGTTGATGGGTTGAAAGCGTTGTCTGCCATTGTTATGAAGAGCACTGGCGGCACATACAACACGCTACAAGGTTCGTTCGATGCTTCGAAGGGCGATTTACGGTTGGTAAATGTAACGGCGGGCTTTGGCGGACAATCGTATCTCGATTATCGGAAAGTCCCCAACCGTTTGGCTGATTTTTGCGACAATACAAACCGCCTACGCGCTGAACTTACTGATGCTCATAGTGTTATAGACCAGTATTTGTTTAGTTTCGATGTTCATTTAGACCTTGTAACAATACATCCGTGGGTTGACGGCAATGGCCGAATGTCGAGGCTGATAATGAATCAGATACAGTTCGAATTTGGACTGGTGCCCGTCAGAATAAACAAGGAAGACAAAGCCGAATACATTCAGGCGCTGATTGACTCTCGTGAGCGGCAAAGCAACGAACCGTTCCGTAATTTTATGCTACGCGAACACATTAAAAACCTGCAATCCGAGATTGATAATTTCAAGCGGACGCAATCAACTAATTCCGAAGCCAAAGGTGGACAGAAAATGCAAATGGTGGACAGAAAAAGTGGACAGAAAACCCGCGAAGCCATTTTAGAGATGATTGTAGCCAACGGAAAGGTGACATCAACGCAAATGGCCCAAACGCTAGGTATCAACCGCAGCGCCGTATCGAAGCACTTGAAACGACTACAAGACTCTGGCATTATCAAGCGCGAAGGCCCGGACAAGGGCGGTGTTTGGGTGAAATGCTGAAATAATCTCATTTTTTTTAAAAATTTTTCAAACCTCTGCCGCAATCTCGCATAGGTTGCTGTTTTATTTGCCTCGAAAAATGATTGTTAAACTTTTAAAACATTGATTATGAAAGCAAGAAAACAATTTTTTATGGAATGCCATTTGGCAGGACGTAAGTATCACGATGCCGACCTTGTTTGGAACGAACTGAAGGTTGGAACAGATTTGCAATTGGAGCTTGACACCGAAAACCGCTTCGACCCGAATGCGGTGGCCGTGTTGTACAACAAAGCGGGCGAGGAGGAGCCGTATTTGTTAGGTTACATTCCGCGTGCCGAAAACACGCCGTTGGCTCACTTGTTGGAGGCAGGTTGGAACAGCCTTTTCAGCTGCCGCATTAGCCAACTGACACCCGACGCACACCCCGAAAATCAAGTGAATCTGACAATTACAGTCAAACGCAACGATGATGTGCAATAAGGTTGCAAAAACTCTACACTGCAGACGGGCGTAAGGCCCGTTTGCAGTTGTTTTGTGTCGTTGGAAATTAGGAGAAAAGTTTTTTGTTAGATTTGGGAAATGATAAATGAAAATATATGAGTTTAACATTAGAAATAAAGTCTGGATACAATTACAAAATCGAATTTGAAGAGGCTTCTGAATTTGTATCAGCAACAGTTTACTGTATCCCTTGTAAGGGCATAACAAAGAAAATATCCTGTGAAACATATCAAGATTTAATTGATAGAATTATGGATATAAATTTTGCTAAAGTATCATATGAAAATACAGGTATCGGACTTGATGGATATACTTTGATATTAACACTCTCAACGGGTTTCCATAATAAAGCAAGTATTGCGGTTTGGTGTCCCGAAACGAAGTCAAATCCAGAAACCACAAAATTTATGAAAGTCTATAAACGAATATGTGAAATAGTATCCGATATATTTCCACAAGAATATTGGGACAAAAAGAAAAATGAACCAATAATTGGATGGTAAGTAGGAAAAGCATTTTTAATTGACTAATAATACCGATTATGCAAATAGGGTTTATAAACTTCAGCCAAGAAGAGTTGGCGAAGAAAAATAAGGTTTTGCAAATGGTGAGAGACCAAACGGCAATCGATGAATTGGGATTTGGTAGAATTCGAGATGCTTTCGCCAATTTGATGTTTCCAGGAATGTCAACATTGCAACGGCGTGCAAAATATTTTGCAGTGATGCCGTCGATGTTCTATCAGGCAACACAAAAGAAATATTCCAGTTGGCGTGAAGTTAGAGACCAAATTGTAAGGTGGGAAATCAGACTTACCGAAATGCTTATGGCGGGGGCTGGCAGCGATGATGATAAAAATGGAATAACAGGAAGTTCCGTATTGGCGGCAGCAAAGAAAGATTCCAAAAAGTTCGTGAAATACGACCCGACATATATCTATATGTCTGGTCTGCGAACATTTGGAATGGTAAAAAGCGACTCAAATATATATCGGCTTATTTACGAGCGTTCCAAACAAAATCAAGAACAGGCAATCAGACATAAATCAACCGCAGAAGAAGAAATGAGCGATTCGGAAGATAGAAACGGATTGTCGCAATTTTTCTCGGTATGCGATAAATATGATTTTGATAATGGGAAAGAATTGCCGTTGAATTTGACATTGAAAGAAGCAAAATACTTAAAAGAGCATATCGAAACGTCAATTAAAAGTACTAATTCTCTATTAGCGTATATTTTACGTAACAATATTGAAGTGTTGCCTGACTACGATTCTCTTGGTTCCAAGTTTCAATATTTGCCCGAAGAATTTAGGATTCAATATCAAATGGGGCGGACATTTTCACATTTTGCTTACGTGGTGCAACTACGTTACAACCATATTGTTGCAACTTTTAACGAACAAACTGATGAAGCAAATGATTTGATGCGGGAAATCGAATCTATGTTAGATGAGTATTCTTCAGATTTCACAACAGATGCTGTCAATTCAATGCTGATGTTTATAAGTGGAAAAATCACAGAAAGCACAGTGATATCTTTTTGTAAAAGAGCCATAAAACCAATCGAGAAACGAGATTGGAATGAACTTGACGAGTTGATTGTTGCAAGGGAAAAAGCTGTCAAGCCAGGACGAAACAAATTAAGAAACCCAAAGTGTAAAGGCGAAGAAAGACTTTGGCCCAGAATGATGTCGTTCAGGTGGGACGATATAGTTTACCAAGTTATCAACGAAATAAGGGAGGCAAAGTAGTATGGCAAGAGAACTCTTGAAAGACTTAATTTATGGAGAGCAACTTGTTTCAGATGGTTGCAAAGTGGATTTTGCCGTTGGACTAACATATTCGCTTAATCTTGAAACAATGCTCACAGTGCCACTTGCTTTTGGCGATTTGGGCGAATTGGATGATAATGTGAAGAAAAACCCTGCATTCCTGTTGGAGGGTATCCGCAGAAGTGGCGACAAAATAGCACTGTTTTGCAATAAAGGCAGCATTCAGGTTCCCGACGAGGTGAGAACAGTCTTTTCTCTTTTGGAAGAGAGTATTTTTGAAGTGAAAAACGATACAAAAACGCTTTCAAACTTTCACCCGAAATTATGGTTGGTTAAAGAAACGGACCAAGATGGCGTGGAGTGGTTGAATTTGTCGGTTATGAGTCGCAATTTGGAATATTCCACGTGTCTTGACATTTGTTGCTCACTACGAGGAAAAATTGGGAAACGCCGTAGCCGCAATGATTCGGATTTGCATAAGCCATTGAAAGATATGCTAATATGGGTTAGTAATTATGCAACAAAAAGTAAGGCAAATAAAGTAGTGGAGTTGGCAGAATTACTTGATTATGTTGACCATTTTGATTTAGATGAACCGTTTGATGTTGAAGGCGATGGTTATGAGTTTTTCCCGTTTGTGTTTGGCAAAGATGAATTCAACAAATACAATGAACCTTTGAACAATCTGTTGCGGGGCGAACGTATTTTGGTCATCTCACCATTTATCGATGTGGAAACATTGTCGAGGTTAACGGGAGAAAAAACAAATAAGCCGAGTAAACAAGCAATACTTATTACTCGTTATGAATATGTGACACAAGAAGTACTCGATTTGTTTGATGAAGTTTGGGTTGCTAATGATACTATGATTGACAACACGACTGCCCAAGTTGATTTGCACGCAAAAATGTATCTCACACAAAGATATAGCGGTGAAAACACTGGTTATACATTGTATTTGGGCAGTGCCAACGCTACTAAAAATGCATTTAACAAGAATGCGGAATTCCTGTTAGCCTTGCACTATAAACGGACAACAATCGACCAAATTAAAACGCTGCTTGATGAAATTGTGAGCGACAACCGTTTCACAAAAATTGATTCGCCAAATCCAAATGCCACTAACGAAAGGCCCAAAAACGATGAGGAGTTGTTATTGAAAAAAGCCGCAGATTGCTTGAAAGAAGCAACCATAGATGATGACGGAAACGGATTTTACAAGGTAACCTTGAGCGTAAAAGGCTCATTTGATAACAGTATTAAAATTAGACCTTTACAATGCAAGGATTTTTGGAAACCAATAAGCCAAGAAGTCACTTTTGAGAATCTTTCACTATTCTTGCTTTCAGATTTTTATGTTTTGCGCATTGCAACCGAAGCCAAAGCCATTGATATGGTTGTCAAAGTGGAAACCAAACGGATGCCCAAAGACAGGGACAATGCTATAATCCAAAGTGTTGTCACTAAAAAGGAAGAATTGCTCGATTATGTGGCATTTATGTTAAGCGATGCGCCAACGGAGTATTTGTTCGAGCAACAAATACAGAATGATAGGAATTTGGGCGCAGGCTTTTCTTCAAAACAGGTAAGCACGCTACCACTCTATGAACAGTTGCTAAAAACCGCCAGCAAAAATCCACAGCAAATAGCCGAAATTCAGGCATTTGTAAATAAAGTGAAACAAGACATTGTTCCTGATGAGTTAAAACAAATACTTGATAAGTTTAAAAACGTATCAAAACAAATCGCAGCATTATGAGCAATACAAAAGATTTCCAAGAAGCCACGGCTCAACGCATTATAGAAATATTCAGTGAAGGTCGGAAGCGTGTGCTTTTGAGCGACGAAGTTGGATTAGGCAAGACGGTTATGGCCAAAAGAGTGGTTGAACTGGCTAAGACTTTGCCAGGTGTCAAGAAAGATGGTGTTTATCGTGTTGTTTATGTGTGCTCAAACCAAAATATTATTCACCAAAACACTAAAAATCTTGGCATTCCGCCTAAAGACATAATGTCGATTCAAGACAGCCGATTGTCGATGCAACATTTGATTCTTCAAGAGCGAAAAGCACGTCAGAAAGCAGAGTCAGGTGGTGATTTGCCGCAACAATTAATACCGCTGACGCCTTCAACTTCGTTCAACATATCTTCTGGTACGGGTAGCATAGGTGAGCGAGCGTTAATATTTGTCGTTTTGCGAAGATTCGAAGAGTTTTATGGAAAAGAAGATAAATTGTCATTGTTCCTTAAAACGACGTATGTCGAAAAATTAGAAAATTGGAAAGGCTCAATTGCACATTATGAGGAACGTGTTGAAAAACTTGGTGCTGATTATCTTAAATCAATGAAAGAACAGCTTCGTGACAATGCTGTTTTTGCCGACAATCTTCAATCAATAGTTGATTACGTGAATGGTAATCATAGTGAATCTGCAAATAAACTCATAAACCAACTGCGTATAGCCTTTGCACAAGTAAGTCTGAAACTTTTGGAGCCCGATTTAGTGATAATGGATGAGTTTCAGCGTTTTAGTGGATTGCTTAACACCGATGCCGAAACGGAAGAATCGATGATTGCTCACGAGTTTTTTGCTAATGAACACCCATATATTTTGCTTTTATCGGCCACACCGTACAAACCATTCACAACATTAGAGGAACTTAACGAAGATAACTGTGATGAACAATACGAAGATTTTTTGAAACTTATGAGGTTCCTGTTCAAAGAGAAGGATGAGGATAAAAATTCATTCCATACAATTTGGGAAGACTATTCAAAGAAACTCTCTCAAATCAGTGTCGGTTCTTTCGATGCTTTGATTATAAGCAAACAAAATGCCGAGGACAAAATGTATGAAGCAATGTGCCGCACCGAACGGTATTCTGAAGGATTAATCAGAACCGTGAATATGGAACTTGCAATAGATAATGACGATATAATTTCATATTGCCAGATGCAACGGTTGCTTCAAGAGTCAAAGAAAGCGTTAGAAAGACGCAAGAAACTTGGTGTTAATCCCAGTTATAATCTTCCGATTGAATATGCCAAATCGTCACCATATCTTTTGTCGTTTATGCAGAAATATCAAGAATGTAAAACTGTTGAAGCGGCATTTGATGGGAAAATGATAATTCCCGTATTAAAAAATTCAAGAACACAAAAACTATTGTTGAAAGGGAACCACATATACAATTATAATCGTATTGAACCTGCAAATGCAAAGTTGGCGGCTCTTGAAGATATTCTTTTTAAAAACAATGCAGAGCGGCTGCTTTGGGTGCCAGCTTCGCACCCATACTACACGATTCCAGAGAACAACGTTTTTGCCAAAAATCGTGATTTTTCAAAAGTTTTAGTTTTTTCTGCGTGGGAGATGGTGCCGCGTATGCTCGCGGTAATGTTGTCGTATGAATCAGAACAGCGTAATATCACAGGTGCAGGTCATAACAGCACATATAAAAAGAAACATAGTGCAGTATTAAAAGAAGCAGCACTAGACTTGTTAAAGTATCAATCTCAATATCTTGCTGAATGCTATAACTATACGGATTTTTGGGGGCAAAGCATAACTGAAATTATCGGCAATTTGGAGTCAGAAATACAAGCAAAAATAAATACTTTGAGTATTGAACAACTCAACATAACAAGTGCTGAAAAGTTGTTGTTGCTTGTACGAAAACTTGACGGCGAAGATGTCGAATTGCAAGGTATTCCCAAAAGAGCTGCCCGCACACTTGCTTATATGGCGGTTGCTTCCCCTGCGGTTTGTATTACTCGTATTTTGAAAGAGTCAAACTGGGCCAAAGATGTGGAAGAAAGTGAAATCGATAGCGCAATAAGTGGTATTGTTAACATATTTAATCGCCGTGAAAGCCCTGCGATTGTTGAGCTATCCACAAAGAAAGGCTTGGAATATTATGAACAAGTGCTTTATTATTGTGCAATGGGCAATTTGCAATCGGTACTCGATGAGTATTGTCATATGATTGCAGAAGATTGTGATGCAAAAGAATTTATTGGCACTTTAAACGAAACTTTTGTCAATGAGTCAACGCTTGATATTCCAACAACCGACTCTTTTTGCAAATCAGATAAAAAACAATCGATGCGCCGCAGTTTCGCTTTTGATTATTCCAAAGTTAAACAAGACAAAGATGCCGAGCATAGTGGTACGCTTCAAAAATCATTTAACTCACCATTCCGTCCGTTTGTTTTAGCCACGACAAGTGTCGGTCAGGAAGGCCTTGATTTTCATTGGTATACCCGCAAAATTATGCATTGGAATTTGCCGAGCAATCCAGTGGATATGGAACAAAGAGACGGCAGAATTAATCGCTATAAGTGTTTGGCTATCAGAAGAAATGTCGCAAAATTCTTTTCGGATAAATATACTTGGAACGATATGTTCACGGCGGCAGACGAACAATGGCGAAAAGATTCAACATTCAAGTATTCCGAAATGGTGCCATATTGGTGTTTGCCACCACACATAATCAACGAGTACAAAGACGAAATTGAGTATATAGAAAGGCTTGTTCCACTCTACCCAATGAGTATTGATGAAGTGAAGTATCGGGAATTGACCGACATTCTTTCTTTTTACCGTTTGACAATGGGACAACCACGTCAAGAAGAATTATTGCAACTTATCGAAGGTAAAATCACCGAGGAGCAAGCGCACAATTTGCTATTCGACTTGAGTCCATTTAATAAGAACAAGAAAAATAGTGACCACGAGTAGGCCTTATTTCACAACCTTAATATGTCAAAAAAAACAAAACTCACACCAAAGTGTATAGCAATTTGTTAGTTTTGGGAAAGAAATAAAGGAGAATATGGATGCAGAAAACCCACATAGAAAGCATGCTTGGTGGCGCGATTATAAAGAACGCGGCATTTATATGATAACTATTGTTGTCCGAAACAGGGAACGATTGTTCGGTGAATTGAATATGGACCCGCAACAACCCCAAGTTATACTAACAACATTAGGCCAAGCGGTGAAAGATGAGTGGTTTCGCACGCTTGAAATACAGCGGCAAAAAGGACGTTGCATTCGATTGTTGGGGTCAGTTATCATGCCAGACCATTTTCATGGCATTATTTTCGTTGAAGAAACAATGGATGTTACTTTAGGAGAGATAGTTCGCAGTTTTAAAGTTGGTTGTACGCAAGCTCGTAATCGTCTGTCCGGGGTAAGTCAGTCAAGCTTGACTGACGACACGAAACAAGCGAGCGAACAGCTCCGAACACTTTCTCACATGTCTCAAAAACAACGCCAAGCCTATTATGCTGCCCATCCGGAAATAGCCCCTCTTTTTGCCAACGATTACGATGACACTATTTGCTTTCGTAGGGGGCAGCTCGACAATATCATTCACTATGTTCAAGACAATCCTCGCCGTGCAATACTAAAGCGAGCCAACCCTCAGCTTTTTCGACTACACCAGCAAGTGGTTGTGGGTGGTTTTTGTTGTACCACTCTCGGCAATCAGTTTCTTATAGATTACCCGCAGAAAGCCGTGTTACAATGCTCGCGTTCGCTAACTCAAGAACAAATTGACCAATATAAAGAACAATGCCTGACCGCCGCGGAGCAAGGAACAATCTTTGTTAGTGCGGGAATATCTGAAGGAGAGAAACAAATATGCAAAGCCTTACGCGAAGCCAATTATCCCATTATTATTATACTCAAAGACGGTTTCCCCAAAATCGATGAACCACAATATAAGTATTACAAGCCACAGGGAGTGTATTTTGAGACATGCGCCGCAGGTCGATTGTTGCTTGTGGAGCCTGTTAGTGAACTATTTGATGATAAGGATATTGAAAATACTGTGTATCAAAAGGCAGGGAGGCTGCCGCACGATAATCTTCGATACAAATTTCTCGCACTCAATGCATTTGCAAGTAAGATATGCGAATAAAAACTTGTAAGCGCATCTCCCTACTTTTTGTCCATAAGTCTCTTTTGGGGCTGAAATTAAGCAAAAAACGTAAAATCCCGCAACCGTAGGAAAACTGCCTCATAATTGCTATCTTTGCGGTTTAAAAGCGGTGTCCGCACATTTATACGGAAATGTTGCATAAATATTTGGGCGCTGGATTTTGAAAGGTTGTTTAAAACATTGATTTTCAATAATCGGGGAGAGGCGTCTTCCCAAAAAACACATATAGAATAATGCTTTTTGATTATGAGATGATTGCGCAATTCTACAATGAATTGCCCGCAAAAGTGGCCGAAGCCTGCAAGCTGTTAGGCCGACCATTGACTTTGAGTGAGAAAATCCTATACGCGCATCTGTCGCCTGAGGCCGAAGTCCGCAAATACACGCGGGGGGCCGACTACGCGCTGTTTGCGCCCAACCGCGTGGCTATGCAGGATGCTACCGCGCAAATGGCTCTTCTTCAGTTCATCAACGCTGGTAAAAGCCGCACAATGGTGCCTTCGACAGTGCACTGCGACCACCTGATTCAGGCCAACGTGGGAGCCGAAAAAGACCTTGCAGTGGCTAACGAACAGAACAAGGAGGTTTACAACTTCCTGCACGACGTGGCCGCCAAATACGGCATCGGATTCTGGAAACCTGGAGCTGGCATCATCCATCAAGTGTTGCTTGAGAACTACGCTTTCCCTGGCGGAATGATGATTGGCACCGACTCGCACACCGTCAACGCAGGCGGTTTGGGTATGGTGGCCATTGGTGTTGGCGGCGCCGACGCTGTCGACGTTATGGTTGGTCTGCCGTGGGAGCTGAAAATGCCGAAACTTATCGGTATCAAACTCACAGGCAAACTCAACGGTTGGGCATCGCCGAAGGATATCATCCTGAAGGTGGCTGGACTGCTCACCGTCAAAGGCGGAACGGGCTGCATTGTTGAGTATTTCGGCGAGGGCGCGGCAACATTGTCGGCCACTGGCAAAGGCACCATCTGCAATATGGGTGCCGAAATCGGTGCAACCACATCAATCTTCGCCTACGACAGCAAAATACACGACTATCTGTGCGCCACTGGTCGCGAGAAAGTGGCTGAACTGGCCGACCGCAACGCCGAACATCTGGCAAGCGACAAGGAAGTTTACGCCAATCCCGAGAAATTCTACGACCAAATTATCGAAATCGACCTTTCGACACTTGAGCCGTACGTCAATGGACCGTTCTCGCCCGACCTTGCAACGCCAATCTCGCAGTTTGCCGACTATATCCGCAAGAACAACTATCCCGAGAAAATGGAGGTTGGCCTGATTGGCTCGTGCACCAACTCGTCGTACGAGGATTTGGACCGCGCGGCATCAGTCGCTCGTCAGGCTAAAGAAAAGAATATCAAGGTTAAAGCCGAGTTTATCGTATCACCTGGTTCAACTCAAGTGAAGAAGACCACGGAGCGCGATGGACAGCTCGACGCCTTTAAATCGATAGGCGGCCTGGTAATGGCCAACGCCTGCGGCCCCTGCATTGGTCAGTGGGCACGCCACACCGCCGACCCGACGGCCAAGAACAGTATCATTCACTCGTTCAACCGCAACTTTGCCAAACGTACCGACGGCAACCCCAACACCCACGGGTTTGTGGCTTCGCCCGAACTGGTTACGGCAATGGCTATTTCGGGTTCAATGTTGTTCAACCCGTTGAAAGACAAACTTATGACCGAAGATGGCCGCGAGGTTATGCTTGACGCGCCTGTTGGCGACGAGCTGCCTGCAAACGGCTTCGTTACCGACCCCGACGGCTTTATTGCACCGCCTGCCGACGGTTCGGGCATCGTTATTAAGGTGGACCCGAACAGCGAGCGTCTGCAACTGCTTGAGCCGTTTGCCGAGTGGGACGGCAAGGATTTTGATAACTTGCAACTGCTCATCAAGGCCAAAGGCAAGTGCACAACCGACCATATCAGTATGGCTGGCAAGTGGCTGCGCTTCCGCGGACATCTCGACAACATCAGCAACAACCTTCTGATTGGCGCCATCAACGCGTTCAACGGCGAGGCCAACAAGGTGCTCGACACAGCAAGCGGCAACTACACCGCCGTTCCCGACCTTGCACGCTCGTACAAGGCACGCGGCCTGCGCAGCATCATCATCGGTGACGAGAATTACGGCGAGGGTTCGAGCCGTGAGCACGCCGCTATGGAGCCGCGTCATTTGGGCGTGAATGTGGTGCTGGCCAAATCGTTCGCTCGCATCCACGAGACCAACCTTAAGAAACAGGGTATGCTGGCGCTCACTTTCGCCGACAAGGCCGATTATGACCGCATCCGCGAGAACGACACCTTCGCCATCAGCGGCCTGACAACCTTCAGCGCGGGCGTGCCATTGAAAATGACTATCCGCCACGCCGACGGAACATCGGAGCAAATAACTGTAAATCATACTTATAACGCTGCGCAGATTGAGTGGTTCAAGTTGGGCGGCGCATTGAATCAAATTCGTAAACAATCAAAATAAATTGAATATTATGGCAGAAAAAATCACAATCAGCAACGGCAAACTTAATGTGCCGAACAACCCCGTAATCCCTTTCATCGAGGGTGACGGAATTGGCCGCGACATCTGGCCTGCATCGCAAAAAGTAATGGACGCGGCTGTGGCCAAATACTACGGCGGCAAACGCAAAATTGAGTGGAAAGAGGTTCTGGCTGGCGAGAAAGCCTTCAACGCCACTGGCAGCTGGCTTCCCGACGAGACTCTCGACGCTTTCCGCGAGTATCTGGTGGGCATCAAAGGCCCGCTCACAACCCCGATTGGCGGCGGTATCCGCTCGCTCAACGTGGCTCTGCGTCAGACTCTCGACCTTTACGTATGCCTGCGCCCCGTACAGTATTACGATGGCACACCGTCGCCTGTAAAGCGCCCCGAGCTTGTTGATATGTGCATCTTCCGCGAGAACACCGAAGATATCTACGCAGGTATCGAATATATGAACGGCACACCCGAGAACTTGAAAATCAAGAAGTTCCTGATTGAGGAAATGGGCGTGAAGAAAATCCGCTTCCCCGAATCGTCGAGCATCGGTATCAAGCCTGTAAGCCAAGAGGGCACAGAGCGCCTTGTTCGTGCCGCCATTCAGTACGCCATCGACCACAAGAAACCGTCGGTTACGTTCGTCCACAAGGGCAACATTATGAAGTTCACCGAGGGCGCGTTCAAGATTTGGGGCTACGAACTGGCTGAGCGCGAGTTCGCCGACAAGGTTTACACCTGGAACCAATGGGAGGCCCGCAAGAAGGAAGTTGGCGAGGAGACAGCCAACGCCGAAATGGACGCAGCCGCAAAATCGGGCAAAATCATCATAAAAGATTGTATTGCAGACGCTTTCCTGCAGCAAATTCTGACCCGTCCCGCCGAGTATTCGGTGATTGCAACGCTGAACCTGAACGGCGACTATATTTCGGACGCTCTGGCAGCCTGCGTGGGCGGCATCGGCATTGCACCTGGAGCCAACATCAACTATCAGAGCGGATACGCCATTTTTGAGGCAACTCACGGAACGGCGCCGAAATACACTGGCAAGAACGTGTCGAACCCTGGCTCGCTGCTGCTTTCGGGCGCAATGATGCTCGACTATTTGGGATGGACCGAGGCCGCCGATGGCATCCGCAAGGCTATGAGCAAAACCATCTCGCAGAAAACCGTAACCTACGACCTGCACCGAATGATGGAAGGCGCCACAAAACTCTCGACATCGGAGTTTGCTGACGCATTGATAAAGAATTTGTAGAGAGTTGAGAGGTAAGTGTTTAGAGTGTAGAGTTTTCGATTAAACCTGTTAAACAGCGAAGCGATTAAACCTGTTAAACTAAACTCAACCTTCTAAACAGCGAAGCGACTCAACATCTCAACTTTTAAACGATTAAACAATAAAAAGTAATGGAGAATTTCATTTCCGACGTTTCAAGATTAGTTGGCCAATCGTGCCAAATCGACAAGGACCTGTTCGACAAGTACAACGTTAAGCGCGGTCTGCGCAATGCCGACGGTTCGGGCGTTCTGGTCGGGCTGACAAGCATCGGCGATGTGGTTGGCTACCGCCGTGAGGGCGACACGCTGATACCCACCGAAGGTGACCTGCGCTACCGCGGATTCCCAATCCGTGAGTTGGTGAAGGGCTTTCAGAAGGAGAACCGCCACGGCTTTGAGGAGACAACCTTCCTGCTGCTCACTGGCAAACTGCCCACATCGCTGCAATTGGCCGAAATGACAACCCATCTGGCAAGCAAGCGTGATTTGGACGACTCGTTTGTCAATATGATTCTCACCCTTCGCGGCCGCGACCTGATGAATATGCTGTCGCGTTCGGTGCTGATTCTCTACACTTTGGACGATACGGCCGAAGACTATTCGCTGCCGTCGCTCGTTAAGCAGTCGCTCAATTTGATTGCCAAACTGCCGATAATTGTGGCTTACTCGTATCAGGGAATGCGCCACTCATTCTATCGCAAATCGCTGGTAATCAGACACCCGCAAGCCAATCTGTCGGCGGCGGAGAACTTCTTGTATCTGCTCAAGGGCAACAAATACACGCCGCTCGAGGCCGAGATTCTCGACCTGATGATGATTCTGCACGCAGAGCACGGCGGCGGCAACAACTCAACGTTTACAATGCGCCTTGTGTCATCGGCAATGACCGATACTTATTCGGCAACAGCCGCAGCTATCGGCTCGCTGAAAGGCCGTCTGCACGGTGGAGCAAACCTTCAGGTGCTCGAGATGATGACCAACATCAAGAAGAACGTGAAGAACTGGAACGACAAGGAGGAGATTAAGTCGTACTTGATGAAGATTCTGCGCAAGGAGGCTTACGACCGTTCGGGCAAGATTTACGGCATCGGACACGCCGTTTACACACTTTCGGACCCGCGCGCCCAACTGCTGAAAACCAAAGCAATAGAACTTGCCAAGGCCAAAGGTCTGGAAGCCGAACTGCAACTCTATCTGAACATTGAGGAACTGGCGCCCAAAGCACTCGCCGAGTACAAGAACGGCAACGTGAAGCCCGTCTGCGCCAATGTCGATTTCTTCAGCGGCTTTGTGTATGAGGCCATCGAGATTCCGCACGAACTGTTCACACCAATGTTCGCCATCGCGCGTATGTCGGGTTGGGCAGCCCACCGCCTTGAGGAGATGACCTTCGCATCGCGCCGCATCATCCGCCCGGCTTACAAGAACATCCTGCAGAACGAGTACCACTATGTGCCGCTGCAGGACAGGTAATTGATAATTTGGTAATTATCCGTATAAATAAATAGCCGCAACAGGGATTCCCTATTGCGGCTATTCTTATTCCAAAAAGTTGAGTTAGTTCTTATTTCGTGCGCCCCAATCAAGTGTTACGCCAAAAGCGATTGAATGATAGTTTGTCAGCGTTTTCTTGTTGTCATCGCCGGTTATCTTCTTGTCCTGCATCAGGTTGTAACCGCACCAAAGGCTGATATGCGCCAACCGAATACCCACTGACGGCAGCACATAAAGACCGCAGACATCACCCACAGAGTAACCGAGTTTCAAGTCGCCGAATGGCGCTACCCTACCTGCAGATGGCATCTCGTAGTTGGCGTTAATAAAGAACGGCATCATAAATTCAGGATCGTTATTATCATAACTGTAATGATAAACGTCGTTCTCGTCGTAGTAGCCATCGTTTGAGTTTGTTACGAACTGCATCGAAGTACCGATACCAACAAATAGTTGGTCGGCCTGGAAGCCGTGAATGGTGGTAACAGCAAAGCGGTCAAATGGTTCGTTGCCCAACCCTGTAAAAACATTCAATCCGGCAAAGCCGCGATAACCGTCAGTTGGTGCAGTGAAAAATCTGCTTGTTTCTTGCGCCGCAACTGTCATACATATTGTGGCGGCTGCAATTGATAATAGAAACTTTTTCATAATACTTTATTTTTTGTTAGTTATACCTGCTCGTTTTTGAGCATACATAGATAAAACAAAATTCGGACCTTTTACCCTACCCTTATTTCGTTTTTTTCTGACCTGGCAAAAAAAATATCCTGCAACATCTTGTGCTGCAGGACATTTTCATATCAAGTAAACAAAGCCGTTTAGGCGTCGATGTTTGCGTATTTGGCGTTCTTCTCGATGAACTCGCGGCGTGGCGGAACATCGTCGCCCATGAGCATTGAGAAGATGTAGTCGGCGGCGGCAGCGTTCTCTATTGTCACCTGGCGCAGAGTACGGTTTTCGGGGTTCATGGTGGTGTCCCAAAGATCTTCGGCGTTCATCTCACCCAAACCTTTGTAACGCTGCACTTTAAGGTTCTTGTCGTTTCCACCGAAATTCTCTATCGCCTGCTGGCGCTGCTGCTCTGTCCAACAGTATTCCTGCTTGTTGCCCTTCTTCACCAAATAGAGCGGCGGTGTGGCAATGTAGAGATAGCCCATCTCAATCACCTCGCGCATAAAGCGGAAGAAGAAGGTCATAATCAGAGTGTCGATATGGCTACCATCGACATCGGCATCGGTCATTATGATGATTTTATGGTAGCGCAGGCTCGATGTATCGAGTGCATCGGGATCGTCTTTGGTGCCCACGTGCACGCCCAAAGCGGTGTAGATGTCGCGGATGGCGTCGCTCTCGTAAACACGGTGGCGCATCACCTTCTCAACGTTCAGAATCTTACCGCGCAACGGCAGAATGGCCTGGAACTTACGGTCGCGGCCCTGCTTTGCCGAACCGCCTGCAGAGTCACCCTCGACAAGGAACAACTCGCTTTCGGCGGGGTCTTTGCTTGAGCAGTCGGCAAGTTTGCCTGGCAGTCCGCCCCCCGAAAGCGGCGATTTGCGCTGAACGGTCTCGCGAGCCTTGCGCGCCGCCACTCGTGCTGTTGCGGCAAGAATCACCTTGCCAACAATGCGCTGTGCTTCGGTCGGGTGCTCTTCAAGATAATTGGCAAGGGCCTCGCCCACTGCCTGTTGAACGGCACCTGCAACCTCGCTGTTGCCCAACTTGGTTTTGGTCTGACCTTCGAACTGCGGCTCTGCCACCTTGATTGAGATAACTGCGGTCAAGCCTTCGCGGAAGTCCTCGCCCGAAATCTCGATGTGGTTTTTCTCAAGTTTCTCAAGGTCGCGCTTGCAGTTGTCATCGGCATACTTTTTCAGTGTGCGGGTGAGCGCCATACGGAAGCCCTGAAGGTGCGTTCCGCCCTCTATCGTGTTGATATTGTTGACGTAAGAGTGGATGTTCTCTGAATAGCCGTCGTTATACATTACGGCAATCTCGATTGGTGTGCCCTGTTTTTCGGTGTTGATGTAGATTACATCGTCGAAAAGGTGGTTGCGGTTGCCATCGACATAGCGCACAAACTCACGCAGACCGTCTTTCGAGTAGAACGTCTCGGTGCGGGTTTTGCCTTCGTCGTCAGGACGCAGGTCGGTGAGCGTGATGGTGATGCCTGCATTCAGGAACGCCAACTCACGCATACGGTTCGCAAGAATCTCGTATTTGTAGATGGTTGTGGTGAAGATGGTGTCGTCGGGCCAAAACTGCTGACGGGTACCTGTTTTATCGGTTGTGCCGACTTCCTTCACATCGTAGAGCGGTTTGCCCTTCTCATATTCCTGCTGATAGATTTTCCCGTTGCGGAAAACCTGCGATGTCATATGTTTCGACAGCGCGTTGACGCACGAAACGCCCACACCGTGCAGACCGCCCGACACCTTGTATGAACCCTTGTCGAACTTACCACCGGCGTGCAGCACGGTCATAACCACCTCGAGAGCCGATTTGTGCTCTTTCGGGTGCATATCAACCGGGATACCACGACCGTTGTCGACTACGGTTATTGAGTTGTCCTCGCCGATTGTCACCTCAATGTGGGTGCAATATCCGGCAAGAGCCTCGTCGATTGAGTTGTCAACTGTCTCGTATACAAGATGATGCAAACCTTTCTCGCTGATGTCGCCAATGTACATTGCGGGGCGTTTGCGCACGGCTTCCAATCCTTCAAGCACTTGAATACTATTGGCGCCATAATTGTTGTTCTGCGGTGTTGTTTCTTCCACTTCGCTCATATCTTAATTATTTATGTTTCAAATAGTTGATTGGCATATTTAGTCCTTCGCCAAAACAAACAAATATACCAAAAACGGGGGTGCACAAAAGCCCGCGGCAAGTGCATTTTCCGCTATTTGTTAACACGAAATTGACAATTTAAAGACTACAGACTTCGGACTACGGACAACAGACTGCTGACCGTAGTCGTAATTCGTAATTCAAATTCAGTTTTCTCTGTTTCTCAGCATCTTAGCCATTTTGGCAAGGCGGTCGGCTGACGAGAAGATGCCCACTTCGGCAAGTTTGCGTCTGTGCTGCTCATCGACAACGGTTTCCGGCTGAATGGCCGTAGGAACGGTTTGCTTTTTGAATAATCTTAGTCTCATAGTTTTTCAGTTAGTTAGAATGTGTAAGTCAGTCCCAACATAAAGTTGAACCGCTGATTGGCGTATTGGTTCCACTCGTAGTAGCGCTGACCGGCAATGTTGTTCAGGTCAAGGAACGACGAGAAACGCTTTGTGATGCGGTATTCGAGCCCTAAATTGGCATCGATGACGCCCTTCAACTCTTTGGCTTCAGGCAGGTTCTCGCCGGTTGCGTTGATGTTGTCGATGCGGGCGTAACGCTTGCTGATGGCATAAACGTTGACGCGCGCAATTATCTTATTCTCAAGATTGTAACTTGCGTCAAGGCTGACGGTGTAGGTGGGCAGATGCCACGCTTCAATCTCGTGCGACATATCGTAAACGAAATAGTTGCCCTTCAGCCCCATCTTGAATTTGTCGCTCATCTTGTACGAAATCTCACCCAAAATGCGGGTGCGCATAATCTCGTCGTAGGCCACCGTGAACTTGTTGTGCAAATCGGTATTTATGTCATTTATAAACATATACTGATTATCGATTTTGGCGTATTCGGCGCGGACGTTGAAGGCGACCTTCGAACTGACATTGCCGCGGAATCCGGCTGCAAGGTTCCAACGCGTTTTGGTCGGATTGATGTTCAGGTCGGAACGCACAAACGGGTTCTCGCCGTACATCTCGCGATAACTGTGCACATCGTAGTTGCCGTTCACCTCGATATACGGCAGCAGGAAGTAGTCGATGATGTTATACTGCATACTGATGTCGGGGAAGAACATAAACTTCGAGTTGCGCTGGTCGTAGAAGGTGCTTGCGCCCACCTTGACGCGCCATTTGCGACCATAGGCGCCAATCCACGGATTGAAGTTGACCACAGCCGCGTTGATATCGCCTTTACCATTGATATTCAAGCCTTTGGTGCTGTAATTGTCAATCACCACATTCAAGCCCATAAACTCTTTGTCCATTATGTAACTCAGGAATGCATCAACGTGCAGAATGTTGTCGCCCTTGCTGTCTTTGGTCTTTATTCCGCTGTAGTTCAGTGCAATGCGATAGTCCAACTTCGATGAATCGAGATTGGTGGTGCCGATTGACGCGCCAATTGAATAGTAGTTAAGCGATTGTTTCTCAATATCTTTCTTCTTCAACGGCAGTGAGTCGTCGGCAATCTTCAGATTGGTGTCGTAACCATAATAATAATTGGCGCGGTAGCCGTAACCGGCATCGATGCTGGCTGCAAGGTCTTTCTTGAAGATGCGACGCACCTGCCCGCCCACATCGAAACGCGACAGGCCGGCGTAGACGTGCTCATCGGCTTCGTTCTTCACCTTGCCGTTGCTCGACAGATAGTTGGCGTTGGCGTTCCAAATCCATTTCTCAGAGCGCTGGCTGCCCGTGTAGATGTTCAGCATTGGCGACGCGTACGACCCGAAACCGCCCTTCACGTAGGCGTAGTAGAGTTTTGGTAGCGGCTCGGCCACGAGTTTGGCGGGCTTCAACTGCTTCGGCTGATATTTGGTCGGATACATCTCGAGTTCGCCCTCGTCGTACTCAAAAGTCGGCGTAACTTTGATTGTATCAACAATTTTCGGCAGCGAACTGATTTTGTATGCGTCGTTGATGACTGGCTCATACGATTTTATGACCTTCACCTCTTGATTCAGGTTGTTCTGCGCCATTACGGTGCACGAACCTAACATTGTCAGAATCAGGATATTTCGTTTCAAACGTATCATATCTGTATGTCGGTTTATTCTTGTTCTTGAATTGTGTTTTCTTCGGCCGGTGCTTCGGTATTCTCTTCTGAATCAGAAGGTTCAGCCGATTCGTCGGTCGGTTCGGCAACGGGTTCTTCAGCGGCAGGCTCTTCAGCCGGTTCGCTGGCTGGCTCTGCTGCTTCAGGCTCAGTCTCGGTGGTTGCAGCCGGTTCTTCAATCACAGCTTCCTCCACCTGCGGTGCACTCTCCTGCCCGTTTTGCGGCTCTGGCGCAAAGGTTGCGGCCGATTCAGTTGTCGGCGCCTCCGTTTGCTGCGGCTCTACGGCCTTGCCGTTATCGTTATTGTTTGTGTCTGTGTTTTCGTTTGTGTTATCGTTATTGTTATTGTTATTGTTTGTGTTTGCGTCTTCGTTATCGTTATAGTAATTGTTTTCGTTGTCGTTGCCGCCGCTCATATCAATTGTTACTTCAACTTCCTGTTTCGAGTTGTCGTCAACAAACTTGGTGCTCTCCTCGTCCACAATCAGTTTCAGTTTGGCGTTGGCTTCGGCCACAATGCCGTCAGAGTCGTCGCCGTAGTTGTCGATAACGCTCTGCAGGTTGGCTTTGGCCTGGAAACGGTCGTTGCGGCTCATACAGATGTCTGACAGCAGGAAGAACGATTTTGCAATCCAATAAATATGCGGCGTGCCCGAACCAATAAGGTTGTTTATCTCATCCTCCGACTTCTGCAACTCGTTCTGCTCGAACAACATACGAGCAACCATATACTGTGCTTCGGCCCCCTCGCGGCTGTTCATATCCTGCGCAAGAATGCGGAACTGCGTGATGGCCGGGTCTAATTGGTTTGTCTGATAGTAACTTACGGCCATAATGTGGCGTGCGGTGCGCACCTGCTCGTCCGAAACCTTGTCGGTGATGAGCAGTTTGCGTGCTGACTCAAGCGCGTTATTGAAGTTGCTGTCGGCAAAGGCCGTTTTCATCTGCCCCTCGCGCGCAATCATCAAGTTCGACTTTACTTCGGCGTTGTCTTCCAACTGTTTATAAAGTGCGTATGCCTGCTTGTAGTCCTTGTCGTTCTCGGCCAAAGTGGCTGACGAGAGCAGCGCAGCCTCGGTGAAAGTGTTTTTCTGCTTCTCGGCCACGGCGATGAAGTCGGCTTTGGCCTCGCTATTCTTGTGCAGTTTCAGGTTGCAGTCGCCGCGGTAGTATGTCGCGTTAAGCGAGAAACGGCCGCCTGGGAACTTGTCCAAATAACTGTCGAACAGGCCTGCTGCTTCGGTCCAATTGCCTGACATATAGACTTTTTCGGCCGATGCGTAGGTAAGCGAGTCGCGCTCGTTCTGGTCGATGTTGCCAAGGTTGCCCTTGCTCTGCACGTAGTCGAAGTAGTCGTCAACCTTGTTCATATCCACATAGACGTTCTTCAAAGCGAACAGCGCCTCGTCAGCCTCCGACGAGCCCGGATATTTCTCAATCACATTCTTGAAGTTGTCGATTGCCAAATAGTTCTGACCGTCAGCATAATAGAGCAAGCCGGTCTGCAGCATCGACTTAACCACATACGAACTGTTCGGATAGGTCTTCGCCAACGAGCGGAAATCGCTGATTGCCAACTGTGTGGAATCGAGAATTGTGTAGGCGCGGCCACGCTCAAAGAGTGCGTCGGCGGCGTATTTCGATTTCGGGTATCGCGCAAGCAAATCGCTCATTGCCAAAATCTTGCCGTGCAAGTTCTTGTCTAATCCCATCGCAAAACCCTTCTGGAAGAG
This sequence comes from Salinivirgaceae bacterium, assembly GCA_017557605.1. GTDB lineage: Bacteria > Bacteroidota > Bacteroidia > Bacteroidales > SZUA-534 > RUG13583. The sequence continues at coordinate 24,660 of JAFYYJ010000100.1, forward strand.
CGCGTATTCGGCATCGAACTTGTCAAGGTCGGCGGCCATTCCGTAGAACATCACGGCATCGTTGAACTTCGACGTTACAAAGTAGCAGTCGCCAATGCGGATGTAGCTGTCGGCAAGCTTTGCTGTGTCGGCTTCAGCGGGTTTTTCAACGTATTTGCGGAACCAATCGGCCGACTTGGTGTACTCCTTGGTCTTGAAATAGCAGTAGCCGATGTTGTAGTAGCACGTTTTGTACTCGGGCATTGTGTAGGCGCCGGGCGTTGTGAGCAGCTGGTTGTAGGCGTCGGCGGCATCGTGGTAGCGCTCCTGGCGGTAGAGAGCCTCGGCCTTCCAATAGCTTGCCAAGGCGCGTATCTCCTTGTCGTACGCTTTAAGCGATATGGCCTGGTCGAACGCTGCAACCGACTCGTCGAACTTCAGGTTGTTGAAGAGCTCAAGGCCGCGGAAATAGGCCACGCGCTGCCAAGCCGACTGCATCTCGGCCGTTTTGTTCTCGATTTTGGCCAACGATTCGAGCGCCGCCTGATAGTTTTTCGACGACAGGTAGGCCTTCACCAAATAGCCGTAGGCCTCGTCGCGGTGAATCGATTTGGGGTATTTCTCCAAATACTTGTTAAAGGCGCGCACCGTCTCGTTAAACGGCGAGTATGACAGCTCATACGACAGTTTGGCATAGTTGAGCAGCGCCTGCTCCTGAATGCGAGCGTTGAAATCGTATTTGGCCGCAGCCTCGAAAGCCATTCGGGCCTGCTCCTTCTGCTCAATCTTCATATTCGCGTAAGCGATGTGGAAATAGGCGTTCTGCGTGAGCGCGTCGTCAAGGTTCGTCACGTTCGACATTGTGCTCACCGTCTTCTCAAACTCGCCGGTCTTGAAATATGCGTAGCCCAACTGGTAGATGTCCTCGCGGGTGTAGTTGCTGGCGTTGCTCTTGTAGGTTTCAAGATAAGGCACCGCCTCGGCGTAGAGCTCCTTGTTGTAGAGCGCTTCGCCCACTATGCGCGACATTTCGGCCTGACGCTTGGCGTCGCCCTGGTCGAGCAGCTCCTTGCCCAACTCAAGCACCTTGTCGTCTTTCCCCTGAAGGAAGTAAATCTGCACCCTGTAGTACGGCACGATGGGCGCGAAAGCCGGGTCGTTCTCGATTTTGGCAAAATTGTTGAGCGCCGTCTCATAATTCTTATTAGTGTAGGCCAAATGAGCGTAGAAATAGATGGCCGGCGCCGAATATTTGTTGTTCTTGTCGATCAGCTCGTAGAACATCTTTTGCGCCTTTTCGGTCTGCCCCATTTTGAAATAGCTGTAGCCCTTTTTGAAGTATAGCTCGGCCTGCTGGTCGCGAGTCAAATGCTGTTTCCAAACCTTGTCGAAATAGCCGATGGCCTCGCGATAGCGGTTCACGCGGTACTGGTAGCGGCCCATTTCGAAATAGGCTGTGCGCGTACGCGGACTTTCGGGATAGTCGTTGATGAACTTGCCGATGCGGTACTCTGCGTCGTTGTTGAAGAGCTCAAGGGCGCAAAGCGCGGCGTAGTATTCGGCGTCGGCCTTGATGTCGGCAAACTCGTTGCCGTAGCGCGCCACCACCCGCTCAAAGAACTCCTGAGCCTGCGAATAATGCTGCTTACTGAACAAATCGACGCCTACGCGGTAATCGTAGTCCTCGTCGTTATAGATTATCGATTTCTGTGCCGAAGCACTTAAAGCCGTTAGTGAGATAACAGCCGCCAAACATTTGGCTAATAATTTCCTACGCATAAAAGAATGAACTAAATGGGAACGCTCCCGCTCCCCGTTTCTATTCCAATTTTCGGCCGAACCGGTGCCATTTTCCGCCCGAATCCGGCTCTTTTTATCCGAAACAAATAAAATCGATTTCAACTTTGCGGTGGTTGCCACTCAAATGTTTTAATTAACAAAAGAATGTTTATTAAATCGGCGACCAATTGTGCCTTAAATACTCATTAATAATACTTTTGTCAATGATGGTTTGAAGGTTTTATCTGGCCTTCCGCCATCTAACCTTCTAAACGTTTAAAGCTATGATGGACACCAAAATAGAGCTTACGGGCGCAACCATTTCGCAGCCTGATAATGTGATTCTCACCAACATCGATTTGAAAATCGACAGCGGCGAGTTGGTTTATCTTATCGGTCGCACCGGCAGCGGCAAGAGCAGCCTGCTCAAGACGCTTTACGCCGACCTTCCGCTTGCAAAAGGCAGCGGTGTGGTGGCCGGGTTCCAACTTGAGAATCTGCGCCGCAAGCAAATCCCCTACCTGCGCCGCAAGTTGGGCATTGTGTTCCAAGACTTTCAACTGCTCATCGACCGCAATGTGCACGAGAATCTGCTGTTTGTGCTCAAGGCTACTGGCTGGAAGAACAAGGTGGAAATCGAGAACCGCATTCAGGATGTGCTGAACAAGGTTGGGCTGTCGCAGAAGGGCTACAAGATGCCCAACGAGCTGTCGGGCGGCGAGCAGCAGCGTGTGGTGATTGCTCGCGCATTGCTCAACAACCCTGAAATTATCCTGGCCGACGAGCCAACCGGTAATCTCGACCCCGAGACATCGCGCGGAATTCTCACCTTGCTCACCGAAATCAGCCGCAACGGCCGCGCTGTGGTCATTGCAACGCACGATTACTCGATGATTAAGGAATTCCCCGGCCGCATTATCAAGTGCGACCACGAGTCGCTTGTTGAGCTGAAAAACGACGAAGTGTTCGATTTCAGCAGCATCGACAAGTAACGTCTAAATATAATATTGTCAAGCCGATGAAGATACTTGACGCAGCCCAAATCAGAGAGTGCGACCGATACACAATCGCCAATGAACCGATTGCTTCAATCGACCTGATGGAACGCGCCGCAAATGCCATAACCGACTGGCTGTTTGGTTGTTATTGCTTCTACAACCGCCCGTTCACCTTTTTTGCCGGTTCGGGCAACAACGGCGGCGATGCTCTGGCTGTGGCCCGTCAACTGAAATCGATGATGGGCACCCCGATAATGGTTTACAAGCTTGAAATCGGCACCACATCGGCCGACTGCCAACAGAATCTTGTACGCTTGCAACAAACTGAAGGCGTGACAATTAAAACCATCAGCAAAGGCGACCCGATGCCTTCTATCGACCCCGAAAGCGTCGTTGTTGACGGCATATTCGGTTCCGGCTTGAACCGGCCTGTCGAAGGCTATTGGGCTGAACTGATTGAGTATGTCAATAATTCTGGAAATGAGATAGTTGCGATTGATATTCCGTCGGGATTGTTATGTACCGATAACCGACAGAACACAGGCGCAATTATTAAGGCAACGCACACGCTGAGTCTGCAAATGGCAAAATTATCGTTCCTTTTTGCTGAAAATGAGCCGTTTGTTGGGCAATTTCACATCTTGCCCATCGGCATAAGCCAACAGGCTATTGACAGCGCCGAAACGCCGTTCATTCTTACACAGAAAGCCGACCTTGCGCGGCTTGTCAAGCCACGGCCAAAGTTTGCACACAAGGGAACATTCGGCCACGCGCTACTTTCGGCAGGAAGCTACCAAATGAGCGGTGCGGCTGTTCTGGCGGCTCGTGCGTGTCTGCACACGGGTTGCGGGCTACTCACCGTCCACGTGCCGCAATCGGCCTATCAGATAATGCAAACGGCTGTGCCTGAGGCCATTCTGAACATCGACGACAGTCAGACCGAATATTGCACTGCCGAGCATCTGCAACGCTTCTCGGCTGTTGGAATCGGGCCGGGTATTGGAAAGAGTCAGCAAGCACGCGACGGACTGGCGCAACTTCTGAAAAACAGCACCGCCCAAATGGTGATTGACGCTGATGCCATAAACATTCTGGCCGATACACCCGAATTGCTAAACAGCTTGAAACCCAACACTATACTAACGCCGCATCCGGGTGAGTTTGACCGCCTGACGCACAAGCACACGACAGGTTACGAGCGGATGCTGACACAAATTGAACTGGCGCAGCGGCTCAATGTAATAATCGTGCTGAAAGGCGCGTTTACATCAGTAGCCACACCCGACGGCACGGTGCGCTTCAACACTACTGGCAACGCCGGAATGGCAACGGCCGGTAGCGGCGATGTTTTGACAGGAATTATCTTATCTTTGCTGGCTCAAAAGTACACCCCCGCCGAGGCCGCTGTTTTGGGCGTGGGTATTCACGGTTTGGCAGGCGATATTGCCGCCCGCACCGACGGAATGGAATTCGTTACGGCAAGTAATATAACAGACAATTTGGGCAAAGCGTTTTTGAAACTTAAAAATCTTGATAATGAATAATTTGAAATCAATTATCACAATCGCCACTTTAACTTCGGCAACGCTGGCTTTCGGCCAAAAAGATGTTGAAAACAGCTATTTTGTAACACCCGTCAATGGCGAGATGAATATCGATGGTCATCAGGTATTTTACTCATTACCAAGCAATTCGCTGATGGTCAGTTTGAAAATTGAAAAAACGGTAACGGCTAAAGGCCCATACGCTCAGTATGCCGAGAAATATCTGAACATCACAACGGGGATTATCGAAGAATCGGCAACCATATATTCAATTGAAAATGTGAAAGTTGACCGCATTAGTCAGCCCGACACAAGCCAACTCTACGCAATCAACTTCACTGGGATTGACAATCTGCCGATGATTCAGTTGAACGACGACGGTACTATTCTGGCTTGCAACTGCCCGCGCACAATTGAAGGCTACAAGGCGCCAAAACCGCAGAATAACGCCGAGCCTGACGCAAAGCCAATCAGCTTTTTGGATATGGGTGTTAAACCATTCATAGTTATTGAAGAAGAGGAAGATGCGAGCGACGAGGATTCGGTTGAAGTGAAGAAACCGAAGGATGTGGAGCCGATTGTAATGACTGAGGAAGAGAACGCCGCCGCTGCCGCTGCTTTCATTCGCAAAATCCGCAAACGCCGCCTGAAACTTGTTGCTGGTATTGCCGAAGAGGCCAACAATGCCGACGGTAAGGCTATGAAACTGATGATTCAGGAACTCGACAGATTGGAAGCTGAATACTTAAACCTTTTTATAGGTAAGAGCACAAAACAAACTTACACACAATCGGTTGTGGTAACGCCAAATGGCAAGACCGAAGATGAGCAAATCACTTTTGGCTACTTCTCGAAACAATTCGGATTCGGCACCGCAAAACGTGGCGAGTCCTATCCTATTACAATGAAAATCAACACATTGACAAACTCGCCAAAAGTGTCGATAAAGGAAATCGACACATCGGGCAAATCGTCGTCAAGCATTAAATACGGGCTCTACTACCGCACACCTGGAATAGTTTCAGTATCAATTGATTGCGATGGACTGCTACACCACACAAGTCAGTGGACAATCGCTCAAAAAGGCGTGGTTGTGCCGATGCCGTCCGACTATCTGGCAAACCATAAGTACTCTATTGAGTTTGATGCTGAAACGGGCGCACTGAAAAGAATATCAGGGAATTAATTGATTAACCGATTAATTGATTATTAGAATTTTGACTACAGACTACGGACTACAGTCAACGGACAGCATTGTGCCGAGAGCTACCATTAATCAGAAAGCATAATTCAAGAGAATCTGTAAAAATCCGTTCAATCTGTGTTCTAAACGATTGTAGATGAAAGCATTCCAACTCGACGGCTTACAAAAACAACTTGCGCTTCTGGCGGGGCCAATCTTTATGGAAACCCTGCTGGTGATGACGCTTGGCGCGGTTGACACCATTATGCTTAGTCA
>JAFYYJ010000101.1 GCA_017557605.1 Salinivirgaceae bacterium
CCAATGCTTGTAACCTTAAAAGTATTACCGACAACTATTGAATCAGGAATCACAATATCGCCCGAATATGGGTTGTACCACGGACGTGATACAACCTTAACCTCTTTCCTGTTCAGCACAGCGTATCTAATACCGTCCTTTATGAAGGACACATTTTCCATGCCTATAATATCATTATCCATAGTTACTATTGCTAAACTGCAACCATCGAACGCACCATCAGCTATAATTTTGCAATCGTTACTTATTTCACAAGAAGTAACGTCTGTTGATTTGGCTTTTATTAGACATAAAAAATGATTATCAGAATTGCCTAAATAGTATGCATTGCCATATTCATTATATTGCAAATTGTTGCATTCATAGAATGCAAGACCGATGCTTGTAACAGAATTAGGAATAGTTACCGATGTTAAACTGCTACAGCCATAAAATGCATAATTGCTTATACTAGTAACCGTATTTGGAATAACAATTGACGTCAAACCGCTACAGCTATTGAACGCAGACTCTCCAATGCTGGTAACCGTATTAGGAATAGTTACCGATGTTAAACTGCTACAGCCATAAAATGCATAATGGCTTATACTAGTAACCGTATTTGGAATAACAATTGACGTCAAACTGTTACATCCATTGAATGCCGACTTTCCAATGCTGGTAACTGTATTAGGAATAGTTGCCGTTGTTAAACTGCTACAACCATAAAATGCACAGTCTCCAATACTTGTTACTGAAATGGGAATAGTAATTGATGTCAAACCGCTGCAACCAGAGAACGCATATTGTTTAATGTTAGTAATAGAATCTGGAATAGTCAATTCTGTTATTTCTTCACCATTTATGTAAAGATGTCCGGCATAATACAACGGATTGGAATCGAGACCATCAAAAAGGATATTACAATAACTTTCAATGCTTGCAAATTCGGCTCTTCGCAATCCATCGCATTCGTAAAACGCAGAGTTATCAATACTTACAACAGTACTCGGAATAGTTACTGATACTAGACTGTGGCAACCATAAAAGGCACCGTAGCCAATGCTTACAACAGAATAATTTACATCATTGTTGTTCACTATTTCAGGGATATCAATAGTTGTTAAATCAGAATAGTTGTCATTTTCCCAATTCTGATATGTCACCTTAACGGTACTATCACTTATAATTCTATAATACAAATCGCCACTTTGGAATTTTTGCGCCCACGCTTGCCCTGCAAGCATTGTAGCGAATATAATTGTTAATAAACGTTTCATAGTAAATCAATTATTAAATCCATAGTTTCAAATTTACCCCATACGTTTCCTTCGGGCACTATTCCGAGCGTGGATAGAAATCACGCTTGTGTAGATATTTTTCCACGCTATTTTTGAAACTCGCAAGAGTAATGGGCAGTTGAAAAATGTAATTGTTTTTGAAAACGAACCGCATTTTGCCTATTTCGCGAAAAATCATACTTTTGCGAGACAACATTATAAACGTTTTACAGCTATGGCACGTCCAATTAAAGAAACACCAATTCTGACAGGCAAAGACGCCGAGCGTTTTGTAGAGAGAGCCGAGCGAGTTGAGAAAATGAGCAAGGAAGTGCGTGCCACCAACTATGCAAAGCTGATGGAACGTGTCAAAGAGGCTAAAAAACTGATTACATTCTGTTGGTAAACAATGAATGTTGTACCCTTGACTCTCGACTACGAGTTGACCGCCTTCGATTGCGGCGACAGCGATTTAAATGAATTTCTGTTGGATGATGCGAAACATTTTCTTGAAAAACGAATTGCCAATACGTTCATTCTGGAAGACAACGGACGCATTGCAGCCTATTTCTGTCTATTGAACGATAAGGTGAGCCGTGTTGAAGTTACAAATAGCCGATGGAATAAGATAAAAGATAGCTTTCCCGAAGGAAAACGGTTCCGTAGTTATCCCGCCATTAAGATTGGCCGCTTTGCCGTGTCAAAAGACTACCAGGGCCATAATATTGGCAGTATGCTAATGGACCTTCTGAAAGACCGCCTAAACTCACAAATCAGCCAATCGGCATTCCGCTTCATCACAGTTGATGCTTACCATTCGGCCATCCAGTTTTACCAGAAAAACGGATTTGTGGAACTTTCACAAAAAGAAGAAGACGAGCACACACGCCTGATGTTCTTCGATATGATGGAAGTTGGGTAACCAATGTATCATCATTATGATAGCCCACATCATTTAGTCCCGTTATAAATCACGCTTCTGCTAAGCTTTGCCACGTTTTTTCTGAAACTCTCGCGAGTAGTGTGCAAACAGATTGCACTTGAGTGCCTTTGAGATACGCATTAGCACGGCTGTGTTTATGTCGGGATTTTTGAGGATGTTATACACATTGGTGCGCTCGCAGTTTATCTCACGCGCAAGCCACGCTTTTGTGCGTTTCTGCCGTGCAAGTTCAGCGCTGATAATGTTGCCAATATGTACCATACGAGCCAGGCTCGGTGCCAATACTTTTCCGCCCGACTCCCCAATGGCGGGGTTGTTTAAAAATGAAAAACGTGGGAATCACAGTTACTCGCTCCCACGATTCGAGGCTTTAGCACGTGCCCACCATTGCAAGATTGAGCAACGCGAAGCCCACGCGAGAATATACTGATTGTCAAACCAATATAAACTACGTAGGCGTTCACCGCTGCTTTTTCTCTGGCAATGGTTTCAAAATGTGCTAAATTTCGAATCGCCAAAGGAAAACGTCAGTAAACGTCTTTCTATATGTCACTCTGCAATTCAGCCACTTGCGAGACCAATCGCAGAGCATGACAAATGTATAAAAGTCAGTTGGAAAAAGGAAAATGTTTTTTGCGGCGAAGTATGCAAACTTTCATCTCAACATTTTTTCTCCACGCAACCTTTTGCCAAAATATCGCATCTTTTATTTGTTGATTTATTTTTAACTTGCGCTTTTGAACCTCATAAAAATACGGATATGAGAACAAAGAAACATATTGGGCTGATTATGGCAGCGGCTGCTGTCATGGGTATTGCTGCAAATGCCAACGCTCAGAGCTACGAAGAATGGGCGGCCAAGGAAGAAGCTGAAAAACAAGCTTTTATCGAGAATGAGAAGAAAAGTTTTGAGCAGTTTGTCAAAGAGCGCGACGAGGAAATCCGCAAAATGGACGAGGAGTTCAAAGAGTTTCTGAAACAGGAATGGAAAAACTACGACTCGAAGGAAGTGGATTATAAACCCGACGCTCCAAAACCAGCGGAAATACCTGTATATAAGGAGGAACCAAAGCAAACTCAGGCTTTGCAAATTGAGGTGCAGGAAAAGGTGGAAAGCTTTGCCGAGGCTCCGAAACTGCCGGTAATGTCGAAATCGGATGCCGACGGATTCAAAGCCTCAACAGCCAAATTCAATTTCTACGGCAACAATGTGAATGTCAGATACGACAACGCCGCCGCAGTGCGCATCGGGAGCATCAACGAGCAAAGCATAAGCGATGCGTGGGACAAACTGAGCAAAACCAACTACAGCTGCACGCTGAACGACCTGCTACAATGGCACAGTGAGCTCAATATGAACGATTGGGGATTGTATCTGCTTATAAAACAAGCTGCTGCCAGCATTACCGACAACCAGAACAGCCGCGTGCTGCTCACTTGGTTTATGCTGACAAAAGCCAACTACAAAGCCCGCCTGGCCTACAAGGGCAACAACCTATACCTGCTTCTGGCAGCCGCCAACAACATCTACGGCATGCCTTTCTTCACTTTCGAAAACCAACGCTACTATATGCTCGACGGCAAATCGAGCAGCGTTTACACCTACAGCCAGGATTTTCCCGAGGCGCGCTCCATTGTCGATTTGAACATCTACAAGCCGCTCAACGGCAACGAGCAGCTCAAGAAACGCAATCTCGATTTTGAGTACGACGGCCAGAAATACCAGTTCGGCATCAAATATGACCAGAACACAATCAACTTCTACAACGACTATCCGCAGGCCGACATCAAAATATATTTCGACGCCACAGTAAGCCGCTCCACCAAAGAATCGCTGGTGGAGTCGCTAGTGCCGGTCATCAGCGGCATGGACGCTGTCGATGCTACGGAGTTCCTGCTCAAGTTTGTGCAGTCGTTCGCGTATAAGACTGACGACCAGCAGTTTGGCCACGAGAAGTTCTTCTTCCCCGACGAGATGTTCTATTATCCTTATTCTGACTGCGAGGACCGTGCCGTATTGTTTGCCTATCTGGTGAAACAGCTTGTAGGACTGGATGTTATCGGCCTTAACTACCCCGGACACATGGCCGCAGCCGTATGCTTCAACAGCGATGTGCCAGGCTGCTATTTGGAACACAACGGCCGCCGCTTCGTTGTTTGCGACCCGACATATATTGGCGCTTCAATAGGGCAGGCAATGCCGCAGTATAAGAAAGTGGCGGCAAAGATTGTCGAGAACGCCTCGCAGCCCAATCTGGCCTCACGCGCTGTCAAGCTTTGGAAGATTGCCAACAAATATGGGCTTCACCAGGGCGACAACAAGCACAACATCGTCTTCGACGGCAAGGGCGACGCCTATATGTGCGGCTATTTCAACGGCAATGTCGAATTTATGGGCCGCCAGCTCAACGCTGAAGGAACTGATGTTTTTGTTACTAAGATTACCGCTGACAACGAAGTCGATTTCCTCTACCGCATAGGCAGCAAATCGGACGATGTGGCCTACAACATTGTGCTTGGCGACGACGACAGTTTCTACTTTTCGGGCTCGTTCAACGGCGAGATGACCGTCGGCCGGCAGAAACTGAAAACCGACAAGAGCGATTTCTTTATCGCCAAATGCTCACGCGACGGACAAATGGAATGGATAAACCAGGCCAACATCGGACACCTCGACAGCATCAACAACACCTTCGCCGCCCAGTTCGACAACAAGGGCAACCGCCTGTGGACCCGCACCTACGCCGAATCGGAGGATATGTCGGACTATGGCATTCACATCGACAAAGACGGCAACCCGTTCCTTACCGGCTCAATGTTAGCCGCCGTGGGACTGTCGAGCAAGTCGTACGAGTCAATTGCAAACGCAAAGAAAAGCACGTTTGCCGTCAGTGGCATTAGTTCTGACGAAAGCATCGCTCCTGAGATAGCCGGACTGATAGCGGCTGTCGAGCGGCTGAATATGACACAAGGCTCGATGCCGGGCAACGAGGTGCAGAACACCATAAGCGGAATAGACCCCGAGGCAAGCGACCGCGCGGCAGGTGTCTACGAGGCGTTGGCTAATGTCGAGTTTATACGCAACGGACAGGGCATTGTAACTGTGCGGACTATGGACGGTAATCCTATCGATTTCAGTACCATAAAGTTAGCTAATAATTCGAAGTTCAAAATGTCGATTTACAATACCGGAAACGTGCAAATCGATTTTCTATCGGGCTCACAATACGGCGGAAAACACTTCTGGTATGGCTTGAATTGCATAAAGTTGCACAAAACATCGGGCAACATGACCTTCGACTATGACATCAATCACACTTGTAAGACAATCAATGTCAACGAGTTGGCTTCAGATAATTTGAATTGAGTTGGATTTGGATTCGTCAACAACCCGTCCAATCACAGCCCCGGAATCTCAGCCACTGTAAAAGTGCTGCCGCCTATGAAGATAAAATCGTCAGGGGCGGCATTTTTTTTGGCAGCATCAATTGCCTCCGCCACAGTTGGATAGCATTGCCCGTGCAGACCGAAGACCGCAGCTTTTTCGGCGAGCAATTCGGCTTTAAGAGCGCGCGGCACTTGGGCATTGGTGAAATAATAGGTGGCATCGGGCGGCAACTGGCTGAGCACTTTTGCGTGGTCCTTGTCGCTTACCATACCTATAACAATATGTAATCGATTGTATTTCTGTAATTTCAACTGCTCAACAACTTGACGGATGCCGTCGTCGTTATGACCGGTATCGCAGTAGGTTGGCGGGCAATTCGACAACCGCTGCCAACGGCCTTTCAATCCGGTGGTGGATATAGTTGAAGCCGCTCCGGCAATAATATCGTCCTTGCCGACAGTAAGTTTACGGCATAAAACATCGAAAGCCGCCAAAACCGTTAAAATGTTCTTCCGCTGATAGCAGCCCATAAGGTCGAGCTGAAGATTGTCGTACTCGGGCTGGTCGTTGTGGCTGACAACAAGGTTGAGCCTATCGGCTGACAAAGTGGAACTCTCCACCCGGCGGATTTGGTCGGCAAAGACTATCGGCGAATGCTCGGCAGCGGCCTTGTCCACAAAAACAGGCGCCGTTTCTGCATCAGTCTGCCCTACCACTACTGGTACGCCGGGCTTTATTATTCCAGCCTTCTCGCCTGCAATGGCGACCAATGTGTCGCCCAACATTGCGGTATGGTCGAAACTGATGTTGGTAATTATTGATACTAATGGAGTTATGATGTTGGTGGAATCGAGCCGGCCACCCAAACCCACCTCAACTACCGCAACATCGACAGCGTTACGAGCAAACCAATCGAAGGCCATTAATGTGGCCATTTCAAAAAACGAAGGCGATATCTCGCTGATTTTCTGACGATGACACTCAACAAAACCAACCACCTCGCTTTCGGGTATCATCTCTCCATTGATGCGGATGCGCTCGCGAAAATCTTTCAGATGCGGCGATGTGTAAAGTCCCACCTTGTAGCCCGCCTTTTGCAGAATGGCCGCCGTAATGTGCGACACCGAACCTTTGCCATTGGTCCCGGCTACATGCACCGTCCTGAATTTCAGGTGTGGATGTCCGAAATAACTGTCAAGCGCCAGAGTGTTTGCCAGGCCCGGCTTATAGGCATCCGTGCCAATATTCTGATAAAGTGGCAGTTGCGTAAACAAAAAATCGAGAGTTTGTTGGTAGGTCATTTTGAAAACGAAAAGGGAAACGTAAACTCCTACATCCTAACTTGCATCAAACCGCCGGTGTCAGGAAAAAGAATTTGATGCCAAGGGCAACTGACAAAACAATTATCACTATTCCGCTTATGCGATTAAGCCAGAGTATGCCTCGCAGACGGAAATGCTTACGGAAGATATCAACTAGGTAAGTTAGTGTGAACCACCAAATTACAGCTCCTGTGAATACTCCCCACACAAGCGACAGGCCGTTATAGAATGTGGCTTCTTCCGACATCAGGCCGAGCATTGAGAACGCCGCACCAAAAAAAACTATTGTAAGAGGGTTTGATACTGTAAGGAAAAAGACTGACACATAATCAGATATGGCATTTGTTCGCTTTGCGCCCGTTCGGTAATAGCGGTATTGGCTGATAGGGTTTTTCAACAACATCCGGAACCCCAAGAAAAGCAGAATGGCAATGCCGACTATCTGAAAAACAAGCCGGTTCTGATTCATGAAATTGGTGATATAAGTTACGCCGAAAGCGGCCAAAACCGCGTAAGATGTGTCGGCGGTGGCAGCGCCAAGGCCTGAGAAGAACCCCATAAACCGGCCTTTGTTTATGGTTTTTTGAACGCACAACACGCCGATAGGCCCCATGGGAGCCGATACCAGCAGTCCAACCAACAATCCTTTCAGAAATATTTCGATGTTGTACATTACCCTCTTTTGACGCAGTGGCAAAAGTAGCATTCTTTTCTTTGCGAGCCTACCTTGCCCTGTTTTTTAATTGCTATTCCTCCAAATTGTCCGCCGGCGATTGTTTTTTCGCTGCCCGATAATCGCGCCATTGGTGCCATTTGGTTGAGAAAAGTTCGCCCACACCGTAGTTTTTCTCAAGCTCGAAGCGGTAGGCCAAAGTAGCCTGCGCCACGGCGTTCACATTGTTGATACTGACACCATCGTTGCCCATTGGTGATTCAATAGCCAAAAGGCTGCCACCGGCATTGAAAAACCAGTGTTTGCTGTTAAATCCGAAGCTCACATTGCCTTGAAAATAAAGATTTAAAGCATCGTGCCGACGGTCGGGCGCGTCGGTGAGTTGCAGCAGGCATTTGTTGTAGGCCAGGCCCATCTGCATATCAAGGTTGAAGTAGATTTTTGCCGGCGTTACAAACGTGCGTGCATAGCCGCCGCCCGCGCCAATTAGGGTGTTGCTCACGGTTTTAATTTGCTCTCGGTAGCCAAACAGTGACTCGTTAACGGCACGCGGAACAAGCGACGAATCACCGCTAACCATATTCATATTGAGCAAGATGCCCACAACGGCCGAGCCGGCTGTCCGCAGCTGCAGCTCGCCATGCGATGTGAGCGCCTTGCGCGAGTATTTTGTGTAGTTGAAGTAGTAGTCGGCCGAAACGCGCAGCGACGCTGTTGTAATATCGGGGCGGTCGAAGCGAGTGCCAACGGGCCAGTCTTTCATAATGGTTTCGGCATTCTCTAAATAGTAGCCTTCGTATAGGCTTCCGGAAAACTTCAGCGTTACGGCCGGCAGCAGAATTTGTGTCGAAAGGTTGGTCTTTTTGCCCGAACGGTGGCGGTCGAACAGACCTGTGCTGAAGCCGAGGTTCAGCGACAGCCACTTATAGGCGAAACCCGCGCTCACCGACGACGACGAGTCGGAACAGCTGTATTGCAGCGACGATAGGTTTTTCAGGTCGTCGATGCTGAAGGCTGAGTTTTTCTGGTACATCGATGCGTTGACGCTGAACATCCGGCTCAAATCTTGAATGTAGGCCGTGTCGCGCTCGGCGGCAAAAACGCTGATGTACGTCTCTTTCAGCCACTGCGCTTCAACCTGACCGATGCTCACTGTCAGCATGAAAAACAATATCGCTAAACGCTTGCACATCTGGCTATAGCACCTTGTTCTTGGCCACAGTTGCCACAAAATCTTTAAGATAGAAAGGTTCGAAGTAAGCCACATCCTTGAATTTGGCGGCAGTGTAAGCCTCCTCGGCCAAACCCGCCATATTCCGCGCCAACGGGCAAACGCCCTCAACAAACAACGCATTTGGCGAATCAATTACCTGACGGCACTTGTCGGAGCCATCGCCATAAAAGGATATCTTTTTGGTTTTCAATAATTCAGCAAAGCTGTCAGCCTCAACCACCAAAGCCTGCGTGTCGCTAATCCGCTGCAATTGGGCATCGAACATGGCAGTGTAAACCTCCATGCGGCGCGCATCAATCATTGAGCAGTAGATGTCGGGCTTCTCGGTCAGTTTCTGGTCGGCCATTATCGCCATCGCCTTAAGTGTGTCGATAGCCAACAGTTTGCAACCCAGCGCATAGCATATACCCTTGGCTGTCGAAACGCCAATACGCAGCCCTGTGTATGAACCCGGTCCCTGACTGACGGCCACTGCGTCAAGTTTCTCCGGTTCAATACTGTTTTCTTTCAACAGCTGCTCAGCAAAAACTGTGAGCTGCGTGGCATGCGACTTGTTTTCGAAGCTTACTTTGTCAGCTATCAGCTTGCCGTCTTGCGCTATGGCAACCGAACAAACCGATGTTGAGGTCTCTAACGATAGAATAAGTGCCATATCGATAATTTTAGGCTGCGAATATAGAGAAAATAGAAAAATGAAACGGCCGCTGGTTGGGGGCCGGCAGCCGTTTCTTGAAAGTGATTGCGGATTGGGAGTCCGCGGTAGCAACTATTAAAAAAACCTCATTATGAAAAGAAATCTTTGTGTATCATTTATGATGACGCAACAAAAATACGCCAAGCATTAATGCGGCATAGTTAAGGGCAGGTTAAAAACAGTTAACGAAGTGTTAAACGTGTAAAAAGAAGAGATGTCTTTCTTTAAAGAATCTTGGAAAAACTTTCTTGCCGTAAGAGAACTCACATTACAACAATTCTTTTGGAATCTTATATGTAGGCATTTTTGATTTTAATGCATCAGTTCGTTTTTTGTCCTCATGATAATATTTGCATTGTTGAGCATATGTTTGAACTGGATTTTTTGGAGTTCCATATTTTTTGTACAAATAACAAAATGAACTATTCACAGTATCGTTCTTATTATATTTACAAAAGCAACAAGCGCCTGTTACAAATCCGTTTTGTATTGCCAATAAATAGCCATAATAGTATATTAAGTTTTTTTCATAAGCATCTATACATGCTTCAAATGTATTTGCTTCGGTTATTTTTTTTGATGAAAAATCGCATGGCATTTTTTCGATATATGACATACCATTGTCATTCAAAAAGAATCTATTTATCTTTTTTTCAAAAGGCTTTGATTCTTCAATACAATTTCTTCTGAATCCATAGAATTTTGCAAAGAAAACATTATCAGCACATTTCCGTTCCTTATTCATTTTTTCGGTTAATATTTTCTTTGATAATTTCCTAATTTCATTTTCATGTTGAACTTGTATTTCAATAATATGCAACCCAGAATTTTTCTTTTCTTCTTCACATTTGTGGGTAACTAATATTTCTATAAATAAAGGAGTCCGTGTTGGTTCTTTTTGGCTTGTCAACAAAATGTCTGGTTTAAAGTTACCATAGTATTGTTCAACAGCACATGTATCGTAATACTTTTTCAAATCATACGTTTGCAGTGCTGTTTTTTTGCAACATTCATTTTCTTTAAAAAATACACAATTACGCTTTAGTGAACAGCATTCTGAATTTTGGTAATAGCTAATTTCAAATGTATTTGATTTATCAAACTTTTCTTTGATAAGTCGTTTTGCCAATTTATGCAGGTAACTCTCTGAATTACAATGTTCCTCACCACTTTTATGAGCAAAGTGCCAGTCTCGAATTTTGCCTCTTCTTGGAATCATTGTCGCATTACAATTTATGCAATGGTATGTGTGCAATGATTTATCTTCATCCGAAACATCGTCAATACAAACGGTTTTACCTTGTTCGTCAAGTGCATAGTGATATTTGATGTCATTTACCATAAAACAATGTCTATTTCATTATTATGTAAAAATAAAAAAAATAACTTGCAGAATATTCTTCTTAATTTAAAAGTGTATGAATATCAAATCATTAGCAATTATGGCAATAGCAGCAACTGCCGCTGCGTGCAGCACTGGCGAGGAGCCAATCATTGGCCGCAGCAATCTCAAAATCGAAAACCAGCGAATGACACCCGAGGCACTTTGGGCGCTTGGACGCCTGGCCGACGCGCAAGTCAGTCCCGACGGCACACAAGTGCTCTATGGCGTTACCTACTACAGCGTGGAGCAGAACAAGAGCAACCGCGAGATTTTTGTAGTGAACACCGATGGCACTGGCAACAAACAGATAACAAAATCGGCCAAAAGCGAGTATGGCGCCAAATGGGTGAAAGGCGGCAGCCGCGTGGCTTTCCTGTCGTCAGAAGGCGGCTCGATGCAGGTTTGGGAGATGAACCCCGACGGCACCAACCGCACGCAGGTGACCAACCACGAGGGCGGTGTTTCGGACTTCCTTTACTCGCCCGATGACTCAAAAGTCCTTTTCATTGCTGATGTCAAATACGGCCAGCGCACCGTTGACGTCTATCCCGACCTTCCACAATCGTCAGGGCGGATAATCGACGACTTGATGTTCAAGCATTGGGACGAGTGGGTTGAGACCGTTCCGCATCCGTTTATTGTTGATTACGATGGAGTTAACACCACCAACGAGCGCGATATTCTGCAAGGCGAACCTTACGAGTGTCCGATGAAACCGTTTGGTGGCGTGGAGCAGATTGCCTTCTCGCCCGACAGCAAGACCATTGCCTACACCTGCCGCAAAAAGACTGGTCTTGAATACACATTGTCAACAAATTCAGACATTTATCTCTACGATATTGCCGCCGGAAAAACTGTTCGC
The DNA here is from genome assembly GCA_017557605.1 of Salinivirgaceae bacterium. Classification (GTDB taxonomy): domain Bacteria; phylum Bacteroidota; class Bacteroidia; order Bacteroidales; family SZUA-534; genus RUG13583. The sequence continues at coordinate 11,760 of JAFYYJ010000101.1, forward strand.
AACCTGACCGAAGGAATGATGGGCTACGATATCAATCCTGCCTTCTCGCCCGACGGAACCCAAATCGCCTTCCAGAGTATGGAGCGCGACGGCTGCGAGTCGGACAAGAACCGACTGATGGTGATTGAGTTGGCCAGCGGCCAACGCACCGATATGACCGACGGCTGGGACCAGAGCGTTGAGCAGTTTGTGTGGGACAACCAAGGGCAGAATATCTATCTGATTAGTTGCCAGCACGGAACAATACAGATTTACAGTGTCGGCGTTAAATCAAAGATGTTCAAACAGATAACCGTTGGTCAGCACGACTACGAGCAGATTGCAATGGCAGGCGACAAACTGATTGCCGTTCGCCACTCGATGAGCGCGCCCAACGACATTTATCTTGTTGACCCCGAAAGCGGAAATCAGCAGCAGATAACCTTTGAGAACAAGGCTCTGCTTGGCCAGATGGAGTTTGGCAAGGTTGAAGAGCGCTGGATGGAGACCACCGATGGTAAACAGATGCACGTGTGGGTAATCTATCCGCCGAAATTCGACCCCAAAAAGAAATATCCGACGTTGCTCTACTGCGAGGGCGGACCGCAAAGTCCTGTCAGTCAGTTCTGGAGCTATCGTTGGAACTTCCAGATAATGGCCGCCAACGACTACATTATTGTGGCACCTAACCGCCGCGGCTTGTATGGCTTTGGCAGCGAGTGGCTTGAGCAGATTAGCGGCGACTACGGCGGACAGTGTATGAAGGATTATTTCACTGCCATCGACACCTACAGCAAGGAGCCATGGGTTGATACCGACCATTTGGGCTGCGTTGGCGCAAGCTTCGGCGGCTACTCGGTTTACTGGATTGCCGGCCACCACGAGAAGCGCTTCAAGGCTTTCATCGCCCACGATGGTATGTTCAACTTTGAACAGCAATATCTTGAGACAGAGGAGATGTGGTTCGAGAATCACGACATTGGCGGCCCGTTCTGGGACAAGGAGAACGAAGTGGCTCAACGCTCGTATGCCAACTCACCGCATCTGTTTGTCGATAAATGGGATACACCTATTCTTTGCATTCACGGCGAGAAGGACTACCGCATTCTGGCATCGCAGGGAATGGCGGCCTTTGCTGCAGCCAAACTGCGCGGCGTTCCGGCCGAACTTCTCATCTTCCCCGACGAGAATCACTGGGTGCTGAAACCGCAAAACGGAATCCTTTGGCAGCGCACGTTCTTCGCTTGGTTGGATAAGTGGTTGAAATAGAGAAAAATGGCGAGACGTCGAGAAGTTTATCATTAAATAGCTTAACACTATGAAACACAAAATTATAATCGCAGCATTTCTGTTGTTTGCCGTTCAAACAGCGAACGCTGAATCAAAAACTTCCGACAAGAAAGGCATCGAGACCACACAAACATCTGACAAACAGTTGATTGACAGCCTTAAAGCGGAATTGGCAAAATTGCAGGAACGAATTGCCGTTTTGGAAAGCCGTTTGGAGCAACCTCAACCCTCAACACCAATCGATGCTAAAGAAATATCGGCAAAAATCGAAAAGTTGAACAATGACAATGAGGCAATTACCCAATTGGCGCGCGAATTGCCGATAGGTACAACTATCAATAAAGTGAAGGAAATATTGGGTGAACCCGATTATAAAGCACCTATGACTTTTACTGAGGAAAACGGCATGTTTGGTCCTCGTCTGAAATATGGCAATTTGTGGCTTTGTTTCAATGGAGATTTGTTGGAATATGCCGTCAGTCTCGAAGATTTCAAGATGAATGCCCGAATACGCGAATACAAAGAACGCAAGGTGACGAATTTGTTGAATGCTAAACAGTAAATTCTAACCCAAAATCCTAAATAAATCTTATATTCGCACATCAATTCCAAGGAAATGAGAGATAAGATTGTAATCATACCGACGTACAACGAAAAAGAAAACATTGAAGCGATATTGCGTAAAGTGATTTCGCTCGAAGGCAATTTCAATGTGCTTGTTGTTGAGGACAATAGTCCCGATGGCACCGCAGCGATTGTCAAGAACCTTATGAATGAGTTTCCTGACCGCATCTTCATCAAGGAGCGCAAGGGCAAACTTGGACTTGGCACCGCCTATATCGAAGGTTTCAAATGGTCGATTGCCGAAGGTTATGAGTTCATTTTTGAGATGGACGCCGATTTCTCTCACAATCCCGACGACCTTCTGAACCTTTACAACGCATGCTCTAATGGTGCTGATGTGGCAATAGGCTCCCGCTACATTTCGGGAATCAACGTTGTGAACTGGCCAATGGGCCGCGTGCTGATGTCGTACTATGCATCGGCCTATGTCCGCCTTGTAACACGTATGAAGGTGCGCGACACAACCGCCGGATTCGTCTGCTACAAACGTGAAGTGTTGGAAACCATTGATTTAGACAATATCAAATTCAAAGGATACGCTTTCCAGATTGAAATGAAATTCACGGCTTGGAAGTTCGGATTCAACGTGGTTGAGGTGCCTATCATATTCACCGACAGAAAGATGGGACAGTCGAAGATGAGCGGTGGCATATTCAGCGAGGCTGTTTTCGGTGTTATCCGGATGAAATGGCGCAGTCTGTTCCGCAGCTACAAACGCGAGAAGAAAGCTTGATTTTCTTATAATTACCAATGAAGACGCTCATAAAAAACGGCACTATTGTCAACAATGGGCAGCAATTCCGTGGGCACATACTTATCGACGGCGACACCATAGCATACGTGGGCGGCGACATGCCCGACACTCAAGGTGTAACCAATATTATCGATGCTGATAATCAATATGTAATACCTGGTGTCATCGACGGACACGTGCACTTCCGCGAGCCCGGACTGACGCATAAAGCCGATTTTGAATCGGAATCGAAAGCTGCGGTTGCCGGCGGAGTAACATCGTTCTTAGATATGCCCAACGTAGTGCCGCAAACCACAACAAACCAGCTGCTTAACGAGCGAATTGAACTGGCCGCGCAAAAATCGGTTGCCAATTTCGGATTCTATTTGGGAGCCACTAACAACAATATCGAAGAAATAAGAAAAGCCGATATTACCACGGTTTGCGGAATTAAGGTTTTCATGGGGTCATCAACAGGCAATATGCTTGTGGATAAGAACAATACGCTTGAACAGATTTTTGCCGAATCGCCTTGCCCTATAACCGTACACTGCGAGGACGAACAGATTATAAAAGCCAATATCGCCAGTTTCAAAGAGCGTTTTGGCGACAAAGGAGTTCTTCCCTCCCACCATCCGCTGATAAGAACTGCGGAAGCCTGCTACAAATCAACAGCAAGAGCCATTGAGCTGGCGCACAAATACGGCACGCGGCTGCATATTGCTCACCTGTCGACGGCAGCTGAACTGGCTCTGCTTGAGGACCGCCAGATGTCTGAGAAAACAGTTACCGCAGAAACATGTCCGCACTATCTATTTTTTGACAGCAACGACTACGAAACATTAGGCTACCGCATAAAATGCAACCCTGCTATAAAATCGCCGGCTGACCGCCAGGCTCTGCTTTTGGCTCTTAACACCAACAAGATAGACACCATAGCCACCGACCATGCACCACATCAGCCATCGGAAAAGTTTGGCGAAACATACTTCACATCGGCATCCGGAATGCCGTCGGTCCAATTCTCGCTTTTAGCAATGCTGGAGTTATGCCGAAACAAACAAACTGACATTGAAACTGTTGTGCGTAAAATGTGCCATGCGCCGGCCGATTTGTACCGCATTGCCAAACGCGGCTACCTGCAGTCGGGCTACAAAGCCGACATTGCCATTGTGGACATCAACAAGCCGCAAACCATAACCGCCGACACAGTTTTGAGCAAATGCAAATGGTCGCCATTTGAGGGGCACACATTCAGCGCAACGGTAACGCACACTTTTGTGAACGGCAATCTGGTTTACCGCAACGGCGAGTTTGTTTCCGACAAAAAAGGCGAAGCGTTAAAGTTTAATAGATAGTGAGTTAAGCTTTTCATAACACAGTCTATATCCACCCCTTCAGCCAATAATACGCTGTCGCAAAGTATTCGCGAAAGCAAATGATTTCTAGCTTCAGATAATTCCAGTATGTATACCTGATGTTGGTGCTTTCGATGTCGGGAACGAACTTGTTTCCTTTTAGTTTTTGCTTGTTAAGCGTAAGGTCAAAATCAACAGTGTTTTCGAATGCGCCAATGCCATAAATGTTTTTCAATTCGCACTTTTTCAAGCATTTCAATGTACGAGAAAGATGCTCTGGAGCAGTAATTATCAATGATGACGCTTCTTTTAATTGCGGAAAACTGTCGGCAAGGAAAATCGCCTGCAAACGCGTGTTGCTTCCGCAGGTCATGTACATTATGCTGTCGGTTAATATGCCGTTGTCAGCAAGGTATCGCGTCATTTCTGCCTGACATACAGAATCTTCCGGATGAACGAGAATAACCTGTTTATTCAGTTTTCTTGCGAATTCAGCTGTATAGTAAAGCCTTATAAGATTGCTCTCCGACGGCATTCCGGCTCCGCCGAACATAATTATGTAATCGGGGTAGAAGTTTTTTGTCGAGTCTTTTTTCCATGCGGAATCCTCACCCAAGCAGCGGTGCATATAAAACGGTGCGGGGGTAAGCGCTAAAACGTTTAATATTAGGAATATGGCGCCTAACGATATGAATAACCATTTCAATACGGAGAATGCGGTTTTCATTACGTTTCGGTTTAAAACAGTCATTATCAATTACCTTTTTCGCAAATTTAGGAATATGCCCCCATACACACAATACGGGATTTTACCACATCGGCAAGTTTGTTTTCCAACAATATTTTACAGGATTACACAAGTTTATTAATTATCCTGATACACGCTTCGGTATGCATTATCCAATGCCTCGAAAACGGCATTTGAATCAAACCGCGAATATCCTTTTCGCACCAATAATCGATAAGCCAGACCGATTCTTTGGCATCGCTGACAACATTAAGGCTCTTCAGCGCAGCCTTGCGGTTATCGGTAATCGTACGTTTCATATCACCGAAAGTCAAACTACTGATTAACAGTTCGGTACTACTCTTTACTTTATGAATGTAAGCATAAAGTTCATCTATATTGAGTTGCTTTGAAAAATCAGCAATTTGCTGCTTAACTAATTCATTTCCAGTTGTAATAATCGGCGCCCCGATTCTCTGTTGAAAACCATCACTAAAGAAAATCTGCTCATCTTCCTTAATCAAAGTGTGAGCAACTATGTCTTCGATTCGGAAGATATGCCAAAGTGAATATGCTATTGTTTTGTTGTGATAACCAGTCGCATTTATGAAAGGAATCGCGCAAAAATCTTCGTCTTTCAGGCTATCCCGCCACGAATCGATTGTGTCCATCAGACAGTTTCGCAGTTCCATCAAAGCCGCTATCCCAGAACCGAATGTTTCCCGTTTCTTTATTTGCTTTTGGATTGCCTTGTTCTTTTCAGACCAATCTTTATTCATTTATTAGTTACGTTTGATTATCAATATGTTAAATCTTATTCTATCGCCACCGCCCCGTCAACCTTCTCATCAAGCAGCGCATTTTGCAGCACTTCCTCAATCGTGCTAACATAAATAAACTCAACGTCATTCCTCTTCAAACAGTTCCTTAATATACATACGCAAGGATTCATCTGCGCCGTTGTAAGCGACAAAGCCATCAAGATGTTTTCTTTTTAATTCAAGGGGAAGCACATCCTTATATTTTTCAATCACGGATATCATCTCACGCTGGTCTCCAAAATCTTTATTGTAAAACTTGAATTCCTTGTTTCCGAATTTATAAGAAACATAAGCTTTGTACTCATAAATCAAATGAGCGCTGGCCGAATTCTTCCCTCCGCTACGCGTCGTTATCAGTGTGAATCCGACCTGCATGCTTTCGGCTTGGGCAAGATTATAATCTTTTGACAATTGTTCTATAACGAACCTACTTTTCACAGTTCCGTCATAAAGTTCCGAACGGCAAAAAAACGGTGCGATAAAACAGAATAAAAACAAAATCAGACCCACAATAAAAAGCGGCTTTTTCTTTTCTTCCCATGTTTTTACATCCCATGAATTTGAAACAGACAATTCCCCACGTGCATCAAAAATCACACCGCTGACAAAAATCAAAAAAATAAATCCAAGATATTTGAGCCACGAAGGGTGAACAGCAAGAGCGTCCGAGGTGGCAAACACGATTTTCTTCTGAAACGGATTGTAGCCGAACCAGTAAACCGCTATTGTAAATAAAGACAGAAAACCTGGGTCTTTAAAAAATCTTCTCTTCGGTTTTCCTTCCGTCGGTTCAGTAACATATTCCATTGCAAAACTCCAAAATTTGCTTAATTCTCAATATATTTAACCAGCATCTCTGCCATTGAAAAAGTTCTTCCAATATGGATTTTCGCTGTCAAAAATTTGTTTTTCTTCTTTTGATAAATTTTGAGGATAATCTCTATACACATTGTATAGTTTTTTCTTGTCGAATGTAAATGTTGGCACTCCGATTATTTGCGGTGTGTACGCCCACCATATTTTATCGCTATCTTTCTTTTTATAGTATCCTACTATGTACTTTTTTATATCTTCTATGTCTTCTATATCTTCCATTTACGTTTAATTTTTCCACTCATAGATAATTGATATACGGTTTTTAAAGTCCAATGATTCGCATTGTGTGAAATATACAAAGTTCGTCCAATATTCTCTCATTCAATCACTATCGCCCCATCAACCTTCTCGTGAAGCAATGCGTTTTGCAAAACCTCATCAACGGTGCTTACATAAATGAATTTCAGACCTTTAATATATTCGGGGTTTATCTCGTCAATATCCTTTTTATTGTTCTCGCACAAGATTACGGTTTTAATACCTGCACGTTTTGCGGCCAAAATCTTCTCGCGGATACCGCCCACCGGCAACACTTTTCCGCTCAGCGTTATCTCGCCCGTCATCGCCAGCGCCTTGCGCACCTTGCGCTGCGTGAACGCTGAGGCTATTGACGTTGCCATTGTTATCCCGGCCGAAGGACCGTCTTTTGGTATCGCACCTTGCGGAACGTGGATATGCACATTCCACTTCTCGAAGACATCGGGTTTCAACCCTAACTTGTCAGTATGAGCCTTTATGTAGCCCATTGCCAGCGTAGCCGACTCCTTCATAACATCGCCCAGATTACCAGTAAGCGTCAGCCCGCCATTGCCGCGGCTAAGACTTGTTTCTATAAACAGAATTTCACCGCCGACGGCTGTCCAGGCAAGACCTGTCACAACTCCCGCAAAGCGATTATCGTCATAAATGTCCTTTGAGTATCTGGGAGCGCCCAAATAATCTTGTATATGACTTATTTCCAAAATCTCGGGCACGGCTTTCTTGAAAACCAAGTCTTTGGCAATCTTCCTCATAATCTCGGCAATACGCTTGTCAAGTTCGCGCACACCCGACTCACGAGTATGATTTTCAATCAGATAAGCCAGAGCTTCTTTCTGAAACTGCAGTTTTCGGCCCGACATTCCATTATCTTCCAATTGCTTGGGTACCAAATGGTTCTCGGCAATTTTCATTTTCTCGTCAAGCACATATCCGCTCACCTCAATCATCTCCATACGGTCGCGCAGCGGTGCGCTTATGCTTGCGATATTGTTGGCCGTTGCAATGAACATCACGTTCGACAAGTCGAAATCGACATCAAGATAATTGTCGTGGAAGGTGCTGTTTTGCTCAGGGTCAAGCACTTCAAGCAAAGCCGACGCCGGGTCACCGTGATAGTCGTTGCTGACTTTGTCAATCTCGTCGAGAACAAAAACCGGATTGGCCGATTTGGCCTTTCTGATGTTCTCAATGATGCGCCCCGGCATAGCGCCGATGTAGGTGCGACGGTGTCCGCGTATCTCGGCCTCGTCGTGCAGACCACCCAGCGACATACGCACATATTTTCGGCCCAAAGCCTCGGCTATCGATTTTCCGAGCGACGTTTTTCCAACTCCCGGAGGTCCGTACAGACAAAGTATAGGCGACTTCAGATTGCCTTTCAGTTTCAGAACGGCCAGATGCTCAAGGATTCGCTCCTTTACCTTTTCAAGTCCGCAATGGTGGCTGTCAAGAATCTTCTCGGCGCGACGCAGGTCGAAACGGTCTTTGGTGAACTCGTTCCAAGGCAGGTCGAGCAAAGTTTGCAGATAGCTGATTTGTATCGAATACTCGCCCGATGCGGTGTTCAGATGTTGCAACTTGTCAACCTCCTTGTCAAAAATCTCGGCAATCTCCTTGCTCCATTTCTTGCTTTTGGCCTTCTCGCGGAAGTTTTGAGCATCCTTCTCAATCGGATTTCCACCCAACTCGTTCTGAATGGTTTTTATTTGCTGATTGAGCAGAAACTCACGTTGTTGCTTGTTGAGCTCCGAACGCACTTTCGACTGTATATCTTCTTTCAACTCAACCATTTGCATTTCGCGAGACAACAATTCAAGCAGTTTCTCGCTGCGATTGAACACATCAGACTCCTCAAGCAATTCCTGTTTGGTCTCAGTTGAAATGGAACTGTTGACACAGACAAAATTTATCAGGAAAAATGTGTTTTCGATATTCTTAAGCGCAAAGGCGGCCTCATTAGGCAGATTGGGCGACAAACGAATGATTTTTGTAGCCAAATCGCGAATTGAGCTTGTAATAGCTTCGAACTCAACAAGTTGTTTCTTGCCAGGCAATATTTCGTCAACAATGGTTATGTCGGCCGTAAAAAACGGCTCCTCGGAAAGAAACTTGTTGATAGTGAACCGCCGCTTACCTTGCACAATGATTGTGGTGGTATTGTCTGGCATTTCCAAAACCTTCATTATCTGAACAATAGTTCCATATTGGTACAAATCTTCAGGTTTCGGGTCTTCAACATTTCCGTCACGCTGTGCCACAGCACCGGCAATCTTTCCCTTGCGGTAAGTTTGCTTGACAAGTTCCATCGATTTTTCGCGCCCTACGCTTATTGGAATCATCACTCCGGGGAAAACAACCATATTGCGGAGTGGCAGAATCGGAAGTTCTGCCGGAATGTCAATCTTAGTGTCCGAGTGGTCGCCTTCCGGTACAATCGGCAAAAATCCTTCATCGATGCTATCGCCGTCAGCCAACATTATATTTTCTATGTTAAAATCCTTTTCGAAACTCATTTTCAGTGTTTTGATTGTCTATTTCTTGTTCGACACCCGATATTTGGCTGTCATTTTAAAAACTTCCGCCAGTATTCTTTTGTCGATATCGGTCATCTCAATATTCCGACGGGCCATCACACGCTCGGCTATCTCACAGGCTTTTTCGGCAGAACACTCTGTATATCCGGCCGCACCGCCCCACGAGAACGAGGGCACAAAATTGCGCGGAAATCCGCTGCCGAAAATGTTGGCCGCCACACCCACCACCATTCCTGTGTTGAACATGGTGTTAATCGATGTTTTGCAGTGGTCGCCCATTACAAGGCCGCAGAATTGCAGACCGGTCTTTACAAAATGGCCTGCCGGATAGTTCCATTGGCGCACCTCGGCGTAGTCGTTTTTCAGGTTCGAACAATTGGTGTCGGCACCGAAATTGCACCACTCTCCCACTACCGAATTACCCAGGAATCCGTCGTGTCCTTTGTTGCTATTACCTATGATTACCACATTGTTAAGCTCGCCGCCAACTTTCGAATTAGGACCTACGGTTGTTGGTCCGTATATTTTAGCCGACATCTTGACAACCGAATTTGAGCCCAGCGAGAACGGACCGCGGATAACCGAGCCTTCCATTACCTCGCTGTTTCGGCCTATGTAGATTGAGCCTTTGGTTGTGTTCAGAATGCTGCACTCAACCACAGCGCCGTGGTCAATAAAAATCTCGCCATTGCCGATAACCTGATTAGTAGCGCTCAAATGCTGCGATTTCCGACCTTTCGTGATAATTCGGAAGTCGTTTTCAATAGCATCGCCATCCATCGAAAATATATCAGTCAAACGAGTAATGCGCTGTGATTCTGAAATTTGCTGTGTATAATTCTTGAATGCGATTTTCAACGGGTCGAAGCGTTCGGCCTGCGCCTTATCCAACCTTATGGCACACACAATGTCGTCGGTTATTAAAGCCTGCCCAACCTGCAGAGCATCAATCTCCGACATCAGTTCAGCAGTAGGAATAACCGAGCCGTTTACAAAGATGTTGTCGGCGGCCAAAGTCATCGGGAACTTCTCTCGCAAATGTGGACGGGTGCAGTACGAGATTGATTCACCTACCAGATACCGGTCCCATTTTTCGCGGATTGTCAGTATACCGATGCGGATTTCGGCTGTCGGACGCGTGAATGTCAAAGGCAATAACTCGTCCCAAGTGCTGTCGTCAAAAATTACGTAGTTCATTTCTTTTTGTTTTTATGCTGACAAAATAAGAAATCATTTTAGAGAATTGTCGGAGGAAGGCAGAAAAGTTGTTTTTTGCCTAACGAAAACACGATTAACAAATGCCTCTTTCGGATAAAACGAAAAGAGAAACAATAATTTAGTGGAAAAATATTTAGAACTGGAAATAGATAAACGGCTGCAACCCCGATGCACTAAACTGCACAAGCACAAACACCGCCACAACAGTAACAAACACTTGCAGCCACATAGGCATTACGGCAAATTGCCCTCTGTACCAGTTCTTAAAACTATTTGGCAACCAGTGGATTATGTATGTTGCAACCATTACGGCTATTATCTGCCAGTAGGCTTCGACAAATTGCCCGATATGGTTGGCTTGGAAGTTTGTAAATATCTGATTCAGAATCTCGTTTGCTGTGGCTAGTGAGTCAGCGCGGAACACAATCCACGTGAAAGCCACAATGTTGAATGTCAGGAATATTTTCAGTGGTTTCAAACGGCCGCTTGTGCCAAATATCGATTTAAACAGTTTATCGATAATAAGATACAATCCGTGAAGTGCGCCCCAAATCACAAATTTCAAGTTGGCGCCGTGCCAGAGTCCGCCAATCAGCATCACCAGAAACAGGTTGATGTAGGTGCGGACGCGGCCTTTGCGGTTGCCGCCGAGCGGAATGTAAAGGTAGTCGCGCAACCACGACGACAGCGATATGTGCCACCGTCGCCAGAAATCGGTAGGGCAGTCGGCTTTGTAGGGCGAGTTGAAGTTCACGCTCAAGTGGAAGCCCATCCACAGCGCAATGCCGATGGCAATGTCGGTGTAGCCCGAAAAATCGCAGTAAATCTGTATGGCATAGCCATATACGCCCAGCAGGTTCTCGAATCCGGAGTAGAGCGTAGGGGAGTCGAAAACGCGGTCGACAAAGTTCACCGAGATATAGTCGGCAACAATTATCTTTTTGACTAAACCATTGAGTATGAAGAATAAACCCTGTCCGAACTCTTCGCGGTAAAGGAAGAAAGGCTTGCTTATCTGCGGCACAAAATCGGACGCCCTAACTATCGGGCCTGCAACAAGTTGCGGGAAGAATGTGAGGTAGAATCCGAAATCGAAAATGTTTGTGAGCGGCTCAATCTTCTTTCGGTAAATATCTGTCACATAACTTATTGCCTGAAAAGTGAAGAACGAAATGCCCACCGGCAGCACAATGTCGGACACCTGCGGATGGCCGCCAACAAGAGCCTTCAGGCTGTCGCCAAGCCAGTCGTGAACGTCGATTCCGATGCCTGTGAGTTGCGTGAACCACCCGGCAAACAGATAGACATACTTATAATATATAAGCCACATTAGGTTGAAAACCACGGCAGCGGCCAGCCAACGCTTGCCCGAACTGCGGTTTGCGGCAATGGCGCGGCCAAACCCAAAGTTGGCTAACACCGACAATATCAATAGGATAAAGTAGAATCCGCTCGATTTGTAGTAGAAAAACAGACTAGCAGCTAAAAGCCATACGCTGCGCCATTTCAACTTGTTGCATATCAGACAGAAAACGGCAAAAACCACAACAAAGAAAATCCAAAACGATGGTCTTGTGAAGAGCAGAGGCTGATTTGCGTCGAATTGGAACCAGTTGTTCATTTGCAGTCTTCGTTTGGTTAATTATCGGATAATGAATGTTTAAGCCAAAAATCGTCGGCCATAATGGCGTCCATTAGCAGACGAGCCTGAAATTTGTATCCACTGCGTGTAAGATGCACAAAATCAGATGTTATCAGTCCGGCTTCGTTCCAAAGGTCGAGCGAATCGGGCGAACCCATAATGGCGTTGAAATCCCAAGTGCAGCAGTTCAGTTTTTCAGCCGACAGTTTTATGGCATTTGCGCAACTAACAGCATTGGTGTTCAGCGTTTTATCTTTGAACTTGTTGTTTCCGGGTGTGGTGAGCAGAATGGCGCAGTTCGGTTGAGCCGCGCGTATCTCGCCGACAAACTGCCCTAATTGCGCACAAAATCCAATTGAATCGAAACGGTTCGTATAAGAGTCGTTTGTGCCCAGCGAAACTATCACTAAATCAGGCTTTAATACTGAAAGTTGAGCCTCTAGATGGTCGCATTTCAGGAACGATGACACACGCGCACCATTCACGCCAATTGTGTGGTACTCAATGCCTTTGCCCGTTGTCAGCGCAATCCCCTGAAGGCAGAACGGGTGCAGACTGTCGACATTGCTGAAGGCAAGCGTCAGCGAATCGGTGTGGCGTGGCAGGGTCCAACTGATGCAGAAATGGTTTGTGTCGATAGTGGCGGCGCAATTGCTGTCGCGGACTATTTGCGGAACAGGAGGCAGACAACCCGCTTCGGCACCATAGAAAACTCGCAAAATGTTGCCGCCGTAGTTAGGTATATCGTTGTCTGTCAGTTTAATGCTGATGGTTGCGTTTGTGTCGGCGGTGGAAACCTCAATGCCAGAAAGCCCAAGATTGTGGCATTGTTGCTCAAGGGCTTTACGCGTTGTCCAATTGCCGTTCCACGCTACGCGGTAACTGTTCGGATTGTTTGTTTTGGCAACGGCATACGGAAATATCAGTCCGCGAGCAGGTTGCACGGCATTGAAAGTGTGGTGAAGGCAGCGGCGCAACTCGCCAGGGAAAAAATCGGCCTGAAGATGCGAGTCGCCAATATGTACGATGCTCACGCTTGCCGTATCGTTAGTTGAGCAGGCAAGAAGTTTTGTCTCGAAGGCACGCCACGCGCCGTTGTCGTGCACTTCAATCAGGTTGCGGCTCTTGTCGGCAAATGCGAAAGTGTCGGTGCTGAACGGTTCAGGCGGGAACTTCGCCAAAGCGGATTTTTCAGAATTGCAGAAAATCGATGTCAGCGACATTTTTGAATGGCGGCATTGTATCAAACTGAAAAGCAGCAGAATGGCAACAACGGCAAGAAGCCCGCCAATGATTGTTACTCTATTTTTTTTCAGTTTAATCATTCAAATTTAATCCGCCCAAACGGGTTGCATAATCGGGCTAAAAATAGCGTTTTTGCGGTTTCGAGGGTTGGTTTTGCGAAGATTTCGTTTTGGAAACGAACTTCGATTCAACTATACATTTAATCGCACAAAAAAAGCAAGGGAACTCGCGCCCCCTTGCTTCCAAATCACAAACTTTAATCTTATGTATTCTGAATTATGAATTCAAAATTCTGAATTAGTTGTAAGCGGCTTCGCCGTGCTCGTAAACGTCGAGACCTTCCTCTTCAATTCGCGGCAGCACGCGCAGACCGTGTATCTTCTTGATAATGGTGAACATAATCAAACCGCAGACAAACGACCAGCCAGCTATTGTAACCTCGCCAATCAGCTGTGTCAGAACTGAATAACCGCACTCCGAGTAGGCGAACACACCTGTCAGAACTGTGCCCGTGAAGCCTGCCATACCGTGAACCGAAATGGCACCAACAGGGTCATCGATATGCAGTTTGGTATCAAGGAAGTTAACGCAGAAGCACATAACAACCGAA
>JAFYYJ010000102.1 GCA_017557605.1 Salinivirgaceae bacterium
GTCGCTCAAAGTCCAGATTCCCGCCTGTTCGGGAACCAACAGCCCGCAAATGGCAATTATGCCGATAATGGCTGTAAAAATTACGTAACGTTTTTTCATCTTTTTATGTTTTTAATTGATACTGTCTGTTTTACTCATTAAAAAAGGCCGATTCCGTCAGAAACCAGCCTTAAAAATTCATTTTGTTTTCAACTCAAACCGCCCGACTGGTTAGGCCCGCATTCCGATTTCGATTATTATTATGACGATTTCGCCCCGAATTTCGATTCGGATTGAGATTCAAACCATTACCATTGTTCAAATTGTTGTTCATCGTCATATTCTGTTTAGTGGGAAGAGTTTAGATTTTCAATTTTCCGCCCTCTCGCCCTCAACTTTCACGTGGCAAATATACAACTGATTTTTATTTTGCAAGTAAAAATTGTTATTTTCATACATTCTATCCGTAATTCTCGTATATTGCTTACGATTTATAATTTTGCACGGCGGTTTTGTGTGGTTTTATCAAAATGACATTTTGAAATTGGGGGTTTGGTTACGGATTGAAATTGGTTGATATGCGTTGTTATATAGTATTTTTTGTTGCGAAACCGCCGAATAACCAAAATATGGTTATATTTGTGGTATGGAAAACTACGGAACATATATTGAAATGCCGTCGGTACCGGCAGGTGCCATACTCGACCGAATCATCCGCCAGCAACGGCGAACAAAGGTTGACGTTGCATCGGCGGCGCACCTGATTCCTCAACGGCTGAACGACCTAATCCACGGCAACCGACGCTTCACGCCCAAAAACTCAATGGATTTAGAGCAAACGCTCAACATTGGAATTGACGGTTTCTTCTACATAATTCAGGCAAAGCACGACGTTTATAACGAACAGAAAAACAGCCGATTGACGCAAAAACCGAACATTTCGATTCTCACAAAAACAACGTTTTGGGACGTTGATTTGAACAATGTTGACTGGTCGAATTGCGCCGATTGGGCAATCCGCCGCGTGCTTGAGTACGGCACAACCGACGAAATCAAAGAGTTGGCGCGGTTCTACGGCACCGACAAAGTACGTGAAGTGTACGCCGACCCGAAGAATTTCCGTCTGTATAATATTGTGCAACAGAATTTTAAAGACAGCGGATTATGAGACTGTATAGAGAATCTGTTTCGGCGGACTTAATGGCGATATTGGAAAGGCTTATGACAGCCGACACCTTCCGCGATTTCCGTCTCGTAGGCGGCACAGCGTTGAGCCTGCAACGTGGGCACCGCCGCTCTATCGACATCGATTTGTTCACTGCCTTGCCATACGGCGAAATGCCGACCGCAGAAATCCGACAGTTTATTGAAACCGAATTCGAAGTCCACAAAGGCACGGAAACTCTTGAAAGTGACGCACCTGGATACCACTTGTTTGTGGGGGCGGCAAACAATACACCCGTCAAACTCGACTTGTTTTACACCGAGCCGTACATTTTTCCCGCAAAGGTGGTTGACGGAATCCGAATGGCCGACGAACGCGAGATTGCCGCTATGAAAATGCTCGCCATTGGCGGTCCCATTCGGCGGCAAAAGGATTTTTGGGACATCCACGAAATGCTTTCGAACTATAGCCTCGACGATATGATAAAATGGGGTCTTGACCGCAATCCATACTCGCTGACGGAAGACGATATTATCGCTGGTTTTGAAGCGATTGACAGCATCGAAGAATCACCCGAAGGCATCGACAGCCTACACCGAAACGACTATTGGGAACTGAAAGTTCTTGATTTAAAGGACGAGATTGCAAAGTACAAGGCGGGGCGCTGGTAGTTGTTTTACCACGGGACGTGCGGGAAACACGGGATTTTGCGTTTTATTGGCCGATAAATGTTGGAAATACAAGTATAGGTACAATTTGTACCCATCCTTTGATTTGTTCCAAACACTAACATATTTCATTTATTCTCAAACTCTCCGCTATGTTCTTTGAAGAAATCGTAGAATAATCTCACATTCGGCAATTCGGTCCATTTGCACACGGAAACAGGCGCGTCGTCCATATTGTATATTCGGGCAAATGGTATCGACAACAGGAACGGGCTGTGCGAAGACATTATGAATTGGCATTTGTAGAATCGCGCCATATTCAAAATGAATTGTGCGAGTTCTATTTGCATTTCGGCGGAAAGTGAGTTTTCGGGCTCGTCTAAAAGATACAAACCTTCGGGCTGTATGGCGTCTGTGAAGTATTTGAAACCGTTTTCTCCGTTCGAGAATGTCCGTTCATCCACACCCACATTTTTCCTCACGTATTTTGACGCCGATTGCCGAAATTTCTCAAAATAATCGGAATAGGCTTTTATGCTGTCGGGGTCGGCGGTGTTTATGCTTCGCGGGCCGTTCCAACCTTTGGCGTTCATTTCGGCTTTCTCCTCAAAAATGACGCCTCGCTTGAAACTGATTTTGTCGTTTTTGACCCGAACCTCAATAATATGCTTGAAAACATCATCGCTGACAATGATTCGAGAGTTTTCCATTAAACGACGTTTTTGGGCAGGGTCGTACACGCTCAATTCAAAATCGCAATCATCAACATACGGCTCAAAAAAGTCGGTTCGGTTAAAGGCCGAATCTCGTCTCAACTGTAGTTTCTCCGCAATAATGTTCAGCAAAGTGCTTTTGCCAGAGCCGTTTCCTCCACAAAAAATAGTGATTTCGGAAAACTGTATTTCAGACAGTTGCTTTTGCCGCGGAAAGATTTGGAACGGATAATACGAATCGTAACAAGTTCTGCTGTTTCCGCTTAAGACGTCATCCTCTTCGTCTTCATTCAATAATCGAAAATCTGTCAAATAAACCATATCAATAGCGGTTTGTGGTGGTTATTAATTCTAATCTTGAGTTTCCCACATCTCTGCATTATCCAGTTCGTCGGCATATTGCGTCAGTTGTTGCGCCAATTCTCTATAGCCTTTCGCAATCTGTTTAAATTCATCATCAGTGAAAAATGTTTTTGCTCCATTTACGGCATAATTTTTTACTCTCTGTGCAAACCAAGATTGCGACTTATTCATAAACCTGCGGCTGAATTTTGTTGCATTGATAATTCTGTCTAATTCCATAAATTGCATCATTATGGCAATATCTCTGCTCTTAATCGATTCTGCTCTGTAACCTTTATATCTCTCTAAATTTGCTACTTTAATTCCGTAGTAATTCTGCTTTTCCATATCTATTATTCTATTTATGTTGTTCCTAACATCGTGTTAGAATATCAAACACAAATATAATAATATATTTATTATTACAACGCGGTGCAATTTTAAAAATTGCGTAATATGCACACTGAATTTGGTGGAAGAATAAAACGCAAAGTCTTTAGAAATCTTCTGCCATTTCTGAATCTGTTTTGTTGTGTTTTAAAAACACGTTATCCCTACAATGAGTAATAGTAGTTTTTGATTTTCTGCGCCATCAATTTGCGGCGGTTCAGCAAAAATTGCTCATAATGACTTGCATCCATATATTGAATGTCTTCAGGAATGCAGTTGGCGGCAAGATTGTCTCTTAAAACAGAAATATCTGCAATGTTTCCGTATTTGGGTGATTTTAATTCACATTGCTCAAACGCTGTTTGGAAATAATCGTTTGGTGCCTTGTTGCCAATAACAATGTTTGTTGTAGTGTCAAGATACGTGTAATTGGCTATTTGATTGTACTTTGACTTTTCGGTAACACCATTTTTCTGAAGATAATCTTTCGGGAAAATGTGGTGAATATCGCCCATAGTTGTAATTAAATCGCGGACTTTGGTTCCGTTCATCAGCAACGAGTTGTCGCTTGCGTGAACTTGTGCCGCCAAGAACACGTTGAAATACGGACTGTTAACGGCAGAAGTTTCCAAGTATTGAACCAAGGCAACATCCCAAAATGTATCTGAAAGAGTGGCATTTTCCAATTCTTCGAAGTAGGCAAGAAAACCTTTTTCTTTAATTCTGCGAATGTCATAGTCCATCACTGTTTCAGGCGAAGTAATGTATCGGCTTGTTAATGTGGCAAATACATACCATTTCGAAACATAATGCTTGATTTGTGTTTTGTCTATTTCGCTATCGTTATTTAAAATCAAGTATAAAGTATACGCAAAATCCAATGTCATTTGCGAATTGATAAGTTTGGCAGAAATGAAACCTGCTGATTTCAAGGAAAGTATGAAACTTGTGAAAGAAAATTCGTTCATAAATTTCTTAACGCCGTCGGTAAGTTTCGCAAATGATTCTTCAGCAATTTCTTCCTTGTAATCACGGCTTTCAAAATCGCGTCCACCCAAAAGACTGACTAAATCTTTCATCTTTCCGCGGCTGAAGTTTGTCATAAACGCAACTCGAAGAATATCACCATAATTAGGGTCGAAAATATCTTCTCTATCATCTTTAAGCCATTTAATGCTATTGGCAAACTGCGAATTCATAAACTCCTCATCTTTAACCATATCGCTATACCAATCAGGCTGAACGGCCAAATGTGAGAAATAGTCAATCGCCTTGCGAAGCATATTGCCGCCATAGTTTACATTCGCAGCGATTTTTGACATTGCAAAGTCGGACTGATTGAGTTTTGCACCTTGACTGTTGATTCTGATAAAGATTTCAGTAACTTCATCTATTGTGAGTTCCCTATCCAAAGTTATAACACCAATTTGGCGATTTTTAATGTCAATGAGTTGCATCAATACTTTGTTCAGCTCGCTTCCTGATATTTCGGGATTCTTCAAACAATAATTGTTCACAAAACCCCACATATCAAATGTCGGTTTAAATACATCGGCAATGTCGGCAATCCATTTTTTGTCTTTTAAGATAGCATTGTCTTGAACTTTGAATCGTTCGTCCTCATCCACGGCCAACGGATTGAATGAGATTTTTATGCGTTTCTTTTCAAAGTCTGAATTAATAACTTCAAGCCCCATTATGGCAGTCATCAACGCGGTTACGCGCTGTTGTCCGTCTATCATTATTTTCTTGCCTTCAGACAAAGTACCATCCTTAAGTTTCATATTCGGGCTTTGCGAAATAATCAAATAGCCAGTCGGATAGCCTGTAAACAGAGAATCAATCAAGTCTCTAACTTGTTTCGGCTTCCACACGAAAGGACGTTGTATTTCGGGAATGGCAATCTCGCCAGATTTAATGAAATTCAGTATCTGCTCTATAGCAATATTCGACGCAGTGTATTTTTCTGACATAGTAGTTTATTTAATTGTTGTTATTCAACCCTTTCGGAAGTGTTTTCGCATCCTCTTGCAGTTTCTTCTCGTCTTTTGCCACGCGTCGTTCCACTTTTTTAATGTCTTCGGCGGGCGGCAGTTCCTCGGGCTTAATGCCTCGTTGCCCCAACATTCCCCTGACACTGCGGTTGTTCTGAACGTGCTCTGCGGTAATGCTCATTTCGCCCTGCAAGTCTTTTTGCTCAACATTATAGTTAGTCATTTCGGTTGCCAGATTCTTTGCGGCAATTGTCAGGGTGGGCAAATGGTCGGCCAGGGCGCCGCTTTTAACGCCCAAACGTTTTTTCATCTGTTCGGTTGTGAGTCCGCCAAAAAGTGCGCAGTCGCCTTTCGAACGGATACGGCCAAAGCCTTTATCGTCAACTCCGCGCTGATAAATGTTCTTGCTCAATTGTTTCTCCGATTCGCGCAAGCGTTCGCGAGTGTCGATTCTCGCCAATTGGTTGAGCCGTTCCTCAATAAGTTCAATCTTCCGAGTCTGAACCGCAAAATAACTCTGTGCGAAGGCAATTTCCTCTTTCTTCGGGTCGCCGTTTTGGGCAATCAGATAACAAGCATAGCGGGTGAGCATAAAATCTTGAACCGAACGTTGAGAACCGCTTCCCAATAATACCATTTTCGTGACCTCACGAAAATGGTCGTCGATATTGATACCCAACGTTTTGCACGATTCCATTGCCCGACCTATGGCCACAACAAAATTCTCCCAACGCGCATATCCCAAAACTTGCTGAAGTTCTCTTGCATACCAAACTTCAACATCTTGATTATCATCGTCTTTAACTGATTGGGCGACTTTGTCGAAAGCCGATTTGTACTCTTGTATCTTCTGAATATCCATACACTTTGTTATTTACGGTTTGTACAAATATATGGAAAAGTTTAAAGATTGGTGCGTGTGTTAATAAATGCAGTTTATTCCAAAATGGAACGAACTGAAGGTTATCGCAATTTGCGATAGCGTTAGTGCAAAAAAAAGCCACCTTCAGGTGGCTAAATTCCGTGGTTTCAGTGCGTTCCGCGACCAAAAACACAAAAAAAGCAAGAGAGCCCCAAAAAAGAGCCCCCTTGCCTCAAATAACTACAAACTTTAAAATTCTAAATCCTAACTACTAATTCCTAATTATCCATTAGTTGTACGCCGCTTCGCCGTGCTCGTAAACGTCGAGACCTTCCTCTTCGATTCGTGAGTCAACGCGCAGACCGTGTATCTTCTTGATAAGCAAGAACATAATCAAACCGCAACCGAATGACCAGCCAGCAATGGTAACCTCGCCAATCAGCTGTGTCAGAACTGAATAGCCGCACTCCGAGTAGGCGAACACACCTGTCAGAACTGTGCCCGTGAAGCCTGCCATACCGTGAACCGAAATGGCACCAACAGGGTCATCGATATGCAGTTTGGTATCAAGGAAGTTAACGCAGAAGCACATAACAACCGAA
>JAFYYJ010000010.1 GCA_017557605.1 Salinivirgaceae bacterium
AACTTGCCGATGTAATTTACAATAGTCCGTCGTTGCTTTATGTGCTTGAATATTTTGAAGTTGACTACATATTGCAGGACAAAACCGTGGCCGAGTTCTGTGCCGAGCACAACATTGACACCAATCTGTTCACCACGGTTTCAAACATCTACAACGGGTTTGTGGTTGAGTCGAAATTGGAGTTCGGTGTTGAGAATATTCCACTGATAATCAAGTTTCTACACAATACTCACGCATATTATCTCAACGAGAAATACCCCGAAATCAGGAACATTATCGACGAGTTGCGCAACGTCAACAACTCTACTGAAATCAGCATTGTGGAGAAGTTTTTCAAGGAGTATTACGCCGAGGTGAACGAGCATCTCGACTACGAGGACCGGGTTGCTTTTCCGTATATCAAAGCGTTATATAACAAACACATAGGCATTGATAACGATTCGTTTGACAAGAATTTTTCGGCAAAGGAGTACCGCAAGCACCACACCGACATCAACTATAAACTCGACGAGTTGAAAAGTCTGCTAATCAAATACATATCGGTGCGCGAGGACAGACAAATCCGCCGCCGTCTGCTGTTGAGTTTGTGCGATGTTGAAAGCAATCTCTACGCCCATTCGGTCATCGAAGAACAGATACTGATGCCGCTCGTTATGAAAGTTGAGCGTTCTTTAAGCAAGGCTAAATGATTATGAGGCAGTCAGATAAAAAAATATTCCGGGTTGGCATTCTTGAGCCTTCGGCCATAATTGTCAACGGATTGAGCAACATTCTGCTCAAGGCCGGTAATTTCGATTTGTATAAAATCGATTATGTTGCAGATATGCAGCGTTTTATAACCGCCAACAAATTGCAGTTGATAATCATCAATCCGCAACTTTTGCAGCAAACGGGCAAAGAATTGGCGCATCTGAAGCTTAAGAATCCTAATGTGGTATGGTGCGCGCTTGTTTACTCGTTTTTTGAGCTTAAATATCTGAATCAGTTTGATTTGCAGATTGCCATAACCGACATTCCGAGCGAAATTGTGGAGGCTGTGAATTCGAAATTGAACGACGAATCAGCTGATGACACCGATTTATCGAAGCAACTGTCTGACCGTGAATTAGATGTGCTGCGTTTGCTGGCCCAGGGAAATATGAACAAGGAGATTGCCGACAAGTTGAATATCAGCGTCCACACGGTTATCAGCCACCGGAAAAACATCACGCAGAAAACCGGAATAAAAACGCAGTCGGGCTTGACCATTTATGCGTTGTCTAACAAGATTATTAATATTTAGGCATTAGGCACTAGGCATTAGGTTTAAAAACTTATAACTTAATAAACTTAAAACTTATAACTCGCTAAAAAACAGAATGAAAGCGTTGAAAATCACGGTCATAACCTCGTACATTGCGATAATTGCCGTTATGGCAGTGGCCACAATAATTGAGAAACTTTACGGCACACGTTTCGCCGCCGTCAATATCTATGGTTCGGTCTGGTTCACAATTATTTGGGCGATTATCGGAGTGAGCGGAATGGCCTACATTCTTCGCAAACGTCTTTTCAGCAATCCGTCGCGTTTTCTTCTTCACGCCGCTTTCGCGATGATTTTGGTGGGGGCGCTCATCACGCACATTTTCGGCCAGCAAGGCACCACGCACATCCGCATAGGCGAACAGACTAATATGTTCATTATCAACAACAACGGAGAAATATGCAAAATGCCGTTCAGTGTTGAGCTCGAAGGTTTCGAGACGGTTAACTATCCGGGCACGCAGTCGCCAATGGACTACGTCAGCACACTGATTTTCAGGCGTGGAACTGACGCGCAGACAGCCAATGTGTCGATGAACAATGTTGCGCATTTTGGCAATTACCGATTCTATCAGTCGGGTTACGACCCCGACGGCGGCGGCACTTATCTGTCGGTGTCGCACGACCCTGTCGGCATCGGCGTCACCTACACTGGTTACGCTCTTTTGCTCATCGCGATGATTCTTCTGTTGCTGATGCCAAACTGCGGGTTCCGCACAACTCTCAAGAAGCTGACAGGCAGTAAGTTGGCTGCGGTGACTTTGCTTTTGTTCATTGGTTTGCATACGGAAACCGTTTCGGCTCAAAACACCACGAAAGCCTTGCCACGCAACGTTGCGGAGGAGTTCGGGCAGCTCTACGCTTACAGCAACGGCCGTATCGGTCCGATGCAGACTGTGGCACGCAATTTCACTATCAAGCTTTACGGCAAGGCTAACTATAAGGGAATGAGCGCCGAACAGGTGTTTATGGGCTGGTTGCTCAATCCTTCCGCCTGGGCCGACGAGCCGATGATAAAACTGAAAGGTGAGGCCCGAAATGTCATTGGCGGCGGTAGTAAGTATGTGTCGTACAACGATTTCATCGCCAACAACCGTCGCCTCGATGACGTGATAACCGACATTTTCAGCGGTAAAGACGAGCCTGGAGCGAAATCGTTCCGCGAGGCCGACGAGAAGATGAACATAGTGATGATGCTACTCAACGGCCAATTGTTTAAGATATTCCCGTATGCCGATGATAATCAGATTGTTTGGTATGGCCCTGCCGACAATCTGCCACTTGATATGCCTAACGACGAATGGCTATTTGTCAAGAAAACAATGGATTATATTGGTGAGTTGGCGTTCACTCGCAGCTACGACAGCCTTAATCTCACAATCGGCAAAATCAAACGCTATCAGGAGAAAACAGCCGCGGCAGTTTTGCCTTCAGCTGGCAAAATGCGTGCCGAGCGTCTTTACAACTCGTTGAATATTACAAAGATGCTCTCAATGGCTCTCACCACTGCGGGCATCATTATCTTTATCTTTTACATTTTCAAACTGATGCGCCGCAAGCCTGTTGACCGTGCAATTACTGTTGTGCTCAATGTTCTAATGGGATTGTTGCTTGCATACAATCTGACAACCATTGTGTTACGGGGGTATGTTGGCGGTCATCTGCCACTGTCGAACGGCTTTGAGACAATGCAGTTTATGTCGGCTTGCGCAATGGCTCTAACGCTGTGTCTGCAACGCCGTTTTGCGCTGATGGTGCCTTTCGGCTACATTGTTTCCGGCCTGACGCTGATGGTTGCCGGTTTTGGCGAGTCGAATCCGCAGATAACCCATTTGATGCCGGTTCTGGCCTCACCGCTGTTGAGTATCCACGTCTGCGTTCTGATGCTGGCCTATACGCTGCTTGCGTTCACAATGCTCAACGGCATTGCCGCCATTGTGGCTGGCCGTAACAATCTCGAGCAAGTTGACACTCTTTATGTTGTTAGTAAACTGATGCTCTATCCGGCGCTATTTCTGCTCACAACGGGCATCTTCATCGGTGCCGTTTGGGCCAACCAGTCGTGGGGTCGTTACTGGGGCTGGGACCCCAAGGAGGTCTGGGCGCTGATAACAATGCTCGTCTATGCAATGCCGCTGCACCCGTCGCTTTTCCCGCGTCTGCAAAAACCGATGGCAGCTCATATCTTCTTGATTGTGGCCTTTTTATCTGTGCTGATAACCTATTTCGGCGTGAACTTCCTGCTTGGTGGAATGCACAGCTACGCATAGTAGAGGGGCGTTGGGGCTTATTTTACATTGAAATTCAGCAATTCACGGTCGCCGATTTTAGCCACTAGATTGTCGCCAATTTTGACTGGTCCAACTCCCGAAGGCGTTCCGGTGAAAATCAAATCGCCAATTTTAATAGTGAAGAAGCGTGATACATAAGCAATTATGGTATCAAACGAGAAAATCATATTGCCGCTATTGCCCTGTTGAACCAACTGTCCGTTTTTTTCGAGCGAAAAACTGATGTTGTTCAGGTCGCCAAGTTCGGCTTTATTGACAAATGTGCCAATGGGTGCCGCGCCGTCGAATCCTTTGCTGAGAGTCCACGGCAAGCCTGCCGCAGCCGCTTGTCGCTGCATATCGCGGGCGGTAAAATCAATGCCTACACCAATCTCATCGTAGTATCGGTGGGCGAATTTCTCAGGAATGTTCTTCCCGAGTCGGCTTATCTTGACAACAAGCTCAAGCTCATGATGAATTTCGTTTGAAAAATCAGGGTAGAAAAACGGCAGATTGCGTGTAATGAGTGCCGTTTCTGGCATCAGAAAAATAATGGGTTCCTTGGGCACATCGTTTCCAAGTTCCTTAGCATGATTGACATAATTTCGTCCGACGCCAATAATTTTCATAAATGCTGTTTTTTGTAATTTGTTTGTGTTCAACAAGTTTACAAACGGCAACTTTACTCGTAGAAACTACGCATTTTCCAGTTTAATGCGAGTCAGCACACGTTTAGTATAAAGAGGGAATGCCGAGTTTAGAATCCAGCCATAATAGCCAGGGTCTTTCTTAAACGCATCTACAACCGACATTCCTTTGTACTTTCCAAAATTGAAAGTAACCTCACCTTTATCATTATAAATAAGTTGGCCGGCAAAATCGGCATTTTTATTGTGCGACGAAAACTCCGAAAGAGCATCAATATCATTCACAATAGGTTTCGATTTTTTGCCATGGTCATCATATTCGACATCTTGATACAAGTCAAGCTGCGCCTTTAGCACATCATAGGTGGCGCGAATATCGGCAGCCGCACCATGCGCACCTTCCAAATCCTTGTGGCAATAGAACTTATAAGCCGCTGTCAAATCGCGGCGTTCCATTTTGTGGAAGATGACCTGAACATCGATGAACTTGCAGCGCGTAAAGTCGAACTCGACACCGGCACGCTCAAATTCCTCGGCAAGCAACGGAATATCGAACTTGTTGCTGTTGAATCCGCCCAAATCGCAACCATTAATAACCTGCACAAATTGTTTTGCAAATTGTTTGAAGGTCGGAGCGTCTTTCACATCTTCGTCGGTAATGTGATGAACGGCGGTTGCTTCTTCCGAGATGTGCATTTCAGGATTGATGCGGAACACTTTCTGCTCCTCGGTACCGTCAGGGAAAACCTTCAGATATGAAATTTCGACAATGCGGTCGGTGACGATGTTCAGACCAGTTGTCTCCAAATCGAAGAAGACAATCGGGCGTTTCAATGATAAGTTCATTTTGAAAAAATTACAACGAAGCTAAGATTTCTTTCACTTTCTGTGCCACAACGCGGCTTTCGGCTTTTCCGCTTAACTGCTTGTTAGCCATGCCCATAACCTTGCCCATGTCTTGCGGACCTTTTGCGCCCACAGCTTCGACAACCTTGCGAACTTCGGCCTCGATTTCTGCTTCACTAAGTTGTGCCGGCAAGTAAGTCGATATCACTTCAGCCTCAAACAATTCTTTGTCGCTCAAATCGTTGCGGCCATTGCTTTTATACAATTCGGCTGATTCCTTGCGTTGCTTCACAAGTTTCTGAATCACCTTCAGTTCAACATCTTCTGACAAGGTCTCCGATGCGCCTTTTTCGGTTTTAGCCAGCAAAAACGCAGCTTTGATAGCGCGCAATGCCTCAAGTTTCTCCTTCTCTTTGGCTAACATAGCCGTTTTTATGTCGTTCTCGACTTTCTCGTATAAACTCATAATTGTATGTTTTAGAATTGATGCGTAAAAGTGCTAAAAAAGTTGAAATGTGAAAATTGAAATTTGAAGGTTGAATGCTGAAAAATGATAGGGAAGGAGTTGAGAATTTTTTTCTTGACACAAAAAAAGCCCCACGGAATGCGCGGGGCTAACTAGCTAGTTTGCTTTCGATTATCTGTTATCCAACCGTCCGAAAACGTTTTGCAGCAAATTGGATACGCGTTGCGACGCATCGGTGCGGATGCCTTTCTCCTTGTCGGCTACTTTCACAAACAGTCCGTCAAGCGCCTTGGCTGTCACATATTCGCCAAGATTAGTGTTGACTTTTTCGATAGAAGTGACAGTATTATACAAATTTGCATTGTACTCTTTAAGTGCTTCAAATGCCATTTTTACAGCAAGAGCTTTAACTATATTTCCATTTTGTGCATTTGCAATCAAATCGGGAATTCTATTATAATATTGTGTGAATCCAGCCCAAGCGTCGTTTAGGGTGTGTCCGCCAACCGATACTTGGTCGAAGGTGTTGGTGACCACGCGCCCGAATGTGGCGGTTAGCCCGTCGTAGGTTTTGGCTCTAAGATACTCGGTTGCCGCGTTTTCGGCGCCAAACAAGATGTTCTCGCCGTCTTCAATTGTCATGCTTGTGATAGCTGCGGCGAATATCTCAGCTGATTCGGGTGCGGCGGTCTCGGCGGCTTTGTTCATCAGCTGCACCAATTCACCTTCGTTAAATATTTCGGCTCCGAGCGCAGATAAAACAGCTTGTCCGGCTTCTGTACTAGCAAGCTCCATAACTGTTGAAACTTCGTCGGGCACCCCAATTTTTACAGATACATCATTCAAATATCCGCCTTCTTGTCCCAGGTTGGTGGCGGCTGTTTTTGCTCCAATAGTCAGTGCTTCTTTCAAG
Source organism: Salinivirgaceae bacterium (assembly GCA_017557605.1). Classification (GTDB taxonomy): domain Bacteria; phylum Bacteroidota; class Bacteroidia; order Bacteroidales; family SZUA-534; genus RUG13583. The sequence goes on from JAFYYJ010000010.1 coordinate 6,445, forward strand.
GCCGAAACGGTATCGAAACCTCCGTCGGATTCTGAATTAAAAAGTTCCTCGCACGATGTGAATGTGATGGCAATTCCCAAACTCATGGCCGCCAAAGCTGTTCTTTTAAATGCTGATTTCAGTTTCATGTTCAATTATTTCAAATGTTAAACTTCAAAAACGATGGATTTTCAGATATATCCATTCAGTATTTTCGGTTTCAAATGTAACATAAAAATTAATCGGGATTTAAAATTAGGAAATTATCAATTGAATAAAAACAAAAAAGCCCGACTAACTATCCGTTAATCAGGCTCTTTGCGGTGCGGACGAGACTCGAACTCGCGACCCCCGGCGTGACAGGCCGATATTCTAACCGACTGAACTACCGCACCAATTTTAGAACGTTGCCATTCTCTCGAAAAGCGTTGCAAAAGTAGCGCCTTTTTTCATATTCGCAATAGCCTGCAAATCGTTTTTGAAAAATATTTTTTGCGGTACCTTTAACAATTTGACAACCAGATGCGATTTCAATCATTTACTTCAGTTCAAACTTCACTTTTCCCTTAACATCGGTCGCCGATGTGCCGATGATTGCCTCAAATGCACCAGGCTCGGCTTCCCATTGTTTTTTGGCATCGTTGTAGAACTCAAGGGCACGGCGGTCGATGGTGAATTCAACCGTTTTTGTCTCGCCTGGGTTGAGTTGCACCTTCATGAACCCTTTCAGTTCCTTTGCAGGGCGCGGCAGGCTCGATTTCAGGTCGGCAATGTAGAGTTGGACAACCTCAGCGCCGGCGCGTTTGCCTGTGTTGGTAACATCGATTTTCAGTGTTACGCTGCCGTCGGGCGTCATTGTGGTTTGGCTCAGCTGTGGCTTGCCGAATCCAAAAGTGGTATACGACAGTCCGTAGCCGAATGGGAACAATGGTTTGATGTTCTTGGTATCGAACCAGCGGTAACCCACCAGAATGTCCTCTTTGTACTCAACATCGACGACTTTGAAGCTCGGCTTGCCAACATATTCGCCAACAGAGTGTGCGCCCACATCCTCAAGCCGTGCGGGGAAGGTGAGCGGCAGCTTGCCCGATGGGTTTACATCGCCAGAGAGCACGTCGGCAATGGCGTTGCCGGCCTCAGAGCCAATGAACCAAGCCTGAATAACGGCCGGTACGGTGTTGAGCCATGGCATTGTAACTGGCGAGCCGGTTATGTTCACAAAAATCAGATTAGGATTCACCTTTACAATCTCGCTCACCACATTGTTCTGATTATAAGGCAGTTCGAGCGATGTACGGTCGGTGCCCTCACAGTCTTGACCATTGCTCTTGTTCATTCCGCCTACAAATATCACATAATCAACATCTTTGGCCATGCGTACAGCCTCGTCGGTCAGCTCTTGCGCTGAGCGGTGGTCGGCAAGTTTCTGCCCAGTGTCGATGCCGTCGAATGTTGTCGTCGTGTCGCCTACGTAGCCGCGTGCAAATGTCACGTTTTCAGCGCCAAAGCGGTTGCGCAGACCGTCGAGTGGCAACAGTTCGCGTTGCACTTTGAGCGATGTTGAGCCACCACCGAGTGTTAGCATCTTTATCGCGTTCTCGCCAACGACAAGTATTTTCGGATTCTTGCTTGCGTCGATTGGCAGAATGTTGCGGTCGTTTTTAAGAAGGACGATGCCCTCGTTGGCAATCTGACGTGCTGCGGCATAATGCTCGTCGGAGCAGAGCGAGCCCCAGCGTGCCTGTCCCGACATTGATGTGCGGAAAATTAGCCTAAGTACGCGGCGCACTTTGTCGTCAAGCTCGGTGGTGGTGTATTTGCCGCTTTTGATGCCGTCGAGATAAGGTTTTGCAAGGAAATAATTGTCGTACGAGTTGCTGCGTCCCCATGTGCGGCCGCCAGTCCAGGTTCCGAACTCAAGGTCGAGGCCGTTGACTACGGCTTCATCGGTGCTGTGGCAGCCGCCCCAGTCGGAGATTACCACGCCGTCGAACTTCCAATCGCCTTTCAGAATGTCGATGAGCAGCCGCTTGTTGTGGCAGCAGTGTTGGTTCTGGTAAAGGTTATAGCTTCCCATAATTGCCCAAGCATTGCCATCAGTAACAGCGGCTTTGAAGGCTGGTAGATAAATCTCGTAGAGCGCACGGTCGCTCACAATCACATTCGCCGATGAGCGGTTGACCTCGAAATTGTTCAGTGCGAAATGCTTAACACAAGCCGCCACTCCGTTTTGTTGAACGCCTTTCACGTAAGGCACAACCAATTGTGAGGCTAAGAACGGGTCTTCGCTCATATATTCAAATGTGCGGCCGTTAATTGGAGTGCGGCAGATGTTCACGCCCGGGCCAAGCAGCACGTTTTTGCGGCGGTAGAGCGCCTCCTCGCCAATGCTTTTGCCGTATAGCGCGGCCATATCGGTGTTCCATGTGGCTGCAAGACAAGTTAATGAAGGAAAGGCAATGCACGAATCGCTAGTCCAGCCGGCCTGTTCCCACTCGTCCCAAAGCACCTCGTCACGGATACCCATTGGGCCGTCGGAGCACCACACTTCGGGGATTCCGAGCCGCTTGACACCCGCCGAGCTGAATTTCGATTGCGCGTGAAGCAGCGCCACCTTCTCTTCGGTGGTCATACGCAGCAAGGCATCTTCGATGCGGTTGTCAATAGGTTGGTTAACATTAAGATAGACAGGTGTCTGTGCCCAAATGTTAGCTGCCGTTACAAGTGCGGCCGCAGTTAAAATGATTCGTTTCATATTTTTAGTTTTTGCCGATTTCAAATGTCGCACAAAATATGATATGCACAAAATCGGATAAAGGAAAAGTTGTGAAGTTTAAGGTTGAGATTATATGAGAATGCAATTATTTATAATTTCAACGCAGAAGACCGAACTTTTGTTCTGAATTACAATGCATTGATATCCAATGTTATGGACTTGCTAAAATCGCTTTTTGTTGTAGGTGTCGGCAGTTTTGCGGGCGGCTCGCTGCGCTATCTTATATCGGTGTTGATGAAAAGCCCGGTTAATGGTTTTCCGTTTGGCACAATGTGTGTCAATTTGCTAGGATGCCTGCTGATAGGTGTGTTTTACGGATTCGCCGCAAGGCATCCGCTGATGTCGCAAAATACGCTTCTGTTGCTGACGACAGGTTTTTGCGGCGGTTTCACAACTTTTTCAACCTTTGCTAATGAAAGTCTGCAATTGCTTCAAAGCCAAAATATTGCAACCTTCGCTATTTACATCAGCGCAAGTGTAATAATCGGTATAGCGTTGGTGTTTTGCGGCTATGCGCTTACCAAACTTTTTGCGTAGCTTTCAATTAATCCGAAAGCGAGTTGGTTTTCAACTTGTTGGCCGTCAAATCCTTATATTGTTTGCGGTTTTTAGTGACATCGCAAGCCAAATACACTGCATTTTGGAATGCGCCAGGTTGAGCTTTGTCGTTGCCAGCCTCCTCGTATCCAAACGATTGGAATGGCGCTGCGCACACTTGAGGTAAGCCCAGAATGTAGCTTACACCGTCATCGTAGCTGAGAGCACGGAACGGAGCCATACCTTGCGTGTAGTAGATAGCCAAAACAGCATCGAAACGATTGAACAAATCGGTTCCGAACATGGTGTCGGCATCGAATGGGCCAAAGGCCAGAACACCTTCGCTGTTAGCCTGTGTAATGGCCGGAATAATCGTGTCTTTTTCCTCAAACTCTTGATTGTCAGCGTCAGAGCAATTGGGATTATAACCTAATACGGCAATTCGCGGATTGTCGATAGCAAAATCGGCTTTTAGAGCGTCGGCAAGTAAGTGCAGTTTGCTGACAATGTTGTCGACGGTTATCGATTTGGCAATGTTGCGCATCGGGCGGGCATCGGAGAGCAGAGCCACGCGCATGGCGCCGTTCACAAGCATTGTCATGGTGTTGCTTGCGTTAAGTTTCTGCTTTACATAATCGAATTGATTTGCCACCAGCAGCGTCTTGCAGCCTATGGCCGGCAGCGGATTAAGAACCAGCGCCTCAAGTTTGCCAGCCGAAAGGTCGACAACTGCGCGCTCAAGTGACACGGCAGCCGCTTCGCCCGAGGCTTGTGTGGCGCTGCCGAGTTCAACTTTGGCGGTGTCGTCAAGAACATTTATCAGATTTGCCTTTCCCGTCTGGACGTTATCGGCATTGTCGGCTGGATTGAATGAGAAATTATTGATATTTAGCGCCTTGCGATAGTAGGCCGCAATCTTTGGTGAGCCGTACACAACAGGCGTGCAAATCTCTTGAATATGTTGTTCCAAAAACGATTTCAACATCACTTCGTAGCTTGTTCCGTTTCCGTCGCCCTGAGTGATTCCTATTTTAATTTTATGATGTTCCATTGTGTTTCAATTATGATTTTGAACGGCAAATTTAATTTTTCTGATATTTCATTAAAATCTTTTCTAAAAAAATGAAAAGCATTGTTAAATTAGCAATTACGGTTTTTGAATCGTGACTAAGGGCGAATTGTATGCAAAAAAGATAATAATCAGACAATTATGGCATCTGCTGCAAAAAGCCGAGCCAATTTCGTCGCCCGATGTGAGGCGCATTTACGCTGTGTTTCACGAAATTGGTCTTATTTTTGATAGCAGAAGATTGGGGAGACACTCGTTTGAATAACGTCAAACACATATTTGCAATTATTACCGGTCTTTGCCTTGCGCTGGCTTTGCAAGTTAAAGCGCAACCGGCAAATGACGAGTATGCCAAGTTCCAGCCTGAAATTGAGAAAGGGAACCGCCAACTCGCTATGAACCACTACGATAAGGCTGAAGAACTGTTGTTGAACGTATTCGACAACGCTACCGACAGCCGCGTCAGAATGGAGGCCAGCTTCAAACTTGGCGAGTTGTATCTGATGACCGGCGACACACGCAAAGCCCGCTATTACGCCCAGCTTACCTTAAACAACAAAGCCATAAACGACTCGATTAAGCTCAAATTCAAAGCAAACACACTTATAGCGTCAATCTATCTGAGGATGAACGAAGTGGCCTTGTGTGACACATTCGTGCGCCGTAATCTGGCTATTTACAACGATATTGATGACGAACGTGATTTGGCGCTTTTCGATTACACTATGGGTAAAATGAAACTTCGCCAGAATGAGCTGCAACCAGGGCTTAAACTGTTGAAGAAGGCTACTAATGTATATCAGACCAACATTGTGTCGGCCGACTATGGCAAGATTCTGCTTCAACTCAGCCGCCTGCACCGTTACCGCAACGATTTCAGCGCAGCCACCCAAAACGCCGAAGAGGCTGAATTGATATTCGAAAGGACCAATTTCAAACTCGGGCAGGTTGAGGCACTATGTATTGTAGGCAATATCCGCCTTCAAATAGGTGACTATGATGATGCATGGGACCATTTCAGCAAAGCGAAAAATATAAGCGACACGCTCAATATTCTAAAAGCCAAAATGCTGACATCGCTTGGCCTGACCAACTGGTATTTGAGCCAGGATAATATTAACATGGCACTCAAATATTATCGCGAGGCATCGGCCAGCAATTGTGCGGCTGACTATAGCTCATTGTTTGCCACTTGTTTGTATTTTAGCAAATATTACATCCGTCACAACGATTTGGATGCAGCTCTTTTCTATCTTGACAAAGCGAGAGAAGACGGCTATTCGGAATATATGTGGGAAAACGCTCATACCGTATATAAAATGTACGGCGACATCTATCTGAAACGCAACAACCCCAAAAAAGCTGCCGAATACTTTAGCCAATCGCTTGCCTACGGCGACAGCCTGCTGTTGAGCGTCAGACAGATGACAACCGACACTTTGACCCTTACGGCCGAATACAACCGGCAGAACAGTTTAATCCGCTATCTCACTAACGAAGACGAAGCTCAGAAGCGCACTATCAGCGATAACATGTCGGTCATCCACAAGCAGCGTTCGTCAATAATGTCGTTTGTGGGGCTGTTTCTGATTTTCACCCTGCTGATGTTCATGCTGGCGTGGTCGTTCTTGATTAAATTCCGCGATAACAAGCTGTTGCAGGAGACCAACGAGCGTATTGTCCAGCAAAAAGAGGAGATTGAGGCTCAGCGGCAACGTCTTTACGAATACAACCAAGAGCTTGAGCGTCTGTCGATTATCGCTCGCGAGACCAACAACGCCATTCGCATCTTCGATAGCAACGGCAATACCACATGGGTGAACCCTGGTTACACACGTCTGCACGGATTCACACTGGAGGATTTGCAGGCCGACGGCTCGCTTGGGCTGGGCAATACCGACATCAAATATCTGCTTCGCAACTGGGATTTCAATAACCAGTCAATAGAATTCGAGTCGGAGATAAAGAACAAATGGAACCTGAAGATATGGGTACAGACAACGCTGTCGCCAGTTATCGATGAGGACACACTTTCCATTAAGTCGTTGATAGCCATTGACACAAACATTACCTCGATGAAGCAGTCGCAACGCGAGATGATAGCGATGAACAAGGAGATAACCGACAGTATCACTTACGCCAAACGTATTCAGGAGGGCTTCCTTCCACCGTTCGACATACTTACGCAGCACTATCCGAACAGCTTCCAATTCTATCGTCCCCGCGCCATTGTTAGCGGCGACTTCTATTGGATAACCGAGCAGGACGGCCGTCTGATTGTGGCTTGCGCCGATTCCACCGGTCACGGTGTTCCGGGTGCATTCTTGAGTCTAATAGGCATATCGTTCTTGAGCAAGATTGTGAACGAACGGCGTGTCGTTCAGCCTTCGACAATACTCAACCGCTTGAGAATGAATATTATCGAGCATTTGCACCAGAGCGACAGCGATATGACGGCCGGCGACGGCATTGATATGACATTGATATCGATTGACAAGACGAGCAACATAATGGAGTTTTCGGGCGCCATGAACCCAATCTACATAATCCGCGACGGGCGCATTATCGAGCTGCGTCCTGACCGCATGCCAGTCGGCTACTTCGACAATGAGAACCGTTCGTTCTCAACATCGCGATTGCAGCTTAAGCAGGGCGACCAGATATATATGTTCTCAGACGGCTATTACGACCAGTTTGGCGGCGAGGGCGGCCTGAAAATGAAGACGTCGAAGTTCAAGCAGATACTGCAGACTTGCTGCAAGCGCGACAACAAAACTCAAATCAGAATTTTGGAAAAAGAATTCAACGAGTGGCGCGGCCGTTACGAGCAGGTGGACGATATTATAATAATCGGTATACAAATCGACTGATAGTCACAAGAAAAATAAATTTGCTTTTTGAAAGCTACTTTGTAATTTAGATTGTTTTTAAAATTTAATAATTATGTCAAGCATCAGAACAATTAAGAAAGACACACAAGCTCTGTTGAGAGAGGTTGTTGACGACTGCCTTAGCGCTATGGCTATTCATCCGGAGAAACATGAGGAGATTGCTAAAATTATCGAGAATTCACTTGCGTGCTATAACAGCTGCCTCGACAAGATAAACGCCGGCAAAGGGCAGAAGAAACCCTATTACACCGAAATTATGAACAGCATGCTGAAATGCGCCGACGAAGGTTTTGAGCAGTTGCGTGCTATCATTAACGCAAAGTAATATGATTGAGGAATTTAAGAGCACCGCAGAATTCATCTTGCAAGGCTTGAACTACAGGCCTGAAATCGGTATTGTGCTGGGCAGCGGCTTGGGCGGTTTGGGCGACAAAATAAAAGTCGACAAGTCAATCGCTTACAAAGACATTCCCGGCTTCCCGATTTCGACTGTCGACGGGCACAAAGGCCAGTTGCTGCTGGGTTCGCTCGGCAACAAGAAAGTGGTGGCGATGCAAGGCCGGTTCCATTACTACGAGAATTACGAAATGAACCAGCTCACATTCCCCATTCGTGTGATGAAATTCCTCGGCATCGAGATACTGATTGTGTCGAACGCATCGGGCGGCATCAACCCGGCATTCAAGGTTGGTGACATTATGGTCATCCGTGACCATATCAACAACTTCCCCGAGAATCCTTTGCGAGGCTACAATTACCACGAGCTGGGTCCGCGTTTCCCCGATATGAGCAAAACTTACGATAGCGAGCTTATCTCGAGGGCGCACAAAATAGCCGCGGCACATGGAATCAAGCTTCAGGAGGGTGTTTACATCGGTAGCCCCGGCCCGACGCTCGAAACGCCGGCCGAATACAAGATGTTCCGCATCTGGGGTGCAGACGCCACCGGAATGTCAACCGTACCGGAGGTGATTGTGGCGCACCACATGGGCATCCGCGTCCTTGGCCTGTCGATAATTACCAACACCGACAAGCCTGCAACGCCCGACGGCGAGACAACTCACGACGAGGTACAAGATGTTGCCGGTAAGGCCGAACCGCAAATGACAACGATAATCACTGAACTGATAAACGAACTTTAGGATTCTGGCGAATAACGAAGTTGGCAGTCAGTGCTAAGTTTAAATAAAATGAGGACAGCAAAAAGCCATTCAAAATCGAGGCGTTTGCTGTCCTTGTTTTTTGCACTAGCCGCAATGTCAGCGAACGGGCAGTTCTACGACAGTGGGCAAGACCGGTTCATGCGTTTGTCGCACATCAAAACCGAACATTTCGATGTAATCTTTCCGAGGAGCGAGAAACAGCTTGGATTGCTCTATGCCAACAACTTGGAGCAGGTTTACAAGACTGGGGGAATTTCACTTGGCTGGCAACCAAGGCGTGTGCCGGCAGTACTTCGAACAGCGACGGCTTACTCTAATGGTGAGGTGGTGTGGGCTCCGCGCCGCATGAATCTGATGACAACAGCCTCTCCCGACAACTATCCTCAGCGCTGGGACCAGCAGCTTGTGTTGCATGAGTTCCGCCATGTGGTGCAAACCGACAAACTGAATCAAGGTGCTTCGTTGTATTTGGGATATCTTTTAGGCGAACAATACACAGGACTGTTGCTTGGCCTGCATGTGCCGCTGTGGTTTATGGAGGGCGATGCTGTTACCTACGAAACTGGCGCGTCGTCAAGCGGCCGTGGACGAACAAGCAATTTTGAAAACGATTTGGCCGCACAAGTATCGCAAAAAGGCATCTATCACTATCACAAGGCCATGTTCGGGTCGTATGCCGACCATGTTCCAACCAAGTATCATCTAGGCTACCAACTTGTTAATTATGGGCGAATGAACTATGGCGCTGAGTTGTGGCAAAACTGCCTGAACCGTGTAGCCACCCACCCAATAGCACTGAGGCCGTTCGGTCGTGCAATAAGAAATACAACCGGTCTGCGTGAACCAGATTTTTACAAGAAAGCGCTTGAGCCGTTGGCTACACCAGTTAAAGCCGAACCGGAAAACGCAACAATAATAACGCATTGTAATCCAAATAATTATACCAATTATTACTATCCGCATAATGTTGGTGGAGAAATTGTGGCTTACCGCGAGAATTTGTCGGACATTGCAGCGATTGTCAGAATCGACAGTAGCGGAAAAGAGCGAATCATCAGGCATACAGGCTTAATGGCAGAGAAACATCTGTCGGCTTCGGGCGGTACGCTTGTTTGGAACCAACGACGAGCCACACGCTGGGAGATGTTCAACCACAGCCAGATAATCACTTATGACCTTGACAAACACCGCCGTCGCACCATTGTAAGGCGTGGGCGCTACCATTGCTCAACTCTTTCAGAATCAGGGCAATTGATAGCATCAGCCTGTTACACAGACAGTGCGCGCTGGAGCATTGCCATTCACGACCTTAAAGGCCGGCTTGTGATGCGAATTCCAACGGACAACGCAGCGCCAGTACGTATATCATGGGCCGACAACGACAATCAGTTAGCTTTTATCGCAAACGTTGACAACATGAAATGTGTGCTTGTCCACAACTTTGCAAGCCATAAAACAGACACCATATTAAAAGTTGAAGATGACATTTCGGATATTATAATAGACGATAAAACTATCTTATTTACTGGCAATTACAATGGCAATACAGCTTGGTACAACTACAATGTTGCCGACAGCAGCTGCCGCATAGTGGCAACAAGCGGTTTTGGCACAGGCTCAGGCAGCATGAGCGGCGACACTCTACTTTTTACCTTCTACACCGCCGACGGCTATATGATTGCCAAAAAGAAAATTACTGACGGTCAAACGGATAACACTCTGCCGCAAACACGCGAAACCCAATTTACGCGTCATCTGTCGGAAACAGAGCAGCAAGTCAATTTTGCCACCGACAGCTCTTTCACAGTCAAGCGTTACAGCCGGTTGGCGCATCTGCTCAATATCCATAGCTGGGGGCCGCTGTCGGTTCGTATTGATGAGAATGAGATTGGTCCCGGCCTGACGTTTATGTCTCAGGACGCGCTCAGCACCTCGTTTCTGACAGCCGGCTACCAATATTATTTCGCCGACAGAATTGATGACTATTTTGCTGAATATCTGTACAAAGGTTTCCGCCCGATTATCGGTGTGCGTGGCGATTTGAAATACACTGACCTGAAAATAACCGACAATAGGGGCAATACTCGTATTTTCGAAAGCAAAATGCGAGTATTATCGGCAGTGCTGCAATTGCCTTTAGTACTGCACAGTGGCGCTTTCAACACAACAGCGCAGCTGCAAACCGGATATCAGTTTAGGCAGCAGATAATCGAGGAAAAAACTAACCGACGAAACCAGTCCGACACGTTGCTCCAAACAACGTCTTATACAGCATATCTACAGCATCTTAGGCGAATGTCGCACCGCGATTTGCAACCACGTCTTGGTTTCACTCTCCGTGCCGATTATATGAATTATCTGTATGGCGAATCATCTGACTATCAAGCATCTGTGCAAGGTCGGATATATCTGCCCGGATTGCTTGCAAACCATGGCATCTCAGTTTATGGCGCTTATCAGGAGAGAGGAAGGAATAACCTGATTTTCAATAATTCGGTCTCATATCCACGAGGTTTCCGTTCAACAGCAAATACGAAATTTGTAAGTTTGCTAACCTCATACGCAATGCCAATTTGGTATCCCGACATTTGCATTGCCAATGCGCTGTATATCAAGCGTCTGAAAACCACCTTATTCTTCGATAATGCAAAGATGTACAACGAAGGCTGGGAGAACTTGCAATCGGCCGGAGCTGATGTTACCGCCGATTTCTATATATTCCGTATACCCGTGCCCGTTACCGCAGGCGTCCGTTATGCGCGCCGCATAACAACTAACGACAACTATTTTGGCATTCTACTCTCGATGAATTTCAGCTCATTGTTCTAAATCTCGATTTTTGCTGACATTCGTCACTAAAACCTTGATGTTTTTTGCGCCATTTATCCGTCTATTCACGTATAATTATTTTTCTTTGCAAGCGTTTAAAATGACAATGTATAATTTAAAATAACAACTATGAGAATTAGAACCACACTAGTGTTGCTGTTTGTGGCCGGAACAATGACAAGCCACGCGCAGTTGTCACAAAATCCTAACAAGTTCTTAGGTAACATCACAACTGCATACCAAATTAGAGATGATTTCGACAAATATTGGAATCAGCTTACACCTGAAAATGAGACCAAATGGGGCTCGATTGAAGGCACTCGCGACCAATATAACTGGTCAACCGTTGACGCACAATACCAATATTGTAAAGAACATGGGTTCGCTTTCAAATTTCACACTTTGGTTTGGGGCGGACAATATCCTTCGTGGATGAACAACCTTTCAAAAGAAGAACAACTCGAAGAAATTGTTGAGTGGTTCGATGCAGTTGCCGAGCGCTATCCCGATTTGGAGTATATCGATGTTGTGAACGAAGCCTTGCCAGGACATGCGCCAGCCCCATATAAAGCTGCGCTGGGCGGTGATGGCGAATCGGGTTACGACTGGATTGTAACAGCATTCCAGATGGCTCGCGACCGTTGGCCAAACGCTGTACTTATCTACAACGATTACAACACTTTCCAATGGAATACCGATGATTACATCGACCTTTTGAAGCGTATCATAAAAGCTGGAGCTCCTGTTGATGCCGCAGGATGCCAGTCACACGACTTGAACGATTTGTCGGGTGCAAAATTCAAAGTTGCTCTTGAAAAAATACACAATGAGGTAGGCCTTCCTATTTTTATTTCGGAGTATGACATCGACTTGGCTGATGACAATGAACAACTTAAACAATATCAGGAGCAAATACCAATCATGTGGGAAGCCGATTATGTGGCAGGTGTTACATTGTGGGGCTATATCCATGGTTCAACATGGGTTGACAACTCCGGATTGATTAAAAACGGTGTAGAGCGTCCGGCTCTGAAATGGCTGCGCGAGTATATGCAAACCGATGCCGCCAAAAACGCAAAAAGTCCGATTATCAAGCCGGCAAGCGACTATGCATATATGAGAGCATCGGCAAACACCGTTTTAATTAATGATACTGTTTCGATTACAGGCAAATCATCGAGCGCTGACAACACAATTGCTGAAGTGCGTCTTTATTGCAATTCAGAGCTGATTGAGAAATTCGACACATCGTCTTTCAAATATGATTGGTCTCCAATTGCTATTGGCGACTACAACTTCACGATGCAAGTGCTAAGTTCTGTAAGTAGCACGCTGTTCGAGAAAACTTGCTCAGTAAAGGCTTGCGAACCTGCCAAACCATTCAATGGCAAGCCGATAGCTCTGCCGGGCAAACTTGAGGCCGAGGATTTTGACGAGGGTGAAAATGGCATAGCTTACAGCGATAATGATGACAAAAACAACGGTAGCAACGAATATCGTGCAACCGGTGTAGATATTGACAAGAACGATGCTGACGGCTGGGTTCTGGGATGGACTAATGCCGGCGAGTGGATTCAGTACACCGTGACAGTTGAAGAGGAGCAAATTATGGTTTGGACTGCAAGAGTTGCGTCGGGAACATCAGGTTCGGCATTCCGCATCTATATGGGTAACAATGAGTTGACCGATATTACCGGCCGCGTATCTGTTCCGCAGACAGCAAGTAACTCATGGGGAACTTACACCGACGTAAAAGGCCGCACAAAAATAGCAATGCCTGCAGGAACATACAATTTGCGTATTGTGATTGAAGGCTCGTCGTGCAACATCGACTATATCTTGTTCGAAACCTCGACTGGCGACGAAGTGCTTACCACTCCGTTTGGAGGCAAACCAGCAACTATTCCAGGAACTATCGAGGCCGAGAAGTTCGATGAGGGTATGGAAGAAATCGCATATCACGATAACGAAAGCTCAGACCAAGGAGATGCCAATTTCCGCAGTTCAGGAGTCGATATTGTTAAAGGAAACAAAGGTAATGCTTTGGGCTACACCAATCCGGGTGAATGGGTAATTTACACTGTCAATGTAGAAAGCACTCAGAAATATTACTGGGGCGCATACGTGTCGTCGGGCACAACAGGTGCGGCTTTCCGCTTGTACCTTGACGATGTTGATATTACCGGAAAAATAGAAATACCGCGCACAGCCAGCAATAGTTGGGATACCTATAAACTTGTTAGTGGTGAGACTTTGGTTGAATTGCCCGAAGGCACTCATACTTTGAAATTGGCTATTGAGGGGGCTAATGGCAACATCGACAAATTGATATTCAGCACAGAGGAAGTTACTGAGCCTACCGGTATTGCCGATGAGCAAGCCGACAGTGGCATGTTCGATGTGTTCACAATCATGGGCGTTTACCGTGGCATTGTTGAAATTAGCAATGGCGATACCTCAGTCATGCAAGGTCGCTTTGAACAGGGTATTTACATCTTGCGCAATAAAGCCACAGGCGAGGCCAAACGCGTAATGGTGAATTGATAACCAATAGCTTTAAATATAAAAAGGCGACCGTAAGGCCGCCTTTTTTGTTTTATGCCGATGTTTTCAAAACCTCACCGTCACGCTTCCCATCATTGTGAAGCCTGCCATCGGGATGAAGCCGATTTGATAGTAGCGGTTGTCGTTCGGGTGACCGCCACTTTCATAGTTGGCCGAGTAAACCCAACCGTTAGCGGCATAGTGGGCATTAAACAAGTTGTTGAAATTCAGCCCGAAAATTGCTTCTTTCACTACGGTCTTCGGTTTAAGCGTGTAACTCAAATTGATGGCCGAAACGCAGTACGACGGCAGCGAGCGGTCATCATTTTCAGTGTTGTCGAGATATTGGCGGCTCACGTAGTTGGTGTGCCAAACGGCCTGCCAGCCTTTGTGGTGTAAAGTCACAAAACCGTTCAGTATTGCCGACGGCGAGAATGCCAGTGTTGAATTATCATAGTGGATAATGTCAAAGCCGTCGCCATCGTAGGCGTTGCCATTGGCATCGGTGTTGCCTTCCCAGTCGTCCCAATTCTCAACATACTCGTCGAAATCTTTTATCTTATTGATACTCAATGCGGCATTGCCTTCAACGGTGAGCCATTCGGTGATGTCGAGAGCGGCCTGCAGTTCGGCGCCAGCGCGATACGAGTCCTTGATGTTGGTGGTCAGTTTCTCGCCGATGTCGCTCTGTTCGCCCGTCTGCACAAATTGGTCGGTGTAGTCCATATAATAAAGGTTGACACCAGCGCGGAAGGTCTTGCCGCTGAATTGGTAGCCGCCCTCAATATCGGTCAGGCGCTCAGCTTTCGGGGCAGGATAGTTGCCGTTGTCGGTGAAGTTGTTGCGTTCAGGCTCGCGATGGCTCACGGCCACCGAAGCGTACAAGCGGTTGTTTCCGACAGTGTAACTCAATCCAGCCTTCGGGTTCAGGAAATTGTACCGCTCATCGATGTCGAGCCGTTGGTTGTAGTAACCGCTCTCGTCGTCGTAAAACTTGTCGTTGATACCGTCGGTAGTGTAGCCCACGTGGCGGAACTGCACATCGGCAAACACGTCGAATTGCTCGCTGATGTGGATGGTCGCTTTCGCGAAAGCGCTACCGTCGAACTTGTTAGCGTCCGAATCGTAATATTTATAGTCACCATCTGACAGAATTTTCTGACTCACTGTTGCGTCTTTTGCGTAGGTCAGATAGCCGAAGTGATTGCCGTCGAAATTCTGCACCGACAAGCCGCCGATAATATCCATTAACTCATTGGTATAGTTCAAGTTCCAAACAATGCCGTAGGTGTTTTGCGACAAGCCCTTTTTGCGCACAAAATCGGTTTTCTTGATGCTGTTGCCTTCGGCGTCTTTCGCGGTCAAGCCGAATTTCTTGAGTTTGTTGTTCGGGCGGAACTCTTCGTAGTAGCCGTAGCCGTAAGTGTAATGCAATGAAGCGGTTGTGGCTAGTTTGTCGTTGATTTGCCAAGCCGCAGACAGAATGTTGTGGTCTTGCCAGAAATTGTCGGTTGTGCGGTCCCAATAACTGCCGTCAGCCATTTGATAACGGGCCGTAACATATTTTCCATCAGCATCTTTGGCGAAACTGCCGTCTTCGGCGTAAACCAGAGCCTCGTAGAGCGAGTTGTATCGGCCAAGGCCTGCATCGTACATATCTTTATATGTCTTGATGCCAGTTTTTGTGCCGTAGGTGCCGTCCATCAGGCTCATATCGTTGTCGCCAGCCGTCACGCCGTTCCAAGCCTGCCCCGTCTTCTCAAAGTTACCGATGTTTTTGTATCTGATTTGCAGATTGCCAGTGTGCCAGGTCAGGCCGCCGTAGTAACTGCCACTGCGGGCGTCGGTGCCGTTAATGTAGCCGTCGGTGCGAGTTTCGTGATAGGCGCCATCGATTATCAACCTATTGAATAACAGGCCCGAGGAAGCCTTTCCGCCAAAATTGAGAGTGTTGTATGAGCCATACGACACCGACACTTCAGCCGTTGGCACCACCGAAGGCGCGGCCGACGAAAGAGCCACCGTGCCGCCGAAAGCGCCGTCGCCGTTAGTTGACGAGCCCACGCCGCGCTGAATCTGCACACTGCCGAGCAGCGAGCCGTACGAGTTCATATTGGCCCAGAAAACACATTGGTCCTCAGGCGAGTTGAGTGGCACACCGTCGATAGTGACATTGATGCGCGAGTCGCCCGCACCGCGAATGCGCATATAAGTTGTGCCCGTTCCGAGTCCGTTTTCGCCCCAAGCCACAACGCCAGGTGTCTGTGAGAACAGGAACGGCAGTTCGCGTCCCGTCTTCGAGAACTCGCTCAATTGTTGTTTTTTGATGTTCGACACCGCAAACGGTGCGTTTTTCGGCGCCCTCACGCCATTCACAACCACCTCTTGCAACTGTTCGGCGGTAATCACCGTGTCAGTTGGCGTAACTTCCTCTGCCATTGCGCAAAACGCCGTAAGAGTGATGGCTGCTGTTGTCAGAAAATCCCTTTTCATCTTTTAAATTATTAAATGTTTATAAAAAAGATTGAAATGGGGGTAATGAAAGAATTATACTAGCGGCTTTTGTCGGAAACAAAGCCTTTTCCCTACGCCGGCATTACCCGTATCAGGTTCAAAGGGTATAATCTCAGCCTTGCGGCACCCCATTCTTTTCAGGGCGCAAAAGTAGGCAATGAATTGGAAGATGCAAGGAGAGGAGTGGGTAATGTGCACTTGATTACTATTTTTTACCATTAGTATCAAATAGAGCGCAACCCTCAAAAAAATCAGTAGCTTTGCAAAATCAGAATAATAGGAGAAACGCTATGGCATTGGAGACTCTTTTTATTGTGAATCCCATTTCGGGAACTGGCAAACAGAAAAAACTGGATGCTATTCTTGAAAAAGTGCTGGATTTCAATCTTTTCAATCCGACAATTGTACACACACGCAGTGCCGGTCACGCCACAACGTTGAGTCAAGAGGCCGTTGGGAAGTACCGTTATGTGATAGCTGTGGGTGGCGACGGCACGGTGAACGAGGTTGCCAAAGGTCTTGTCGGCAGCGATGCTGTTATGGGAATTATACCGGTGGGGTCGGGCAACGGACTAGCGCGTCACCTCAATATTCCGATGAAAATGTCCGAAGCGGTAAAAGTGCTCAACAAACAGTTGATAGTGAAAATGGACACGGTACGCATTAACGACGATTTGTCGGTAAACGTGTCGGGGGTAGGATTTGATGCGCATGTGGCTCACAAATTCGCTGATAACGGCAAGCGTGGTCCGATTCCTTATGTCAAAATTGCCGCCACCGAATTCCAACAGTACAAGACACAGCCTTACGAGCTGATTATTGACGGGAAGCGACAGTTCCGCAATGCCTTTATGATAAGTCTTGCCAATTCGTCGCAATTTGGCAACAATGCCTTTATTTCGCCTGAAGCTAAGATTGATGACGGGTTGCTGGATGTCTGCATTATGTCTGATTTTCCGAAAGTTGAGGCTCCCGCGCTTGCCACAAGGCTCATCAATCACACAATGCACAAATCGAAATTCATTGAGATTGTGCACGCCAAATCGGTGCAGATAGACACCAATTATCCTATTGTGTGCCACATTGACGGTGAACCGCGCGTGTTCAATGAGAAACTCGACATTGAGGTGCAGCCGGCATCACTCAATATGATATACAACAACGAGGTGCAAAAACCGATAATAACAGCTATGGAGCGCGATATCAGCAATCTAATTGTCAAGGCGAAAGACGGAATTAAAGGTATAGGCAAAAACGAGACGAAATGAAGGCTGTGATTTTTGACTTGGGCGGAGTTGTTTTGTCGCGCGATAAAAAGCAATGTTCCAACGATTTAGTTGCTTTCCTGGACATAATCCATTCCATGCCGACTCCAACATTCTGGCTTGAGTTTGACCGAGGCGCACTGACTTGGGAAGAGGCTGTGCGGATTATCTCCGATATTATGAAATTGCCTTACAATCGTTGCGATGAGATTCTGCATGAGGCTATAGCGCAAACATATCCGGCGCCTTCCACTTGCCAATTGATTGAGGATTTGAAAAGGAGAGGAGCAAAGATTTATGCTTTGTCAAATATGTCGTTTGAGTTTATCAATGCATTTCATAAGTTCCCAATTTTCAGACAGTTCGACGGTGAGATAATATCGTGTCATTGCAATCTGATAAAGCCTGAACGAGCTATTTACGAGTTGGCAGCCAGCAAATTCGGACTTGTTCCTGCGGAAACACTTTTTATAGATGACAAGCCGGTAAACACTCTTGCCGCTGCCGATTTCGGATTCAAGGTGTTCGATTTTGACCGCAACAACCCCGAATGGTCATGCAATGAATTGCGGAAAATGCTACTTGAGGAGAGTCTCTAATTTTTTTGTATATAAATGATAATCAGAATATTATGAAATTAAACAAACTATTCATAGCATCAAGTGTTATAGCATTAGCATTATGTGGGTGCAATCATAAGTCGAAGGAAAACAATGCTTTAAGTACCGAAACATTTGCTTATACCGATTCATGCAAATATGCCAACGTTATTGTGAAAGCCGAAGTTCCGTTGGCTGCCAATTCGGTTTCTGCCGCAATTCGTGCGGATTTGATTTCGATTGTGAAAAATGCATTGGCTCGCGACTACGAAGATGCGGTAACACCTGAGTTTGAGGGTGATGCGAATGATATGCAAGAAATGTTAAAATACTATTGTGGTGAAAAATATAAAAGGTATGTCGCAAATTCGCGCGAAGATGCCGTTACTCGAGAGGCAGAAGATTATATTTTCACATACGAATATGAAATGAATGTTCAAAAAGACAAAGAAACGGATGATTATGTTGTCTTTCAGTGCTTTGAGTATGCGTTTTTAGGAGGCGCTCACGGTGGTGTTTTTGGCGAAGGTCCGGTAGTATTCAGCAAGAAGGACGGCTCTCGCCTGATTACAGTAATCGATACGAGCAATGTGGTGGCTATTCAGCCTTTGCTGAAAGAAGGTTTGAATACTTATTTCTTTGAAGAATCGGGTGTCCCAAATGAAGGTGAATTGTTTGATTATCTTTTGCTTAACGACAGTATAATTCCGTTGCCAGCCTATACTCCGTATCCCGACGGCGATTCGATTGTGTTTGTATATCAGCAATATGAAATAGCTGCGTATGCGGCTGGTATGCCGGCATTCAAGCTTCCAATCAGCAAAGTCAAACCATACCTGACTTCACAAGCCATAAATGTTTTCGGAATCAAAGATTAATTCCCAGAAACAAAAGATGTTAAGTCTTTTCTAAACTGGTGCGTTTACTTGTTGTTGCTGTGAATCATTCGTAAGGTGTGCCCCATACGCTCCTTTTTGGTGCGCATATAAAACTCGTTGTATTCGTTTGGCTCAATCTCAATTGGCACATTCTCAACAATTTCCAATCCATAGGCTTCCAAGCCGATGCGTTTTACCGGATTGTTTGTCATTAGTCGCATTTTGGTGACACCAAGCTCGCGTAAGATGCTTGCGCCCACGCCGTAGTCACGCTCATCGGCATCAAATCCCAGATGTATGTTGGCATCAACGGTGTCGTAGCCGTGCTCTTGTAACTCGTAAGCCTTTATTTTCGCCATAAGTCCGATGCCGCGGCCTTCTTGATTCATATAAATGACAATGCCTTTTCCTTCTTTTTCAATGGTTTGCATCGCCTTATGAAGTTGCTCGCCACACTCGCATCGTTTTGACCCGAAAATGTCGCCTGTCATACACGATGAGTGCACACGAACCAAAATCGGCTCGTCTTTCTTCCATGTACCCTTGATTAGAGCCACATGCTCCTTGCCATTCGACTTCTGAAGGAATGGAATCAAGCGGAAATCGCCGTAGGCTGTTGGCAGATGAACTTCGGCACCTCGCTCAATAAGTGATTCTTGCTTAAGGCGGAATGCTATCAGGTCGCGAATGGTTATAATTTTGATATTGAACTTTTTAGATATTTCCATTAGCTGCGGCATCCGAGCCATTGTTCCGTCTTCGTTCATTATCTCGATGAGTGCTGCGGCAGGATAGAGGCCTGCAAGTCTGGCTAAATCAACAGAAGCCTCAGTGTGGCCGGCACGTCTTATTACACCTTTGTTTTGGGCGTAAAGCGGATTGACGTGTCCCGGACGACCGAATGTGTTAGGAGTGGAGTTCGGGTCGGCAAGGGCACGAATAGTGGCAGCCCGGTCTGCAGCGGAAACCCCTGTGGTACAGCCGTCTATCTTGTCAACCGAAACGGTGAAAGGCGTTCCCAGAATTGAAGTGTTGTTATCTACCATATGCGACAACTCCAGTTCCTCGCAGCGCTCAATAGTGATTGGAGCACAAAGCACTCCGCGGCCGTTTTGAAGCATAAAGTTCACTTTCTCGGGAGTTACCTTTTCTGCGGCAATCACAAAATCGCCTTCGTTCTCACGGTCTTCGTCATCGACAACTATCACAAAATCACCATTTTTTATCGCTTCAATGGCTTCGGGTATGGTATTTAGTTTGAATTCTGATTCGTTCATTTTCTGAGATTTTTAATTTTTGAAAGCAATTGCCGTGCCTAATTCTTCAAATTCTCAACCGAATTGTCAATCCACTCCTGCAAATACTCTTTTTTAAGAGTGTTGAACCATTTGTCACCACGCGTATAGTCCAAAACCTTCACTTTGGGGTCGGCTTTAGGATGCTCTCGGAAGTCGCGGCGGGCAAGCTCCACACCAATTTTCGCTTGGCAGGTTTTCGCCCACATAGCCTCGTAGTAGCGGCGGTAGAGCACATCCAGCAACTTGAGAGATTTCTTCAACTCGTTGATTTCGGCATAATAGATGACCGCATAGTCAATCAATCCTGAATATTTGCTCTCTATTACGAAGTCGTAAATTGGTTTGTGGTTTATTCCGAATTTGTTGTTGCAGCTGTCGGCGAAGTAATTTGTCGCTTCGACGTATGCTTCGAGTGCGCCTTTATAATCTTTTTGCTCAAGCATCGGCTGTACGGTGTTTACAATCTCCTGATAGCGGCATATCTTCTCAATGTCATTTGCGCGCGTAATGGCAACAGAATCAGTTAGATTGCACTTATAGTTTGCGCGGGCTATTGATGCCGCTCTTGATAGTGCCAAACGAGCTTTTACAAATTCCTTTTGCTTAATAAGCCGCTCGGCCGAGCCAATCTGCACGTTGTAGTCGAACCAAGCCTTGCTGCATTCGCCTTCGCTCAGCGCCGCCGACAATTCGGCTAAAGCCGCTTGAACGCTTGGCTCTTTTGTCACTTTGCCGTCTTCGGCTATTGCCAGAGCCGTGTTATACTGATGACCGGCCTTCCCCATTTGCAGCATTTCGGCATATGAAACGCCAAGGCTGCAAAGCTGGATTACGTATTGTATTGTGGCTGTGCGGTTTTTGCTAACCCAGGCCGTGTCGGCAATTATGGGTTGAGTTTTCTGTATGTCGAAGGCAGCGGCGTAGAAGGCGAGAGCCTCACGCGGTTGTTTGCGGCTCATGGCGTTGTCGCCCTCGCACATCAGCCCGTCGTAGCGGATTTGATAGGCGGTAGTTCGCAATTCGTCGGCCAGCGACAGTTTCTTAAGTTCCCATTTCTGACGGTATTTTTCGGCATCGTCGAGCATCACAAGCGCGGTGTCGGCAATGTTGTCCTCAAGCAACTCGCGCACTTCGGTCAGCATTTGGGTGTATTTGTGTGTGCGGCTGTCGAAAGCCAGTTTTTCCAATTCCGATGTGCAGGTAACGGCTGCGTGGCGGCGGCAGATTGATGTGGCTACATCGAAGGCGTAGAGAGCCTCTTCCGGATTTTCCATTGACACTTTTTTACCATAGGCTATCCAAGCTGAATACAGGTCGTTCAAAAGTTTGCTCTCGGCCGTGGCGTCAATGTCAAATGTCGGATATTCGGCTCGAAGATTGGCGGCCGAATCGGCATAAGTCAAACTCTCTTTCAGATTTTTATCGGCATAAAATTGCTGCGCTTGGGCAATCAGTTTGGCGTGAATGGTGCCGTACAATTGCGCCGACAGTTTGTCGAACTCCTCAAAATTGCGGATGCCTTTTATCTTTTTGCAATAGTTTTTGCATGTCGATAGCATTTTGAACCCGCCGTCAACATCTTGTTTCTCAATGCACATAGAGACTGTGTCCAAGAAGATGTAGATGATGCGCTCGGCAAGTTTAATGGTGCCGTAACGGGTGTCGGAATCGGGGTTCATGTCGGAGATGATTCGGACGCAAGTGTCGAGAACGGTGTAGTATTTTGCATCATCGAAATCCATAAGAGCCAGCTGGTAATGCGGCGGCGCGTAGTTCGATTTCACATTTATCGAATTACGGAACATTGTTTCGGCTTTGTCGCCCTTACCCCAATTCAGATAGTCCATTCCTTTGTTGTAGTATGTCTCGTACATGTGGTTGATGGCATACTCAATGCTCTTTTTCGCCTCGCGGTTTTTCTGGTCCATGCGGCTCACTTGTTTCATTAACTCAAGCGGGTCGTAGTTCGCCAAATCGAGACGGGTGCTATATTGTGCCGATTTTATCTTGCTGAATATTTCAGCATTGTCAGTTGTCATACGGTGATAGTCTTCCAAAAGTTCGATAGAGTCGATGCGAATGGCGGCAAGTTCCGATTCCATCATTTTGAGTCGGGCATCGGTGTTGAAATAGTTGTCAATGAGACTGATGAAATCGTCAGCTGCACGGACATCCGCTTTTGTGAAATGCAGACTGAATGAAGCGATGCGCAGAGAGCAACCGTCGCCAGCCTCCTCGTCACAATAGTATGTCACCATGTTCCGATGTTGCTCAAAAGACTCTTTTTCAACGGCCCAGCGTCTGATTTCCTTGTCTTGTTTCGAAAGCAGAACCAACTCGGCGCTAAACTGCGACGGAACAAGTACCTGGCTGATATCGAAGCCTTTATATTTGTACTCTTCGCTTATTTTGAAATAGCGGTTGTCAATGGTGATAAGCAGACGGTCATCGCTGCGCGACACTTTGTTTGTCACTTCGAGTTGGTAGTTGAGCATACGGTCGCCGCCGTTCGAGAACACAATGTCTAATAATTCGTCATCTTGGCGGTTTCCGCCGTTTATTTCTGTGTTTATGGTTGTTTGCTCCTGAAACAATATTGGCTGCGCCCATGCTCCAAACATAAACGCTGCCAATGATAAAGTGCAGATTAGGCGTTTCATCTTAGTCTGATTTATTCCTCTAAATATCTTGCTGTCAGCAATATATGTTAATTGTTGACGGCTTTAAATGCGACACAATGTAGTTATTTTATGGGTGCCTTTCGGCGATAAATCAGAATGTATTCAACCGCAATTTGTTAATAGCTTTAGTCTATTTAGGGCAGAATTAAATTGGGTTATGTAGGTAGGGAGGCAATAAAAAGAAATCCGCCGTCAG
Organism: Salinivirgaceae bacterium; assembly: GCA_017557605.1. Taxonomy (GTDB): domain Bacteria; phylum Bacteroidota; class Bacteroidia; order Bacteroidales; family SZUA-534; genus RUG13583. Next base: position 29,664 of record JAFYYJ010000010.1, read on the forward strand.
CAATTATTGCTGCAGCGGATTTGTGATTGCTATTGTTTTGACAAACAGCCTTTTGGGCTGACAATCAATATTGCTTCGCCTTCTTCTCAAAAGCCTCAGTCTTGTCCTGCACGCTCAACAGATAATCGATGTCGTCGAGAGCGTTGACAAGGCAATGCTTCTTGTAGCCGTTAATCTCAAATTTCTCAGTGCAGCCAGTCGCCTCGTTGGTGACGGTCTGATTCGGAACGTCAACGGTTACAAGTGTCTTCGGGTCTTTCTCAATCGACGCGAACAACTCCTGTTGGAACTCGCGGCTGACAACTACCGGCAACACGAAGCAATTGAGCAGGTTGTTGCGGTGAATGTCGGCAAAACTCGACGAGATGACAACTCTGATGCCGTAGCCGGCGATGGCCCAGGCGGCGTGCTCGCGGCTCGAACCAGAGCCCCAGTTCTGTCCGCCCACGACAATCTCGTGGCAGCCTTCGTGCGGCGCTTCCGAGAATTCGGGCTTGTTCATTACAAAATCGGGCACCGGCTTGCCTTGCGCGTCATAGCGAAGGTCGTGCATAAAGGCGTCGCCGAAGAATTTCGGGTCGCGTGTGGTGCTTGCCAGGTATCGGGCCGGAATAATT
>JAFYYJ010000103.1 GCA_017557605.1 Salinivirgaceae bacterium
CCGCACAGCCACCATTCTGGAGGCAGAGCGCGTGCCAAAATCCGACAAGCTGATGAAACTTCTGGTTGACACGGGCATCGACAAACGCACGGTGGTGTCGGGCGTTGCCAAACATTTCACTGCCGAAGAACTTATTGGCAAACGGGTTACCATTCTGGCCAACCTTGCCCCGCGCAAGCTGATGGGCATCGAGAGCCACGGAATGATTCTTATGGCCGAAAACTTCGACGGCGCCCTGTCGATGATTCCTTGCGAAAAGGATTTCAAGAACGGGTCGGTGATATGTTAGAGTAAAGTTGAAGGAGTAAAGAGTAAAGTATTAAGAGTAAAGCATATGGATAAAATTCCTTACTCTTTAATCGTTACACATTAATCATTACAAAAAATGGAACAATTATTCATATACAACACATTATCAAGGACAAAGCAGCCGTTCAAGCCGATAACCGAAGGTAAGGTCGGAATGTATGTCTGCGGTCCGACGGTTTATGGCGACGCGCATTTGGGACACGCCCGCCCTGCCATAACTTTCGATATTCTCTATCGCTATTTGTTGCATTTGGGCTACAAGGTGCGCTACGTGCGTAACATTACCGATGTGGGCCATTTGGAGCACGATGCCGATGAGGGCGAAGACAAAATCGCCAAAAAAGCACGTTTGGAACAGCTTGAGCCAATGGAAGTTGCGCAGTATTACACCTTGCGTTACCACGAGGCGATGAACAAACTCAACGTTCTGCCGCCAACCATCGAGCCGCGCGCTTCGGGGCACATAATCGAGCAGATTGAGTTTGTGAAGAAGATTCTCGAAAACGGTTTCGCCTACGAGAGCAACGGCTCAATATACTTTGATATTGAGGCATATAGCAAGAAATTCAACTACGGAAAACTTTCGGGTCGCAATGTTGAGGAGATGCTCGAGACCACCCGCTCGCTCGACGGTCAGGACGAGAAACGCAAGACCTGCGATTTCGCCCTTTGGAAAAAGGCTCAACCTGAACACATTATGCGCTGGCCATCGCCTTGGAGCGACGGTTTCCCCGGCTGGCACATCGAGTGCTCGGCTATGGGCTGCAAATATCTGGGCGAGGAGTTCGACATCCACGGCGGTGGTATGGACCTTATCTTCCCGCATCACGAAAGTGAGATTGCACAGTCGGCAGCCGCTCCGGGCCACGATTCGGTCCACTACTGGATGCACAACAATATGATTACCATCAACGGACAGAAGATGGGCAAGTCGCTCGGCAACTTCATCACACTTGGCGAGTTCTTCAACGGCAGCCACAAGGACAAAGACGGAAACGAGATGCTCGACAAGGCTTATTCGCCGATGACCATCCGCTTCTTCATCCTTCAGGCGCACTACCGCTCAACAGTCGATTTCTCGAACGAGGCCCTGCAGGCTTCGGAGAAGGGGTTGAGCAAGATTGTGGAGACTTACAACCGACTGATGCGCCTTCAGCCGTCCGACAAGACCACTGTGGATGTGGCTGGCTTGCGCCAACGTTGCGAGGAGGCTATGTGCGACGACCTGAACACACCAATCGTCATTTCGCATCTGTTCGATGCCGCAAAAGCCGTCAACACCGTTGCCGACGGCAAAGGCACCATCAGCAAGGCCGACCTTGACGAACTGAAAGATGTCTTCAAAACGTTTGTCTGCGACATTCTGGGCTTGCAGATTGAGTCGGCGGGCAGCGGCAGCAGCGATGCTTACAAAAAGGCTATCGACCTTCTACTCTCAATCCGTCAACAGGCAAAGCAGAATAAGGACTGGGCCACAAGCGACCGCATCCGCAACGAACTGGCCGCCATCGGCTTCAACGTGAAAGACACCAAAGACGGGTTTGAGTGGGAGCTGGCCAATGATTGAGGAATTTTGATTTGAATATTAAAAATGGAAAATCCCCACAGGAGTAATTCTTGCGGGGATTTTCTTTATAGATAAACGATGTATTTCTAAATCTTCAATTCTCTTCCGTAGTAGAAATCAAGAATCTTCATGCGGAACAGATACTCGTATTTGGCTTGGATGAATGTTGATTGCGCTTGGGCAAGACGGTTTTTGGCCTCATTGAACTCGAGCGGAGTTACAATGCCAAGGTCGAATTTTTCCTTCACGTAGCGGAACGACTCATCAGCACTACTCACAGCTTTCTGGCTCGACTCGTAGCGCTTCAGCGCTGCCTGCGCGTTCACATACACCTGCTGAATCTCTTTCAGAAGCGTGTTTTTGGCCTGTTGCAGCTCTAGTTGTGAGTTTTGATAGTTCAACTTGCTGTTTTTAACGCTTGTGCGAGCCTGCCAACCGTTGAAAATGGGTATGCTCAACGATAAACCAATACTCTTGCTGCCGTGCAGGTCGAGCTGGTCGCTCAACGACGGATTCTCCATGCCCGACATTTTGTAGTAGCTGTTGCTATAGCCAGCATTTGCGCTCAACGACGGGTACTGCTGCGCCCGTGCCACGGCAATCTGACGGTCGGCGCTCTCAACGGCCAACTCACGGCTCTTAATCTCCGGACGCTCCTCAACGGCATGCTCATACACTGTGTCAACCGAAAGCAAAGTTGCCGCTACCTGGTCGAAATCGATATTTGGCACAGCCACGTCAAAATTCTCGCTAACAGGCAGTTCCAACAACTGTTGCAGCGTAATCTTCGAAATCAGAAGTGAGTTCTCGCGGTTTGTCACGTCCAGCTCCTCCGATGCTGCCTGTGACTCGGTCTCAAGCAATTTTCCGGCGGCCATTTTTCCAGCCTCCACTTGCTGGCGGTTGGTCTCTATCTGCTCGCGCGTCAGTTCAAGCTGCTCACGCGAAGTCTCAAGCAACTCCTTGTTGAGCAGCACATCAAGATAGGCCGAAGTGATGTTCAGCGCCATATTGTTTTTAGCCTGCTCAAGATTCTGCAAGGCAGCTTCATAGTTGAGCTTGCTGACTTTAATCTGATTGTATTTCGACAAGCCGTTGAATAGAGTCACGTTGGCCGAAATGTAGCCCGATGTAGTTGATGAGTTGTTGTTGACGTAGGTGTTGTTGCTACCCGTCGACTGACCGAACGAGTACGACTGACTCAACCCAGCATTGACCGACGGCAGTACTCCGTAGCGCGTCTGCTCGAAAGAATTATGCTGCTGCTCAACGTTCAGTTGCTGCTGCTTAATGGTTATGTTATTCTCAACGGCGTGGTCGATGCAGCGCTCCAGCGTCCACTCGTCCTGCGCAAAGCCAGTACTTGCCGACATTGCCGCAACTATTGCCAATATTGCTGTCTTTTTCATTTTTGATTTTTGATTTTCGATTTATGATTTGGCTTTGAGCATTGAACTTTCAGCACTTTCCTCACTAATGCCTAGTGCCTAGTACCTGATGCCTGATGCCTACTTTATCACCGCATTACCCTTCAGTTTGTCGTTCCAGTCAAGGCCGTTTTTAATCTCGATGTTTATGCCGTCCGACAGACCAATTTCAACGTTGCGGCGCTCAAAACGTTGTTCAGCTTCGGTTGAGTCGCTCACCAGAATGTTGACAAACGAGCTGTCATTTTCGAAGAAGAGCAAGCCTTCCGAAATGGCCATAACACTGTCGTGGCGGTCGAGAATGATGTCGGCGTTGGCACTGTAACCCGAACGGATGAACTGGTCTTCCTTCAGTTTGACTTTTGCCTTAATCTCGAACTGAACGGCTCCGTTCTCCTCAACACCCTTCGGCGAAATGTATTCCAATGTTGCGTCGAAATGAGTGTCGACAATGGCACCAACGGTCAGGTCCAGATTCATGCCCTCGTGGATTTTACCAACTTCCGATTCGTCAATCTTTCCTTTGAAAATCATATCGCTCATGTCGGCCACAACGGCAATGGTGGTGCCGTCGTTGAATGTGTTCGACATTGTCACGCTGTTGCCCTCTTTGATTGGAACATCGATAATCATTCCGTTGATTGTTGAGCGGATGAGCGTGTTGGTAGTGTTCTGCGCCTTCTTGCTCACACCGTCTTTTATAATCTCAAGATTGCTTTGTGCATTGTTATAGTTTTCAACAGCCTGATTGTAAGCCAATTCTGCTGCTTGAAAATCGCTTTCCGAAATCACCTTGCGCTCAAAAAGTTGCTTCTGGCGGTTGTAGTTGATAGTTTCGTTATCGAGATTCATTTTCTGCATTTTCACCTGCGACTCGGCTGAATTAAGCGACTGAACGTCAGGAATAATCTTCACTTTGGCAATCACTTCGCCCTCTTTCACCATCGAGCCAGCCTCAAGGTATATATCCTGCACAATGCCCGAAACTTGCGGCTTGATTTCAATCTCCTTACGCGGCACAATCGAACCGGTGGCCATTGTCTTGTTAATGATGTTTGTCTTCTGCGGCTGCTCAATGTTGTAAACCACAGGCTCCTTCTTGTTTTTGCTGGCCAAGAACACGATAGTTCCGATGAAAATCACTATCACAAAAACCAATGCCAAAATCTTAAAAAACTTTTTCATATCTATTTTAATTACAAGTTATTAGTTACAATTTGTTAGCTTATTATGTTTTAATTATTCCTCTCTAATTGCATCTATCGGTTTGATTTTCACCGCTCTCAAGGCTGGCAACAACCCGGCTATCGCTCCCGCCACAATTAGTATGGCAAGGCATATTAGCCCCACTCCCAGATTGATGCCCGGATTGAGGAAAATGCTGTCACTTCCTGACAGAACCACACCCAGGCCCTCGTTGAGTAGTACGCCCAGAACCAGTCCAAGATATCCGGCTACAACCGTAATTAGAACAGCCTCTGTCATTATCTGACGAATAATGCTGCCTGGTGTGGCTCCAATGGCGCGTTTGATTCCTATTTCCTGTGTGCGCTCCTTCACTATCACCAGCATAATGTTGCTGATGCCAATGATGCCGGCCAACAGAGTACCCAACCCCACAAGCCAAATGAGCACGTTCACACCTAAAAACAATTTCATAATCTGCCCAAATGTTTTTGCAAGATTTAAGTGCTGAAGGGCATCATTATCATCGGGCGACACATCGCGGTGGCGGCTGCGGATAAAGCGCATCACTTCGTCTTCAACATCGCTGATTGACTTCTCCTCAGGTGCCCCTACAATAAGCATCGAGACATTATCGCCGTAATTATAAGTCTGTTGCGCAGTTGTGAATGGTATGCGCACGGCCGTTTCGGGGTCGAAAAACAAGCCAATGTTGCCTTTGACATTATAGGTTCCAACCACAGTGTAATATGCACTGCCTACACGTATGCTCTTACCTATAGGCTCCTCACCATTGGGGAACAAGTTGTCGCGAACACGAGGCCCGATGACACAAACCTTACGCCGCTCACGAATATCCATCTCATTGATATACCGGCCTTTGACGATTTTAATATATTCAACTTTTGTGGTTATTGGATACTCTCCCACTACATCACAATCTGAAGTGCGAAGATTATAAGATGCCCCAGTGTTGCTCCATGGTAAAATACGCGGAACAACGTAAAGGTCGGGGTACTGCTTGTTGAGAGCCTCCACATCGCTGTTTTTGAAATTCCACCAACGGTTACGACGGAAACCGCCGTAGGGTATGGTGGTACGACTGGTACGCAGAATTGTTGTGTTTTTGGCATTCTCACTATACTCCGCCTCAATACCGTTCTGCAGACCTTTGCCAGCACCATAGAGCGTTATCAGCATAAACAATCCCCAAAACACGCCAAAAGCCGTAAGAATAGACCTCGTCTTGTTCGCAACGATTGCCTGCCAAATTTCCTTATATAACTCTCTGTCGAACATTTTCTTGTTTTTTTGACTTCAGACAACTGACATCAGACTACAGTCGGAAACCCGATAAGGTGAATCGAATAATCGTTGCCCTCTTTTCTCAATTTTATTATAATTCCCTACCTCTGTTGTCCGTGGTCTATAGTCTGTTGTCTTAAAATTATTCGTACCTCAACGCCTCAATCGGTTTAATTCGAGCCGCTTTCAAAGCCGGAATCAAACCGGCAATGGCTCCGCATATCACAAGCAAAAGGGTGGCTCCAATGGCAATACCGAGGTCGGCGTTAGGGTTAAGGAACATCACCACATTGCCAACTGCATCGGTTGTTTCGGCCTGATTGGCGATAATCTGGTCGTTGATGTAATCCACCACCTCCATCACAGCCACACCAAACACCATTCCGAAATATCCGGCAATGAGTGTGATACTCACCGCTTCCGACATAACAAGACTTACAACCGAACCCGGCCGTGCTCCCAATGCCTTGCGCACGCCAATCTCTCGGGTACGCTCCTTAACCACAATCATCATGATGTTGCTCACGCCCACAATGCCCGAAATCAGCGTGCCGATACCTATCAGCCAAATGAAGATGCTGATGCCGTCGAACAATTTCAGTGTCGTTTCGTACTCCTCAAGGTCGTTGCTAATCCAAACGGCACGCTCGTCGTCGGGGTTGAATTGGTGCAGAGCGGCAAGTTTTTTGCGTAAATCGGTTTTAATCTCCTTACTCTCTTCAACGCCCACCTCGGGTGCGGTGGTAAGTTGGAAGAACGACACGCGGTCTTTGCCGCCTTGCAGCGTTTTGGCCGTGCTGTAGGGCATATAGATGTAACGGTTATCCCAGTCGGCATCTTTGTAAACGCCCACCACGCGGAACAAACTGTTGTTGATTTTCACGTATTCGCCAATGGGGTCGGTATCGGGAAAGACGGTCTTCACCACATCGGAACCGATAGCCACCACCTTACGTTTCAGGCGGATATCGGTATCGTTGATGAATCGGCCATTTTCGATTTTCAGATTCTCGCTTACCGCGATGTCGGGATAGACGCCACGCGTCTCGAAACTGCCGTAGTTGCTGCCGTGCGACACGCTTGAGCTCCACAACTGCAGTACCGGCGTCATTGTGGCCAGTCCGTCCAGATTGTCAATCATTTTGGTGTCGCGGCTGTCGAAGTTGATGCGGCGGTTCTTTCTGTATCCGTTATATTCCATGCTTGTCCATTGGGGATAGACCATCACAAGGTTTGTGGCGTCGTTCTCAAAATTCGACATCACGGCGTTCTTCAAACCATTGCCCGAACCCAGAAGCACAATCAAAATGAAGATTCCCCACGCCACGCTGAAAGCGGTGAGCACCGTGCGCAGCTTGTTTTTGCGCATGGTCGAGAAAATCTCCTGCCATTTGTCTAAATCAAACATTCCTTGGCGATTTTAATCTTGTTCGGTGTATCAGATTCAATCACACCATCTTTCAGAAAGACAGTGCGGTTGGTCATGTCGGCAATATCGCGCTCGTGAGTCACAATAATTATTGTCTTGCCCTCGCGGTTCACCTCCTGCAAAATGTCCATCACCTCGTACGAAGTTTTTGTGTCGAGCGCTCCGGTTGGCTCATCGGCCAAAATTACCTTCGGATTGGCAATCAGTGCGCGCGCAATGGCAATGCGCTGTTTCTGACCGCCCGAAAGTTGGTTCGGCATGTGCTCGGCATGAGTTGCCAGCCCAACACGTTCCAAATACTCGTAGGCAATCTGATTGCGTTTTTTGCGGCTAATACCTTGATAATAAAGCGGCAGCGCTACGTTCTCCAATGCGTTCTTGAAGGTGATAAGGTTGAACTGCTGAAAAACAAAGCCGAGCATCCGATTGCGGAAGCCAGCTGCGCGTTTCTCGCTCATGTTGCACACCAGTTCGCCGTTAAGGTGATATGACCCCTCGTCGTAATTGTCGAGAATGCCCAAAATGTTAAGCAAAGTGGATTTGCCACTACCCGAACTTCCCATTATCGACACCAGCTCGCCCTCGGCAACGCTCAGGTTTATGCCCTTGAGCACATGAAGCGGCTCGCCTCCGGTGAAGTACGATTTATGTAGATTTTCAATTTCAATCATTGTTGTTCTATGAAATACGTCATATTATAGACTGCAAAAAGTGGGCAATGTTACAGAAAAAAGGTATGTTTTTTTGAAAGAGATGAATTTATTGAAAAGAGTTGCGATTCCTCTTTTCACCCCTTTTTTCCCACCAACTCCTTAGTCGATAGTAGGCCGCAGGCAGCCTGAATGTCCTCTCCGCGCGACGCACGAACGGTTGTCAAAACACCACGGGCGTTGAGCGCGTCTTTAAACTGCTGAATGGTTGCCTCGTCGGCACCTTGGAACGGGCTGTCGGGGATTGAGTGGAAGCGGATGAGATTGACGCGGCAATCGATGCCCTTGAGCAACGCTGCCAACGCCGAAACGTGACGCGGCGTATCGTTAAGTCCGGCAAACATTATATACTCGAACGAAACGCGCCGTTGCAGACCGAAGTCGTGGTGGCGGATTGCGTCGAGCACTTCCTGAATGGGATATTTCTTCTGAATGGGCATCATTGCGGCACGCTGGTCGGGAAGCGGATTGTGCAGACTGACAGCCAAATGGCACTTGCTTTTGTCTAAAAACTCCTTCATCGCCGGAACAATGCCAACTGTCGAAACCGTGATGCGCTTAGGGCTCATTGCGTAGCCCCAGTCGGCCGTCAGAATTTCGAGTGCCTTGAGCACCTCGGACAGATTGTCCATAGGCTCGCCCATTCCCATAAACACAATGTTAGTGATGCTGCTAAACTCCTCAATGCTACGCAGTTGGTTAAGGATTTCTGTTGCCGACAGATTTGCCTGAAAACCCTGCTTGCCGGTCATGCAGAAACGGCAGTTCATCTTGCATCCCACCTGCGATGACACACACACTGTCACGCGGTCGTCATCGGGAATCATTGCCGTTTCAATAAAATTTGATTCGCCCACGGCAAACAAATATTTGCGGGTTCCGTCAGCGCTCTGCTGCATTTTTATTGGCGCGGTCAATCCGAATGTGAACCGCTCCTGAAGCCTCTGTCGCGCCACTTTCGACAGGTTCGAGAACTCATCAATCGACCGCACTTCTTTCTTGTAAAGCCAGTCGGCAATCTGCTTGGCTGTGAAAGCCGGCAACTGCAATTCGCTGACTATCAGTTTAAGTTCGTCGATTGTTTTCCCAAAAAGCGGTTCCATAATGCAAATTCGAATTTGTGTTGCAAATTTAGTCGCTTAGCAATAAGTCAAAAACAAAAAACACAGACCCGACATTGCGAATCTGTGTTTTTTGACAATGGTAATGAGCTTATTAGAAGCCACCACCACCCCATTGCTGACGCATCTGCTGCTGATGCTCATCCCATTTTTTGTATTGCTCGGCAGTAAGGATTTCTTTGAACTTCTTGTTCTGCTCCTCTTGAATTTCACCGAATTTGCTGAAATCAGGTTGGCCGCCTTCAAATGCTTTGCGCATTTTCTCGCCGCTCTCCTTGTAAACAACAAGCACTTTGTTGTATTGGTCGTCGTTCAAGTTGACGGTCTGTTTCATTTGGTCGGCTTGCATTTTTGCCATTTCCTCAGGCGAAGGCATTTGACCACCAGGCATTTGTGCGTTGGCAACGCTCACTCCGCATACGAGCATCAAGCTCATGATTGCGGTTTTAAAAAAATTCATTTTCATAAAAATTAAAATTTAGAGTTATTAAACATTTTGTCAAAAGCCAATTGGTTATTAGTGTTTTTGACGATGTAAAAGTATCTGCAATAAAACTATGGCAAAGTAAGTTTCGACTAAGCATTGTTTTTTGCCGATACTTTCCCACAAAAGTTTTCCGATTCTATTATACGGCTATTTTTATCTATCAAACAAAAAAGCCCCACAAACTGATGCTTGTGAGGCTTTTGTGATATTTGATGTCCTATTAACGGCGCTCAAGTGCTTTGATTTCCTTGGCGCTCAAATTTCCGCTGTAAATCTGATACATCTGACTGAAAACCGGCTCAAACTCACTCAGAAGGTCGGTGCGGTGGTTGTCGCGCAGCGATTCAAGAATCCATTGCGCATTGACCATGCACATCTGGCGCTTGTTCTCCGACGAAGCGTAGAACCGCGCGTCTTGATTTGCATAGTAGAGCAAATCGTTGTAGGCCGTGTTGAAGACTTTGGTCACAATCTCGTCGGTACGGTCATGGTTGCAGAGCAGCATGGCGTTAACCAAGCTCATGTCGTAGTAGTCAATCGGCATCTTCTCAACAGGCAGAACGTCGAGACACTTGTTAATGGCGTTCATTGCCATATCGGTTTTTCCTTCCTCTTTAAGAGCGATAGCCAAACGCCCGAAGTTGCTGCGCAGCTTGACAATATGCAGCGTGCGGCGAATGTTCTCGTCGAGATAAACCTTGGGGTTGTTCATGTTGCCCCAGCGGAATTTGTTCATCATATTGTCGTAAAGAACCTCGGTATCGATGCGGCCAATGTTCTGCAAGTCATACTTGGTTTTGATAGGAACAAGTCTGTAGGCGAATCCCTCGCACTGGAAGTAGTCGCGCAAATTGGTCTCGCTGCTGCCCGGTCCCACTGCAACAAAGTAAATGGGGCGCTCCCAATTGGCATTGGCGACAAGGTCGAGAATCATCAAGTCGTTCTTCATAATATAACGCGCCGACAGATTCCAAGCCATTTCGTCAACAATCAAATTGGCGTCTTTTTGCTTAACGGCACCCTCGGCCAACACCTTATCCTTATCGATAGTCATCTTCAGCTTTTTGGTCGGGAAGTAATCCATAAGTTCGTTGTTGTAGTTCTGAACGCGCGTCTCCTTGTCAGAGCGGCCAACAAAATCGATAACCTCCTTCAACTCAACCGGCTCTTTAATTCTCTCGTAAACAGGTAATTGGTCGCGCACTCCCGTCTCATACTGATAATGCTCATAACTGAACGGCACGGGCTCGCTCTCATAATATTTCGACTTCATCTGGTCAATATACCAATCGGTGATGAGATACGGCAAGCAGATGACGCGCACATCGGTGCGGACGCCCTCAACCTCCTGAATGTACCACAATGGGAAGGTGTCGTTATCGCCGTTGGTGAAGATGATAGCGTTCGGCTCGCACGAGTTAAGGTAGTTCCAAGCCACATCGTGGCAGACATAACGGTCGCTACGGTCGTGGTCGTCCCAGTTCTCGGCACACATAATGCCCGGAATGAACAAGCATACGGCTGTAGCAACGGCTGCCGACGGTATTTCCTTAAGCCATTTTTTCAATATATCGTATATTGCCATTACGCCAAGACCAATCCATACAGCGAAAGCGTAGAACGAACCAGCGTATGCATAGTCACGCTCACGCGGCTGGCGCGGATACTGGTTCAGATAAACCACAATGGCGATACCTGTCAGTATAAACAGCGTCATCACAACCCAGAAGTTCTTCTTGTCGCGGTTGAGGTGGAAGCAAAGACCGAGCAAACCAAGCAGCAACGGCAGGAAGTAATATTTATTGGTAGCCGGATTGTTGGCGTATTCCGACGGCAGGTTGTCTTGCGAGCCAAGCCGCGCCTCGTCGATAAACTTGATGCCGCTAATCCAGTTGCCGCTCATATTGTCGCCGTCGCCCTGAATATCGTTCTGGCGGCCGACAAAGTTCCACATAAAGTAGCGCCAGTACATAAAGCCGCACTGATAGCGGATGAAGAAGGTCAGATTCTCGCCAAAAGTCGGCTTAACCATCGTCTCCGTCTCGCCTTGGTTGTTTTTCACCTTAATCTTGCGCCCTTTGATGTTTCCCCAGTATTTGTAGTCGGCAACATGTTCCTGACGGCTGCTGTACATGCGCGGGAAGAAGGTGCACATCTCCTTATTATAATTGTATTCAATCTTATCCGACCCTTCGACATATTTTCCGTTTTTCTGAATCCATGTCTTTCCCTTGTATTTATACGGGTCATTGATGTTAAGCGGTGCGTTGTAGTATTGTCCGTAGATGAGCGGACTGCTGCCATACTGCTCGCGGTTGAGATAGCTCAAGAGCGAGTAGGCGTCTTCGGGGTCGTTCTGGTCGATAGGCGGAGTGGCGTACGAGCGGATGACAATAGCAGCATACGAGCTGTAGCCTATAAGCAGCACCGCCACCGAAAGCAAAATGGTGTTCAGCACCACACGTCCGTTTTTATGTGTGTAGTAGACACCCCAGCCGAACAATCCGCCAAGCAGGATGATGAAGAACAACAGACCGCTGTTGTAGCCAAGGCCGAAGCCGTTGACAAAAATACGGTCAAAGAAGAACCCGAGTTTGACAACGCCCGGAATGATTCCCCACATAACAGCTCCCAAAATGACGCACGAAATGGCTAGAGCCAAAACAACGCCTTTGGGTGTGGTTTCGTATTTCTTGAAATAGTAAACCAAAACAATAGCCGGAATTGCCAGCAGGTTAAGCAGATGCACACCAATCGAAAGACCGATGATGTAGGCGATAAGCACCAACCAGCGGTTGCTGTATTGCTCGTCAGCAACATCCTCCCACTTCAGTATTGCCCAAAAGACAACCGCCGTCAGCAGCGACGAGGTGGCGTAAACCTCACCCTCAACAGCCGAAAACCAGAAAGTGTCAGAGAAAGTATAAGCCAGCGAACCAACAAACGCACTGCCCAGAATGACAATCTGTGCTCCCAATGACAGCTCGTCGGCGCTTTTGCCCGTAAGTTTGCGGCCAAGGTGCGATATTGTCCAAAACAGGAACAAAATGGTGAATCCTGATGCTAAAGCCGACATTATGTTGGCCCACATGGCGACTTTCGTCACATCGCCTCCCGAAAAGAGACTGAAAAATTTGGTCATCATCATAAAGAATGGTGCGCCAGGAGGGTGTCCAACTTCAAGTTTGTAGCCTGTGGCAATAAACTCGCCGCAATCCCAGAAACTGGCTGTCGGCTCAATGGTTGCGATGTAAACCGATGACGCTATGGCAAAGGTTATCCAACCGATAATAAGATTCAGTTTTTTAAAACTCATTTTATCAACTGTTTGATTTACTCTTGTTTAACAATCCAATAAAATCACCCACCCTGATAAGTTTCAGCGCAACGGCCAAAACGCCTGATAATGTTATTATTACCAACGCGCTGACAAACCAGTTGCAAGGTAGATATTTTGTCAATAGGCCGATGACGACAACTCCTATTGCGTACAAAACTAACATTAGCTGTGTCTGGCCTTTGAATTTGAGGCCAAATATAGAAAAAGCAACAATTATTTGAATGACAGCCGTCAAACTTTGAGTCGCCAAACTGACAACGGCCGCACCCATTGCCTGATAACGCGGTATAACTATCAGATTTGCAACAATATTGAACACCATTCCGCCAAAAGCGATGATGTTAAGTTTGCGCAGGCTGCCGTTGGCTGTCAACAATGTTCCGTATATGTATGTGAGCGATATAAAAACGAAACCGCTTATCAGCATTGCGAAAATAGGCGCCGACTCGCCCACATGGCAATAATAGAGCAGTCCCATTATCTGTTTCCGGTAGATGACGCACATTGTTGCGCCAGCCAGCACCGGAACCATCATCAGCACTGTAGCTATGCGTACAAGACCCGCCACGTTCTCTTTCTGCTTTATCATCCGCGAGAACATGGGCAGAAGCAGGTTGGCGAAAAGCATGGCAAACATGCAGCAGGCGTCGGAAATGCGGTAGGCCTGCGCGTAGATGCCGGCTTGGGTGCCGCCGTCGGGCAAGAGGCGCTCAAGCATCACCGAGTCGATGCGATTGTAGAGCGACATAAGCAGTGTGAGCAGTGCAAACGGGAAACTGTGTCGCAATAGTTCGGCCGATATTTTTCTGCTGAAATGCAACTTGAATTTGTCGGAGTGTATCAGCACCAAAACAAAGGCCACAGCGGCTGTCAGCAGGTATGAGGCTGTCTGCGAATAGACGAACCACTCTATTTGGAAAGGCCTCTTCGCAACGTTTCCCCACAACAGAAGTCCGCAGATTATTATCATCACCACACGGTCGAGAACCGACAATATGCTGTCGGTTTTGAACATCTGCAAACCGGCAATATTGGAGCGCAGATATAGTATCAACGCCGACAAGAACTGATTGAACGTCAGGAACATCAGCATTTTGAGCTGCGCTGCACTGTAGTTGCACAGCCACGCTATCGAAATGCTTGCCACAAAATAGATGACACCAAGTATCAGCCTGACACTAAGTATGTTGGAAAACCAAAAGCTGAGTTGCTCCTCGTTCTGCGAAATGTTGCGGTTATTGTAATTGGTGATTCCCAAGTCAAGCAAGATGTTGAGAATCAGCGAGAAGTTGAACAACGCAAAATAGAATCCGTATTGCTCGGCACCAACCACATTTTGCACCGTCCGGTCGATACCAAAAACCCAAAACGGCTTCACCAGCAGGTTAAGCGTGATAAGAAGTATGAGGTTGACTATGAATTTGCGTTTCAAGACCTATCCGAATTATCGCGCGAAAGTACGAAAGTATTTGCAAATGACAATAAGAGAGTAAAGTGTATGGTGTAATGATAAAGTTGTTGGGGATAGGGTGTTAGGTGTTGGGCTGGTTAGCGTTTATCAGCTCTTCAGTCAATCAGTTAATCAATCCGTCAATTATTATTTAACTTCGCACCAAAACAAAAACCGATGTCGGGCATCTACATTCACGTTCCGTTCTGCAAGCGGCGATGCGGCTATTGCAACTTCTACTCCACTACGCGGCTGTCGCTCAAAAACGATTATCTGGCAGCCGTTGGGCGGGAATTACGGATGCGCGCAAACTACCTCAACGGCGAGCTGGTGCAGACAATATATTTCGGCGGAGGCACACCCTCGCTACTGCAACCTGCGGAAATTCAGACAATTATCGGTACAATCCGACAGTTGCACCAAGTATCGGACACGCCTGAAATAACCGTCGAGGCTAACCCCGATGACCTTACGCCCGACTACATCAGCCAATTGGCGCAGACCGATGTCAACCGACTGAGCATCGGCATTCAATCGTTCGACGATGATTATCTGCAGCTTATGAACCGCCGGCACAACGCGCAACAAGCTATCGACGCAGTCAAGCTGAGCCAGAAAAACGGGTTCGACAACATCAGTATCGACCTTATCTACGGTCTGCCCGGCTCCACATGCGAGTATTGGAAGCGGCAACTTGACACGGCTGCAAGCCTCAACGTTCAGCACCTTTCGGCTTATCATCTATCGTATGAAGAAGGCACGGCTTTCGCACAAAAACTGCAGCAACACAAAATTGCGGAAGTATCAGAAGATGAGAGCCTTGCACAATTTAACGCGCTAACCGATTGGGCACAGGCAACAGGTTTTGAGCATTACGAGATTTCAAATTTCG
The DNA here is from genome assembly GCA_017557605.1 of Salinivirgaceae bacterium. Classification (GTDB taxonomy): domain Bacteria; phylum Bacteroidota; class Bacteroidia; order Bacteroidales; family SZUA-534; genus RUG13583. The sequence goes on from JAFYYJ010000103.1 coordinate 15,223, forward strand.
CGAGGTCAGGATTCCGCTCTCGCCATAACTCATGTTACTGGGACAGAACCATTTATTTGGGCGTAGGGCCGGCAGCTCACTCCTACAACCGGCTTACACGCAGCTGGAACACGTCCGATATTGCGGCTTACATTAAAAACGTGAACGAAGGCAAATCTTTCAGCGAAAGCGAAACTCTCACGCCATCAGATATTTTCAACGATTATGTAATTACCGCCCTCCGCACATCGGCCGGCATCGATATGGATTATCTGCAACGTGAACAGCCAAAGCAAATGGTTGATTATCTGCAGCGTCAAGCTGAAAGTTTTGTCCGCGCCGGGCAGCTCGAATACTCCGCCAACCACCTGAAACTCACGCACAGCGGTATTTTTGTTTCGGATGAGATTATGGAAAGATTGATTGTAGGATGAAACGTCCACGAAATATCAATTTTTTGTATCTTTCTCAATCAAAAATATGCAACTATGGCAAAACCGAAATTAGTGGCACTCACGGGTGCCGGAATTAGTGTTGAGAGTGGGCTTAGCACCTTCCGCGATTCAGGCGGATACTGGGACAACTACCGCGTTGAGGATGTGGCAACGCCCGAAGGTCTGGCGCGCAACCCCCAAATGGTTCTCGATTTCTACAACGGACTCCGCGCCAAGTTGGCCGATATCAAACCAAACGACGGACATAACGTTCTTGTCCGCCTTGAGCAGTGGTTCGATGTTCATGTGGTGACACAAAATGTTGATAATCTGCACGAACAGGCTGGCAGCAAGCAGGTTGTTCACCTCCACGGAGAACTGACCAAAGTGCGAAGCATAGCCAATGAGAACCTAATCTACGATATCGGTTACAAATCAATAAAACTTGGCGACAAGGCTGAAGACGGACAACAGCTTCGCCCGCACATTGTTTTCTTTGGCGAGGGTGTGCCCGAAATGGAGCGTGCCATTCCGCTTGCCGAGGAAGCTGATGTGTTTGTTGTCATTGGTACATCGCTCAACGTTTATCCGGCGGCTGGGCTGCTTCGTTACACTCGCCGCGACATTCCGAAATTCATCATCGACCCAAAAATGGTGCCATATCCAAGCAACGAGAACTACACTTATATTGCCAAATCGGCTGGTGAGGGCGGACGCATTCTAGAGCAAAAACTGAAAGAATTATATCATTTAGAATGAGGCATTTACTGATATTTTTGATTTTGCTTGCAATGCCCATTCTAGCTTCGGCGCAAAAATTCAACGCACGAGCCAATGCCGGCATTGTGGCTTCGCAAGTTGACGGCGACCGATACAGCGGCTATAACAAATTCGGGTTCACTTTTGGCGCCGATGTCAGCCGCCAAATAGAAAAAACAGACTTCGGCTGGCGCTTGGGGTTGCGCTATGTGCGCAAAGGCAGCCATGCTCCCAAGTCCGACGAGTCGGAGTTTTACAAAGTTGAGCTCCACTATGCCGAAATGCCGCTTACTGCATTATATACGTACAAACGTTTTGAGTTTGAGGCCGGAGCATCATTTGGCTATCTTATTAAAAGCAAGGAAGATGTCGACGGCAACGGAATGACAGAGCCTGCATTCAAATTCAAACCTGTTGAACTGTCGGGCATAGCCGGTGTGAACTACAACCTGACAGGCGACCTTTGGGCCGAAGCCGAATTCTGCTACTCAATGCTGCCCATTCGCCCCTACACTGCGGCCCACAGCGACTATGTACTGAGCGGCGAGCACAACAATCTGTTGATGTTCAAAATAGTGTACTTGTTCCACGCCGCCCGAAAATAGTTTGCTGATAGAAAAATTTTTTAATTTTAAGGTGTTTTAAACAGAACGCAGATATGAAGCAACTCATTTTCCCGATTTTGGCGGCAGCCGTTATTCTGACAGCCTGCAGCACCAACAACAATCAACAACCACAAAACGAGCGATATGGCGGCACGCTGCGTGTCAACGTGAGCGACATTCCGCATGTGGTTTTCCCTGGCCGCATCAACAAACGCAGCGAGCAGATGATTGTTAATCAGGTTTATGACGGGCTTGTGAAATACAATCCGCGCACACTAAAGATAGAGCCGTCGATAGCGAAAAAATACACCGTTTCTGATGACAAACTCACCTACACATTCACCCTCGACAGCCGCGCGCGCTTCCAAGACAGCCGCTGCTTTAAATTCGGAAAAGGACGCAGCATTGTCGCCGCCGATGTGAAATACTCGGTTGAGCAAGTCTGCCGCATACAACTGCTCAACGACTACAAAAATTTCCGTCAGATACTGAATATCGAAGGCGCCGACCAATTTCTTAAAACCGCAAAAACCAACGACTCAGTTGATATAAGCGGCATTATAGCGCAAAACGATACTACACTGATTTTCAAGCTGAAAAAACCCGACGATTTGTTCATTCACTATCTGGCCGGACCTAATACACTTGTTTTTGCCCAAGAGGCGTTCAACACCTTCGGCATAAACGGAACAGCGGGCTCGGGCGCGTTCATCATCAATTATCCAGCCATTAAAGGGCAACCCATTGAACTGATACGGAACCGGAAATATTGGAAAACATCGGCCGAAAACGAACCGCTGCCTTATCTCGACACCTTATTATTCTCATTTGTGACATCGACGCAAAAGGAACTCTATATGTTTGAAAAAGAAATGGTTGACGTTGTTTTTGACATCCCGACAAAATACCTGACACCATTCTTGGACGCCAACATCGACCGTTTCCAAGGCGATGAGCCGCGCTCTGTCATGACGCAAACCATTAACCTGAACAACGACAAGCGTTTCAACTTGCTGTCGAGCAGTGTTAACAATTTATATATCAACTCGCAAGGCTATTTCGACTTTTCGGAGGTTTACCTCAAAAAGCCATAGCCGCACGCCGTTGTAAACGAATAATTGGTGATTTTCAAATCATTTTGAGAGCCGTAACGGCCGCCTCAATGCCTTTGTTGCCGAGTTTTCCGCCCGAGCGCTCAAGGGCTTGCTGAAGATTGTCAGTTGTCAGCACACCGAAAATAACCGGAACCTTGCCTTCGGCATTCAATGCCGAAAGTCCGTTTGCCACGCCCTCGCAGATGAAATCAAAATGGCGGGTTTCGCCCTGAATAACACAACCCAGGCAGATGACAGCATCGCACTCGTTGTTGCGGATGCATTTTGCGGCGGCAAATGTCAGCTCAAAGGTGCCCGGAACGTGTTTTATAATAATGTTGTCATCGGCAACATCGTATTGTTTGAGCGTCTTGATAGCACCCTCGGCCATGGCGTTGGTAACCTGCGCGTTCCATTCCGCCACAACAATAACGAAACGGCGGCCTTTTCCCGAAGGAACCGCCGCCGCGTCGTATTCTGATAAATTGTGTAATGCTGTAGCCATTATTTAGCCAACAATGTTTTCATTTTGACGATGTTCTTTTCAGCTGAACGAGCCTCTTGCGAGTTAGCGTAATCGTCTTTAATCTGAGTGTACAGCTTCAAGGCTTGTTTGTATTTGCCTTCTGCCTCATACACTTGAGCTGCCTTGTTCAGATACAATGGCGAGGTGAATTCATTATTCACTTTGCTAGCTGCCTTCTCATAGTAAGATGCGCCTTTCGCGTTATCGCCCAACTCAACATATGCGTCGCCGATAAGACCCAAAGCTATGCAGCTTACTGTCACATCTTTCGATTTGAATTTCTTCAGATGCTTGATAGCGTCCTCATAGTTGCCGCTGTACATGAAGCATAGACCTGCATAGTAGTTTGCAAGTTTGGCTGTCTGAGTGATGCTGTATTCCTTAGCCACGTCAAGGAAACCCTCATTGTTTCCGTCGCCGTACAGAGCCAGGTTGAACGAGTCGCGCTGGAAATATTGCTCGGCAACATACATCGACGCGCTTGCCTCAATGTTTTTCGGAGTAATGTAGAAACGTTTGAAAGCGAAAAAGATAGCTACTATTGCTACAAGACCAAGCACAACATAAAGTATTGTGTTCTTGTTGCTTTCAATGAAAAGTTCTGTGCGGTTCAAGGTCTCCTGAACGCTCTCTATACCATCAGGTTGTTGGTTTTTCGAATTATTGTTAGCCATAAAAAAGATACTTTTTTTAAAAACGTGCAAATGTAATCGTTTTTATCATTTCACGAAATAAATATTTGGAAAGCCGATTTTTAGAGTTTTGCGTTGGCTTATGTGTTGATTTTCAGCAAGAAACTCCGGTAATATCAAAACTTGTAGGCACCTAAATATATAATCGCAACTTTTAACTACTTTTGCACGCAATTCAAAAGACGTGTAAGATGCTAAATAAGATTAACGATTTAGTTGAAAAAGTTCAGCAGTTTCATGCTGATTCGGCGGAAAGCATAGAGCAGTTCCGTTTGAAATTTTTAAGCAAGAAAGGCGAAATAAGCCTGCTTTTCGACGAGTTCCGCAATGTGCCCGCCGAGATGAAGAAACAAGTGGGCGTTGAGATAAACAGGCTGAAACAGCTTGCCCAGCAAAAATACGATGAAGCGACACAGCAAATCGAAAACATCGTGTCGGATAGCGACAAACACGATTTGACGCGCCCGGGCGAGGCGTTTGAGATGGGCACACGCCACCCCATATCGCTGGTCAAAAACGAGATAATAGACATATTCAGCCGCATAGGTTTCACTGTTGCTGAAGGTCCGGAAGTTGAAGACGACTGGCATGTTTTCTCAGCCATGAACTTTCCGCTTGAGCATCCAGCCCGCGACATGCAGGACACTTTCTTTGTTGAGAAAGCATCGAACAACGAGCCTAATCCGCACGACATCCTTTTGCGCACACACACTTCAAGCGTACAATCGCGTATAATGGAGAAGCGTCAGCCGCCTATCCGCATGATTTTCCCTGGTCGCGTGTTCCGCAACGAGGCAATCTCAGCTCGCGCACACTGCATCTTCCATCAAGTTGAAGGCTTGTATGTTGCTGAAAATGTTTCGTTTGCCGACTTAAAACAGACTCTTTTGTATTTCTCGAAAGAGATGTTCGGCCCCGACACGAAAATCCGTCTGCGCCCATCGTACTTCCCATTCACCGAACCTTCGGCCGAAATGGACGTATCGTGCACAATATGCGGTGGCAAAGGCTGCAACATCTGCAAAGGAACAGGCTGGCTCGAGATTCTGGGTTGCGGAATGGTTGACCCGAATGTCTTGGAGAACTGCGGCATCGACAGCAAGAAATACACCGGTTTCGCCTTCGGAATGGGTGTTGAGCGCATTGCGATGCTCAAATATCAAGTCCGCGACCTCCGCCTCTATTTCGAAAACGACATCCGCTTCCTGCGACAGTTTAAATCGGCATACTAATTAATATTGTCAGATAATAACAAAGGCTGTCCGATGGGCAGCCTTTGTTGTTTACAGTTTGCGTTTTAGTTAGAAATTGACGGCCACTTCTTCGCCTTCATATTCAACGCTTTGTGCAATATTTGTTCCTGCGATTTTCACCACAAAATTGCGTTTTTCGGGCATTCCTACAAACGAGCCTTTGCGCTCGCCAATGGTCAAAGTGCGCTCTGCATCGTTCCAAACAAATTGGATTTCAGTGAATTGACCTTTCTGATAATCATTGTTCGCACCTTCATCCTCGTAGAGAGTGAATGAACCGTCGGCTTTTGGAAATATGCTGATAGTCAGATTTTTATTGTCGGTGTAATCAGTCGACTGCACCACATCGCTTTGCGCGATAATGCTACCGGCGCGTGCGAACACCGGAATCGATTCGAGACTGACCGCAACCTCGGTTTGTTGGCCGCCTGCAAGCCATTCGTGAGTGGCAAAATTATACCAGCCGCCTTCGGTTTCGGGCAGGTAAACGCTTGTAGATTTGCATTTTGGCTCAATAATCGGGCAAACCAGCAGCGACGGCCCGAACATAAATTCGGTTTGTTGGCTGAGTGCTGTCAAGTCGGTGCCGAAGTCCATCACGAGCGGACGCATCAGCGTGCCGCCTTTCGATACGGCCGCCGCCTGTGAGTAAATGTATGGTAACAAGCTGTAACGCAAATTGATAGCATTCGTTGCAATGCGCGCGGTCTCTTTCCCGTAACGCCATATTTCGGTGTCGCTCATATAGCCGTGCACACGCATCATTGGTAGGAATGTGGCGGTTTGAATCCAGCGTAGCATACATTCTTGATAATCAGTATTTTTGTATTGGTCGAACGGACGGAAGAATCCGCCGGCATCGTAGGTCCACCACGGGTGTCCGGCTGCCATAAGTCCCAATCCACCAACTATTTGCCGGCGCAGTGTTTCCCAATCGTTGCCCACATCACCCGACCATAGAGCCGAGCCGTAGCGGTGTATTCCTGCAAAGCCGCTGCGGGTTAGAATCAGCGGACGACGGTCGGGGTCATCGGCGCAAAGCCCCTCATAAACAGTGCGATTCACCATCATCGGGTAGATATTTCGCACCAGTTCGCCAGGCAAGGTGCCTTTCATTACGCGGCGGCCCACAAGGTCGTCGTTTTCAGGCTCTGTAGCGTCCTGCCACCAAGCGTCAATGCCATACGGTTTGAGCAGGCGGCTGCTGAAATTGGTCCAGTAGAATTGAGCCGCGTCGTTGTCGAAAAAGTCAATCCACGACGTGTTTTTGATATAGTGTCCCTGCTCGGCGGCCAATTTGCCGAGATCCGAATTTTCGTCAATCTTCGACCATACTGAAATCATTAGTCTTGCGCCAATATTGTGCAGATTGTCAACCAGTTGTTTCGGGTTCGGGTAGAATTGCTCGTCGAAGCGCATTGCGTTCCAGCCGTAGCGGCCCCAATACTGCCAGTCCTGAACAATCACATCCATTGGGATTGAGCGGCGACGGAATTCTTTAGCCGTGCTGATAATCTCATCTTGTGAGTGGAAACGCTCGCGGCAGTGAATGTAGCCCAGCGCCCAGCGCGGCATCAGCGGGGCGTTGCCTGTGGCGTTGCGGTAGGCGGCAATCACTTCGTCGGGTGTTCCGGCAAAAACGGTGTAGTCGATTCCGTCGGCTACGGGTGAATTGTATGTGGTTGAGTTAGTTACAAGCTGATAATACAGCACGGGGCGGTCGTTTCCGGTAAGCTCTGCAACTACGATGTGAGTGCCTTTTTCAAGTTCCACAATTGCTGACGATGTTGGTGGCAGCCACAAGTTGCGCATCTCCATAATTATCTGTCCGTCAATCTGTAAGTTATGCCGGCGTGCCATTTGTTGCCCCACATCGAGCAGCAAGGCGTATTGACCGCTTTCCTCGATTTCGAGAGTTGCCTCGAAGCGGTTGCTCTCACGGCGTTCGCGGCGGTTGCCTTCGGTTGTTGTCACATCGACTTCAACAGCCTCGCCTTCGGCCGATTTCTTCACAAGTGCAACGGTGTCGGCTGGAATGTTGAAGTTTGTCAGGCCGTAGTTGTTCCACAGCAGGCCGTAACCTTTGCTTGATAGCACAAATGGTATGGAAATTTGTGTGTTAACCTGTGTAAGGCGGCGTGGCAGTCCGCGCACATCGAGGAAGCCGTCCTGAAACTGCCCCAACCCGAACAAATGCTCATCGTTGGACGAGCTGAACGTTTCGGTAACGTTTAATGTTGCGCGGTCTTGCACCGAATCGCCGACAATGCTTCGGCTTAATTCGTTAAGAATCAAGTTGCCGCAAGTGTCATAAAAACTGATTCGGGCGGTTTGTTTGTCGATTTCGGCTCGAATCAGCGGAAGCCGCACTTCAACTTTCTCGGGGTTAGCGGTCACGTCAATTCGCGTCTGCACATCGTTCTCCACATAAACCCATTCGGGTAGCGACTGCACATCGCAAGTCTGAAATTTAACACGCAAAGCATTATCGCCCAGCGGTTTCAAAACAAAATTGCCGTTTCTCGTTACAACGGTTACAGTGTTACCGCTCACGGCGAACGATTTCACTTCGGTTTTGCTGCACGAGGTGGCGAAAATTGCCATCGAAAAAACGGCTATCGGAACAATTAGGTTTTTCATATCGTTTTTTTTTACAAAAATAAGCATCGCTACGCACTAAAAAATATTGACGTGCATCAGTTTTTGACTTTTTGGAGCGATTTGAACTTTCAAAAAAACAAGAATTTACGCACACGTTTCCGTAAAAAACTGCTAATCAACGTCGAAACCGGATTCTTGTTGATTACCACCATATTTGAACCGAAACCTACCGAATTTTAAGTGTCGATTTTTGAGCCGATTTTTCTATTCACATTTGCATTGTTAAAAAATAAGTGGGTAAAAAATAAATCGAAGATAATAGGGTACTTAATTTTGCAACGTGATTAAAAAGAAAAGAGCTATGAAAAGAAAAGGAATTATCAGCATTGTAGTAGTTGCCATAGCATTAGTTGCAGTTGTCACTTCGGCAACATCGGCTTTGAAAAGCAGTGATAACAAAGTGGTTGTCCACATCAGAGGAAATGTTAAAAATGTAACTTACAACGGTCACTTGCAGTCGGCTATCGGCTACACTATCGAAACAAATTCGGACCGCTACACCGCCGACGATTTTGTATGCTACGCTACCGATTCAGTGAGCGCAACCGATGCCGGCACATACAAAATGGGTATCAGCAGCGCCGATTTCTGCAACATAAACCCCGATTTCAAAAATGTTGAGTTTGTGGTTGTCGATGGCAGCATAACAATAAGCGACGAGGAATAAAACGGCTCTGCCGAATAATATATTGACGATAAGGCGCTGATTCACAAACGGTGAGTCGGCGTTTTTTTGTTATTAATTTCCAAAAAAACCCATAAATATCAGCGCTTTGTATAAATTTACCACGTTGTTGTTTACCGATTTTGTTTAACGGACTTCGCAGAGTCTGTAAAAACAGCGCTGAATTTTCAAACTAGAAGTCCCCCAAACACTATTATGCTTAAAATCAAACTTTTATTAACAGCAACGGTTGCGGCCTTGTTGGTTGGCTGCTGCAACAACGAAAAATCATCGTCAAACGCGGTGTCGTTCGATGATGTTATAGCATCGCGCAGAAGCGTGCGTAGCTACGACTCCACCAAGACCATTAGCGAGGCGCAGGTGCGCGAATTACTGACAAGCGCGCAACAAGCTCCGTCATGGGCAAATCAGCAACCTACAAAATACTACGTGGCACAAAGCGCCGCAATGATTGATTCAGTAAAGAATTACATCGGCGGAAACCGTCGCAACGTTGAGGGTGCACCGATACTCATTGTATCGACATTTGAACGCGGAAAATCGGGGTTCTTCAATGGTAATCCGGCCAACGATTTAGGCGACCTGTGGGGTGCTTACGACAACGGTCTGGCCAACTGCTATCTGATTCTGAAGGCCCGTGCCATGGGATTCGACACATTGATAATGGGTATGCGCGACTCCGACGCATTGCGCCGTCTGTTCAGCATACCTGAAAACGAGGCTGTTACCGCCGTCATCTCGTTGGGTTACAGAAGCGGTGAGCCGAGAGTTCCGCAACACAAAAACCTTGACGACATAGTTAAATTCTTCTAACAGATATTTTCTATAATTGTCGCAACAGGCAAGGCCCGCTATTGAGCCTTGCCTTTTTATTTATCTTTGCCAGCATGAGTTGGATTCTGTATTTCATCTATCTGCTGCTGCTTATTTGGGTAATCCAGAAGGCTCCGTTCTTCAACGCGCCGCACATTGAGCGCCGCTGGATTATTTTCGCCTTTCTGACCAAAGTGCTTGGCGGCGTGGCTCTTTTCATCATCTACAGCTACTACTACGACCCAAAAGACAGCGACATTTTTCACTATTTCAACGACGGCCTGATAATACACAGCGCACTGTTTGAAAATCCGCTCGATTTTCTGCGGATGGTTTCGGGCATCAACTCCGACGCACCCGACCTGATGCACTACTACATGACATGCGACTACTGGCTCAAGCCTTTCTACTTCGGGTTGCCAAACGACAATCTGATTGTGATACGTACACACGCGCTTCTCTGCCTTGTGTCGATGGGTAACTTCCATATTCACAATCTGTTTTTCTCGTTTTTCGGATTCATCGGGCTATGGGCGCTTTATAAGGCTTTCTGCAAAGATTTGTCCAATATGCACCTGCTGCTTTTCCTCTGCATGTTCGGCTTTCCGTCGGTTTGGATTTGGACCTCGGGCGCGCTTAAAGAGTCGCTGATGATGGCCATTTTCGGCCTGCTGATTTATTTCTTCCGCGATTTTCTGAAGAAACCGTCGGTGTGGAACGTTGCGGCCATGCTTGTGCTGTCGTATATGATGAAAACCTCGAAATACTACGTGCTGATGGCTGCCATGCCGGCAATGCTGGCCGCCGTCTGGATAAAATACCGGCCAAAACTCGCGTTGCTCAAGTTCGCCGCCACGCACCTGCTGCTTTTCGGGTTGTTCTACTGCTCAAAGTTTATTACGGGTTTCGACATGATTGAGGCGATATGCGGAAAGCAACAATGTTTTATATCGATGTCGGAAGATTTGGGCAACGTGGGCAGCTACATCTACCTGCCGCCGCTCGACAACGGATTGCAAAGCATGATAGTGAACGCTCCCAACGCTCTGTTTAACAGCCTGTTCCGCCCCACAATCTTTGAGGCGAAATCGGCAATGATGCTTTTTGCGGCCATTGAGAACATATTTATAATATGCATGTTGGCCGCCGGACTTCTGTTTATTCAACCCAAGAATTTCAGCAACCGCGATGTGTGGTGCTGCCTGTCGTACATAACCATTTTCTTTGTGCTCATCGGCCTTACAACGCCTGTGCTTGGCGCGCTTGTGCGCTACAAAGTGCCCGCCCTGCCGTTCCTTGGAATACTTATTTTGCTGATTGTCAACGACGAAAAAGCGCAATCGGCTAACAAATGGATTGAAAAAAGGATAAAACGAAAACGCTGACGCTGACGAAGGACGATAACGAAAACGATAACTATAACGAAGTGATTAATGTTTAATGATAAATGATTAATAAATAGATATTCAACCTGTTAAACATTAAACATTAAACATTAAACTTTAAACTCCTAAACCTCTAAACTTTTAACTTAAAACTTTTGCCTTATGCCTTGTCACTTGTGCCTTATCACTTGTAACTTGTCACTTTTTAACATTAATCACTAACCACTAATCATTCTTTTTTCTATCTTTCGCAACTGTTTGAATTATGCGTAGCACAAAAACAAATATTGCGAAAGAGATTATTGTCAATGTTAAGTTGTTGATTGATAATATTTTACCCCCCCCACAACGGTCGTGCTGAACTTGTTTCAGTATCTCGTTCCAAAAGGAAAGATTCTGACCTTCGTCAGAATGACGTCTATTGTCATGCTGAACTCGTTTCAGCATCTCTGCTCGTTGGTAAAGATTCCGATTTGCATCGGAATGACGTATCGTATTGTACAGACGTGCCATGGCGCGTCTCTACGCAAACCGTTGAATTTTAATTTTTAACATATAATAACTATGAAAAAATTTAAAAGTTTATTCGTGGCATTTGCAACCCTGCTTGCAACAACAATGACAATGGCCCAGAACGGCTTCAACTATCAGGCGGTTATCCGCGACGCCAGCGGCAACCTTCTTGCCGACCAAGACATTGCCTTGCGCATAACACTGACAACCGAGGCGGGCAACCAAACCTATTATCAAGAGATGCAGACAGTTAGGTCCAACGCTTATGGCGCTGTCTCGGTGGTTGTGGGCGAAGGTACGGTTGTAAGAGGCAGTTTCTCGAACGTGCCCTGGAACAGCGGCAACGTGTATATGAAAACCGAGTTTGACCCCACAGGTGTTGGCACCGACGACCTGTTGGTGACTATCGGCACCACCAAACTGCAATCGGTGCCGGTGGCCGAGTACGCCAAAAAGACCAGCGAGGTTGAAAATCCTACAAACATTAAGATTCAAGCCACCTCAACCACCGGCGACGACGAGGCTCTGTTTGAGGTGAAGGACAACGACGGCAAGGTTATGTTTGCCGTATATAAAAACGGTGTCCGCGTTTATGTTGACGAGAACGACTCTAAAGCCGCCAAGAGCGGTTTTGCCGTAGCTGGCAAGAGCGGAAAAGCCGGCGAGGAAAACCAATTGTTCTCGGTAAACGCCAGCGGTACAAAGGTTTATGTTGACGACGACACCGTAAGCACCGGCGGCAAGGCTGCAAAAGCCAAATTTGCTGTGGCCGGTAAGAGTGGCAAAGCCAACGCCAACACCGACTATTTTGCTGTAAACGGTTATGGCACACAGGTTTATGTTGATGACGAGGATTCAAAAGCCGCAAAGGCCAAGTTCGCCGTAGCTGGTAAAAGCGGCAAAGCCGACAACAATCTGCTTGTTGTAAACCAGGCTGGTACAAAGGTTTATGTTGACGACGATACAGTAACGACAAAGGCTGCAAAAGCCAAATTTGCCGTAGCTGGCAAGAGCGGCAAAGCCAACGCCAACACCGACTATTTTGCCGTAAACGGTTATGGAACACAGGTTTACGTTGACGACGAAGATTCAAAAGCCGCAAAGGCCAAGTTTGCCGTAGCCGGCAAAAGTGGCAAAGCCAACGACAACTTGTTGGTTGTAAACCAAGCTGGTACAAAGGTTTACGTTGATGACGACACCGTAAGCACCGGCGGCAAAGCTGCAAAAGCCAAATTTGCCGTGGCCGGTAAGAGCGGCAAGGCCGACGACAACTATTTTGCCGTAAACGGCTATGGAACACAGGTTTACGTTGACGAATCGGACAACAAAGCTGCCAAGGCTAAGTTTGCCGTTGCTGGTAAAAGCGGCAAAGGTGTTAGCGACAACTATTTTGTTATCAACAATGAGGGAACACAAGTTTATGTTGACGATACCGCCAGCGGCAAAGCTGCAAAAGCCAAATTTGCCGTAGCGGGAAAAAGTGGCAAAGCCGATGACAATCTGTTGGTTGTGAACGAAGCCGGTACAAAAGTCTATGTTGATGACGACGGCACAAAAGCAGCTAAGGCCAAGTTTGCTGTGGCAGGAAAGAGCGGCGGCAAAGCCAACACCAACCCCAACTATCTGACAATTGACAACGAGAGCACACGTATTTATATTGACGAAGCGCCAACCGGCAGCAAGGCTGCCAAAAGCGGATTTGCCGTTGCCGGCAAAAGCGGTGGCAAGACCGGCTCTGGCGAACTTTTCAATATCGACCTTACGCAAACAGCCGAAGTAATCAACGATGAGAATCGTGTTTATTGGTATCCGAAAAAGAACGCTTTTATGGCTGGTAGACTGAATGTTACAAGTGCCGACAGCGTTGGTGTAAACTCGTTCAACGCTGGTTATCAGAACAAGGCTATCGGACAATATTCGCAAGCATTAGGATACCAATCACGCGCCAAAGGTGACTATACAACAGCCATTGGAAAAAATGCTAATGCTGACAAAAACAATGCCTACGCTTTTGGTAACAATGCAAAAGCCATTGGTGCAGGTAGCTATGCCATTGGTGCGGATGCCTACGCAAGCGGAATGAGCAGTTTTGCTTTTGGCAGTGTTGGGCAGGATTCGGCTGGTAATCCTTTGCCTTCGGCCACAGCAACAGCCGATTATGCTTTTGCCATTGGAGCTGGAACCAAAGCAACAGCAAGAGGCGCCTTTGCTATAGGTGTTGGTAATTTGGCCTCTGGGCAATTTTCGGTTGCTTTAGGTTATCAAGATACGGCTTCAAGTTGGTATTCCACAGCCATAGGATATCAGACAAAGGCTTCTGGTTGGTATTCCACAGCCATAGGATATCAGACAAAGGCTTCAAGTCGGTATTCCACAGCCATGGGATATAAGACAACGGCTTCTGGCAGTGGCTCCACTGCCATGGGATATTGGACAACGGCTTCTGGCGGTAGCTCCACAGCCATGGGAGATTGGACAACGGCTTCTGGCGATTTCTCCACAGCCATGGGATGTCGGACAACGGCTTCTGGCTATATCTCCACAGCCATGGGATATAAGACAAAGGCTTCCGGTCAAAATTCCACAGCCATGGGAGGTGAGACAACGGCTTCTCGTATATATTCCACAGCCATGGGATATTATACAATAGCTAACCAGCCATATCAAACAGTTATAGGAAAGTGTAATGATACTACTGCTACTAATGGATTGTTTATTATTGGAAATGGGGATTATAACTATCGCAGAAAAAACGCCATGGTAGTATATACAGATGGTCATACGGCGTTCGGAGGAAATGTAATACCAATGGCTAACACATACAATTTGGGAGTAGACGCAACCAATGGCCGTTGGCAAAATATATATTTGCGCAGTCAGCCATCTATCAGTTCTGACCAACGCCTGAAAACCAACATAAAACCTCTTGAACGAGCGTTGGATAAAGTGCTTGCGCTCAACGGAGTAACCTACAACTGGCGCGTTGCGGAGTTCCCACAAATGAATTTTGATAACAACACCCACGTGGGCGTTATCGCACAAGAACTTGAGGCTGTTCTGCCCGAGGCTGTTGAGACTGGCGAGGACGGTTATAAATCAGTAAGATACGGCGAAATTACACCATTACTGATTGAGGCAATCAAAGAGCAGCAAACCATTATAGAAAAACAGCAGAAAGAAAATGATGAGATGAAGGCCAGGATGGAGAAAATGGAGAAGATGCTGGAAGAATTGATGAAGAAACAATAGAAACCGTTTTGGGCGAAAGCTCAAAGCCAAAATGAAACACTTAATTCTTTTTTCATGTGAAAAGGCTACAGCTGTGAAGTTGAGGCCTTTTTTAATGATTGAAGGATTGAAGGATTGAGGGATTGAAGGATTGAAAAGTCATGCCGAACTTGATTCGATAGCTATCGGGACGGCATCTCTGCAATAATGAAAAGATTCTGACTTCCGTCAGAATGACAATGACAGTCATGCCGAACTTGATTCGGCATCTCTGCAAAAAGGCAAAGATTCCGATTTTCATCGGAATGACATGGTTTTGTCATGCTGAATTTATTTCAGCATCCCTGCCAAATGGAGAAGATTCCGTCCCGATAGTTATCGGGATGCATCGGAATGACGTTTATTGTCATACATTGTCCGGGGTTTACACCCCGGCCTGTGCTATATCACACCTTCGGCGTTTTTATTGCATTGTATTTGCAAGATACTTTCTCAATTCCGGCACATCTTCTATCGATGTGTTCCATGTCATTTCATAATCGATTGTGCCATAACGATGAGCGAACAAATCTCTCATTCGGCCAATGTCGCGCCAAGGAACACCAACGTGTTCGGTTTTGAAATCATCAGAAAGGTTTTTCACAAGTTCGCCTATTTGCAAAATGGGCATCGAAATTGAATTGCGGTAGATAAATCCGTTTTCCTTGTCGAAAAACAAATCTTTATTTGTTTCAAAACTCTTATGCGTCTGCGCTATCTCATCGCAGTATCGCATTATCTTGCTTGTTATCAGCTGGTCGCGTTCACTTGTTTCCATATATCTCCACTCCTTCGGCTTCGGCCGTGCTAATAAGTTGTTTGTCATCGGAGGTGTCGGTAATGACATCGACATGGGTGCCAAGCACCGATTCAAGTTCCGCTACAAAAGCCGAATACTGCAACAGCGAACGCATCCGCCCGCGGCTAATCAGAAAATCGTAGTCGCTTTGTGGTTTGTTGTCGCCACGCGCACGCGAGCCAAACAATTTCACCCTGCTCACTCCATATTTGGCGGCAATGGGTTTAATGCTTGATGCAAGAATATTCATACCAGCGGTAGTCATCTCTGTTCGTTGTTATTCGGTTGCAAGATAGCGAAAAAAGAATATAAAATTGTCAGTCAGCTATTCAATTAAAATCCTTCTTGTTAATAATTATGTTGTAAAAATCAATTTCGGTTTCAATCAACACATATCAAAACCTGTACTTTTACAGTCCACTAAAATATTACCACTATGAGCGAAGAACAACCGAAAGTAAGATATTCCGACGAGGAACTCGCGGAGTTCAAACAGATTATTTTGGAGAAGCTGGCCAAAGCGCAAGAGGAGTATGAAACTCTTTGCCAGACACTTGCACATGCCGACGGAAACGACACTCTCGACACATCGCCCACCTTCAAGGTTTTGGAAGAAGGCGCAAGCGTACTGTCGCGTGAGGAGACCGGCCGGTTGGCGCAACATCAGGAAAAATTCATCCAGCACCTGAAAGCCGCGCTTGTCCGCATCGAGAACAAGACCTATGGCATCTGCCGTGAGACAGGCCAGCTGATACCGAAAGAACGCCTGCGCGCCGTGCCGCACGCCACACTGAGCGTTGAGGCCAAAAACAACAAGAAATAAGTTTCAGAAAAACATGCAGCCACATTTGCGACCGACAGATGTGGCTGTTTTTCAATAAAATGCAAATGAGTAAAGGAAAACTTGCCATACTGCTGATTGTTCTGATTCTGGTTGCCGACCAGATAATCAAGATTTGGGTGAAAACCCACATGATGCTTGGTGAGGAGATTTCGGTTTTGGGCAACTGGTGCAATATCCTTTTCACCGAAAACAACGGCATGGCCTTCGGAATGGAGTTTTTCGGGAAAGCCGGAAAATACATTCTTAGCATCTTCCGCATTGTGGCTGTGGCGCTGCTCGGCTATTACATCTGGAAGCTTACATCGCGCACAGTGCCAATGGGTTACTTTGTTTGCATCACACTTATAACGGCCGGAGCGGCAGGCAACATCTTCGACTGCATGTTCTACGGACTGATATTTGAGCCAAGCTATCACAACATTGCAGGCTTTACAGCCTTTGGCCACGGTTACTCGAGCTTTCTGCAAGGGCGCGTGGTCGATATGTTCTACTTTCCGATAATACAAGGCCACTGGCCGGCATGGTCGCCAATAAAGGCATCAGAGGAGTTCATCTTCTTCCGCCCGATATTCAACCTGGCCGACGCCGCCATAACCTGCGGAATGATATGGATGCTTCTGTTTGAGCGTAAAACGCTTCAATCGGAACTTGATTTTGAGAAGAAATAATGGAATGGAGCAAACTGCTATCGACACGCCGCTTCGGGCGCGAGGCCAATCAGCCGACAGCCGATTTGGAGATAATACGCACCAATTTTCAGCGTGACTACGACCGCCTTATCTTCTGCTCGCCCTTCCGCCGCATGCAGAACAAAACACAGGTTTTTCCTCTGCCGGGTAGCGTTTTTGTCCATAACCGCTTGACTCACAGCCTTGAAGTGGCCAGCATTGGGCGCTCGTTGGGAAACATTGTCTCAACCCATATTTTGAAAACAGGCCAGCCCGTCAATCCGCTGATAAGTGAGTTGGGAACAATTGTGTCGGTGGCCGGACTGGCTCACGACCTTGGCAACCCGCCGTTCGGACACTCGGGCGAAAGCGCCATATCGAACTTTTTTGAGAACGGCAGCGGCCGCAGCCTTCAATCGGAAATGTCTGAGGCTGAATGGCTCGACCTGACAAATTTTGAGGGAAACGCCAATCTGTTGCGTCTTCTCACACATCAGTTCAAAGGACGGCGCATGGGCGGAATGTCGCTTACATACGCAAGTCTGTCGGCCATGATAAAATATCCTTTCGCCTCAACCCAGCGCACCAAAAAAGGCAAATACGGATTCTTCCAGAGCGAGAAAGAGGCGTTTGTCGACATTGCCAACGAAACCGGCCTTACCTGCATCGATGCCGAAAAGGGCATTTACGCCCGCAATCCGCTGGCCTATCTTATGGAGGCCGCCGACGACATCGCCTATATGATAATGGATATTGAAGACGCTCACAAGCTGGGCATCCTGTCGTTTGACGAGACTCGCGCCCGCCTCTCCAGCTTCTTCGACGGGAAAAACCTTGAGATTTTCCATAACAAACTGAACGAGATAGCCGATGTGGTTACCGACAACAACGAGCTTGTGGCTTTCCTGCGGGCTTCGGCTATCAATCATCTTACAATCCGCACTTCGGAGGTGTTTATCAATAACTTAGACGCCATAATGAACGGCACGTTCAAAGGCTCGCTTGTAAAAAATCTGCCCGAGAAAATCGAGACCGAATATGAGGAGAGTAGCGATTTGTCGGTTAAGAAGATTTATAACAACCGCTCGGTTGTAAAGGTTGAGATTACGGGCTACAACGTGCTGAAAACACTTGTCGAGGAGTTTTTGCAGGCTGCAATGTCGCCAAAATCGAACTACTCGCGCAAGCTGCTACAGCTGATACCCGAGCAGTACAAAACAGAGGCCGAGACAACCTATGACAAATGCCGCCAGATTCTCGATTTCATCTCCGGCATGACCGACCTCTACGCCATGGACATTTACAAGCTAATCAAAGGCGACAACGCTTTGACGATTTAGCTTGCGAAGAATGTCAAAACTCTTGCACGCAAAAAGAGTCTGTTCCGAATTATTCTTTTTCCACACCGAATTTGAATCCATAAGCGCCGAATGTGGATTTGCTATTACTGTTTTATGATTCGGGTGTACTTTTGGCCATCGAAACAGGAATAACAGATACAACTGGAAACCCTAAAAGAAACTTTACCCCTATTTTAATAGCCCTCGGCTCCTAACTGAGGGCGTTTTTTTTATCTAAATTCTCTATTTTTGCCCCGTTTTTAAAACCACAGACAGTGATAAGAAAATATGATTTTCTGGTAATTGGCTCTGGCGTGGCGGGAATGAGCTACGCGCTCAAAGTGGCCAATTCGGGCAAGGGCCGCGTGGCCATCGTCTGCAAAACAACACTCGAAGAGGCCAACACGGCCAAAGCACAAGGCGGCATTGCTTCGGTTACCAATCTCAAGGTCGATGATTTCGACAAGCACATAGAAGACACAATGATTGCCGGCGACTTCCTGAGCGACCGCAAGGCCGTGGAGCAGGTTGTCCGTAACGCGCCGTCGCAGATTGCCGAACTGGTGAAGTGGGGCGTCAATTTCGACCGCACTGATAGCGGTGAGTTCGACCTTCATCGCGAGGGCGGACACTCTGAATTCCGAATTCTTCACCACGCCGATGACACGGGCGCCGAGATTCAGCGAGGTCTGATGGAGGCCGTCCGCCACAATCCGAACATCGATATTTTTGAAAATCACTTTGCTGTGGAGATTATCACGCAGCACCACTTGGGCGTTGAGGTAACGCGCCGCACCCCTGATATTGAGTGCTTCGGAGCATATATTCTGAATCCTGAAACCAACAAAATCGATACATATCTGTCACGCGTGACGTTGATGGCCACGGGCGGCATCGGTTCCATCTACGCTACCACCACCAATCCCAACATCGCCACTGGCGACGGCATTGCTATGGTTTATCGCGCAAAAGGAACCGTACAGGATATGGAGTTTGTGCAGTTCCACCCGACGGCGCTTTTCCACCCTGGCGAAACGCACCCTGCCTACCTTATCACAGAGGCTATGCGCGGCTACGGCGGCATTCTGCGTTTGCCGAACGGCGAGGAGTTTATGCACAAGTACGATGAGCGGCTGAGTCTTGCGCCGCGCGACATTGTAGCCCGCGCCATCGACAAGGAGATGAAAATCCACGGTCTCGACCACGTCTGCCTTGACGTCACACACAAAGACCCCGAGGAAACCAAACACCACTTCCCGAACATCTACGCGAAGTGTCTTAGCATCGGTATCGACATTACAAAACAATATATTCCTGTTGCGCCTTGCGCCCACTATATGTGCGGCGGCATCAAGGTCGATTTGAACGCATGCTCGAGCATCAAGCGGCTCTATGCCGTGGGCGAGTGCTCTTGCACGGGTCTGCACGGCGGTAACCGTTTGGCTTCCAACTCGTTGATTGAAGCTGTTGTTTATGCTGACGCTGCCGCGAAACACAGTTTGCAGCATATCGACGAATACTCGTTCAACGAGCGTGTACCAGAGTGGAACGATGAAGGCACGATGACCAATGAGGAGCGCGTGCTCATTGCGCAGGACATCCGCGAAGTGGGACAGATTATGAGCACCTACGTGGGCATTGTCCGCAGCAACCTGCGCTTGAAACGCGCCTGGACTC
Source organism: Salinivirgaceae bacterium (assembly GCA_017557605.1). Taxonomy (GTDB): domain Bacteria; phylum Bacteroidota; class Bacteroidia; order Bacteroidales; family SZUA-534; genus RUG13583. Next base: position 35,217 of record JAFYYJ010000103.1, read on the forward strand.
GTCTGGACTTGCTCTACGAAGAGACCGAAGACCTTTTCAAACGCGTGAAAGCCACCAAAGAGATTTGCGAGCTGCGTAATATGATTAATGTGGGCTATTTGGTTACCCGTCAGGCTATTGAACGCAAAGAGAGCCGCGGTCTGCACTTCAATGTCGATTATCCGCCGAAACAATAATTTGGGGCCGATGGTAGAGTGATAAAGTTTGTTTATCTTGCAACAACAAGAATTCAAAAACTTACAACTCTACAATGACCGAAGATTTTCTTCATTTCCTTTGGAAAAACGGGCTGTATTCAACGCCGCTCACTGAGTGCTATTCGGGCAGTACGATTGAGGTGTTGAACCCTGGTCTGCACAACCGCGACCAAGGCCCCGATTTTTTCAACGCCCGCATCCGTATTGGCGATACCGTTTGGGCGGGAAATGTCGAAATTCATCTGCGTTCGTCAGATTGGCTGCGGCACCGCCACCATACCGACGACCATTATAACAATGTGATTCTGCATGTTGTGGGGCAGAACGATGCCGAAATCCGCGACCAAAACGGCCGCCTGATACCCGCCGTCGAAATCCGCTGCCCCGACGATATGCTTGAGCGATATCAGTTCCTGATGACCACCGACCGTTGGCTGCCGTGCCAGTCATACATTGCCGGCATCGACCCGTTTGTGATGCAACAGTGGTACGAGTCGCTAGCTGTTGAACGGCTTGAATGCAAGACAACCACCATTGTCGAAAACTTGCGGCTCACGCAGAACAATTGGGAAGAGTCGTTCTACTACACCGTGGCACAATCGTTTGGCTTCAAGACAAACTCGCAGCCGTTCCTGATGCTTGCGCAGTCACTGCCGCTCAACGTTATTGCCCACCATAAGAATAGTCTCACGCAAGTTGAAGCGTTGCTCTTCGGTCAAGCCGGATTGTTGCCAGCTGAACCCGCCGACGATTACACGCAGTTGCTTGTGCGCGAGTATAATCATCTGAAAACCAAATACAAGTTGGAGCCTATCGAGAGCCATGTTTGGAAGTTTGCACGGATGCGTCCGGGCAATCTGCCGACAGTCCGCATAGCGCAGTTGGCGTCGCTCATCAGCAAATCGTCGGCATTGTTGTCTAAAATGGTTGAGTGCCAAACGGTTGACGATGTGAAACGGCTTTTCTCAACCAGCGTTTCCGAATATTGGCTCACGCACTATGTTTTTGAAAAAACATCGGCTCGGAAAGACAAAAATTTGGGCGATTCATCGCTCAATCTGCTTGTTATCAACGCTTTTGTGCCATTTATGTTCCACTACGGCAAAAACATCGGCAAGCCCGAACTAATTGCCCGTGCAATGCAGTGGCTCGAAGATGTGCCCGACGAGAAAAATACCATTATCAGTCAATGGGAAAAGTTTGGAATTAAGGCAAAATGTGCGCTCGAGAGCCAGGCTCTCATTCAATTGGCCAACTGCTATTGCCATAAAAAACAATGTCTGAAATGCCGTATTGGCCGTCAGGTTATATCACCGGTTGTCAGATAGTTGCGGGCATCAGCTTATAGCTGATATCGGTCGGTATCCGCATCTCCACCCTGCAGCCTTCGGCCTCACCGGATTTATTTTTGTTAGCGGAATAGTCAATTTTAATCTTCCGCTGATTTGCTGAGTTCAGTCTGTCAATCAGCGCGTTGACAACCATAATATTGTGCGTGAAGTTTTCTTTTTTGGTTAAATCGCGGAACGAACCATTGTCCGAAATGCTGATTATCAGCTCTTTTTCGGCAGGATTCTCATCCACTTCAATCTCTATCATTCCTCCGCCCTGCTTGGTCATAACACCTTTCTTCAGGGCATTTTCCACAAAGCAGAATGCGCTGAAAACTGGCAGGTTGTTCATGTCGTTCACGTATGGCTGCACTTTTATCGAATAGTCAAACTGCTCTTTGAATCGAAATTTTTCAAGTATCAGATAATTTTTAATGAACTCCAGCTCTTCGTTTAAATCGTGGCCGAAATTGTCGATGTTGTTGAGCGATATCCGCATGAATTTTGAAAAAGTGCTCAGGTTTGAAGCGGCATCTTCACGACTGTCTTTGTGAATGGAGAACGACACCGAATTGAGCGCGTTGAACAGAAAATGCGGGTCGAGCGAGCTTTGTTGCAGGCTGGTTTTCAGGTTGTAAAAATCGGCCTGCTCCTCAACCGCCTTGTCCCATTTTTTCTTCTGAATAATAAACAGAATATAAATGCCGCATGCTATCAACAGCGATATAAGCAATTGCACCGCAAAATTGTTTTTGAAAAGCCAGACCGCCAATATCCAGCCAATCAATATTGCTATCACTAAATATAAAGTGGTTCCGAATTTTTGTTTTGCCGCCATTGTCAATCATTTTTTGCGTGAAACGGTATAGTCAATCAAGTCCGACAACGATTTATGTGCCTCGTTGTCAGGCGTTTTATTCAGAATATCCTTACACTTTTCGGCGAAGCCCAACATTGCCTTTTCGGCGTACTCCAGTCCGCCTCTTTCGCGTACAAATTGCATCAGTTGGGCTATATCGTCATCGGTTTTTTCTTTTTTGCGAAGTGTTTTTATGGCCCACCGCCTGTCGGATGCCGGACAGTTGTGCAGTGCATAGATAAGCGGCAAGGTTATTTTCCGTTCCCGAAGGTCGTTCCCGGCGGGCTTGCCGAAAATGCCGTTAACCTCATAATCAAACAAATCATCACGTATCTGGAAAGCAATGCCGATGTTCTCGCCCAACTGCCGCATCAGTTCCACATCGGTGTCATTGACCCCCGCTGAAACAGCTCCGGCTACGGTGCAAGCCACCATAAGCGCAGCTGTTTTCTTCTTTATAACCTCGTAATAGGTCTGCTCGTTGATGTTAAGATGCCGAGCTTTCTCAATTTGCAGAAGTTCTCCTTCGCTCATCTCCCCAACAGCTTTTGAAATGATATCAAGCAGCCGATACTCGTGACTCTCATTGGCAAGCTGCAGACCTTTAGCCAGCAGAAAATCACCGGCCAAAACCGCCACTTTGTTCTTCCAAATAGCGTTTATCGACCAGAAACCACGTCTTTTATCCGACTCGTCAACAACATCGTCATGGACAAGCGACGCGGTGTGCATCAGTTCGATTAGGGCTGCGGCACGGAATGTGTGCTCCGTTATTTTGTCGTAGAGTTTAGCCGTAAGGAAAACCAACATCGGGCGTATCTGCTTTCCTTTCTGCTTGAGCAGATAAAACATAATAAGGTCGAGCAGACGGGTGTCGCTTTTCAGGTATTTCTGGAAATATCCCTGAAACTCATCAATTTCTGCTTGAATAGGAGCCTTTATTGTCCGCAAATCAGCCATTAGTATGTTTTTCGCCAAAAGTATAAAAATAAAAGAAAGCCGCTCCTTTCGGAAACGGCTTTGTCAACAAATTAAAACTTACTGCTATGAAAGCTTATTCTCTTAGTTGTTCTCCGGACGCAGTTTGCGAACGGTAACGGCTGTCTGCCACATCTCGCTTTCGCGAAGTGCTTTCAGCTCTTTCTCAAGACCAACGCGGTAGTCAGGTTTCGAGTTGCTGTCGATAGAGATTTGAGCCTCGTTGCCAGTCTTAACTGACAGATAAAGCCACTCAAGAACGGGTTTAACAGCATCGTGGAAACGCGGGAACCAGTCAAGAGCGCCGCGCTGTGCGGTTGTCGAGCAGTTTGCGTACATCCAATCCATACCGTTCTTTGCGAACAACGGCATAAGCGATTGTGTCAGCTCCTCAACAGTCTCGTTGAAAGCCTCTGACGGAGTGTGTCCGTGCTCACGCAAAACCTCGTATTGAGCCAGCAGCAAACCTTGGATAGCTCCCATAAGTGAGCCGCGCTCACCAGTAAGGTCAGAAGTGGCCTCACGTTGGAATGTTGTCTCGAACAGATAACCCGAGCCGATGCCTATGCCAAGAGCCAAAGTGCGGTCCATTGCACGACCGGTAGCGTCTTGGTAAACAGCGTATGACGAGTTCAAGCCGCGACCCTCAAGGAACATTGTACGAAGCGAAGTACCCGAACCCTTCGGTGCAACCATGATAACGTCGATGTCTTTTGCAGGAACAACACCTGTGCGGTCGTTCCAGGTGATAGCGAAACCATGCGAGAAATAGAGAGCGTTACCCGGTTTCAGGTGTTTCTGAAGTGACGGCCAAACAGACATTACAGCAGCGTCTGACAACAGGCACATTACGATTGTGCCACGTTCAGCAGCCTCTTCAATCGAGAAGAGAGTCTTGCCCGGAATCCAACCGTCGGCAACAGCCTTATCATAAGTTTTGCCCTCGCGTTGGCCAACGATAACGTTGAAGCCGTTGTCGCGCAGGTTAAGCGACTGGCCAGGACCCTGAACGCCATAACCGATAACGGCAATGGTCTCGTTCTTTAATATTTCACGTGCTTTTTCCAATGGAAACTCTTCGCGGGTCATCACATTCTCGATAACACCGCCAAAATTCATTTGTGCCATTTTATTTTGTTTTTAATTAAACTTTTACCGCTTTTAACGAATCAATTTTTCGAACGGCGAAAGTAAAAGACTTTCAGCAATTTTTCAATTTTTTTTGAATTTTGATAAAAAGTTGACTCGCAAACGACAGATTGTAGGTTTTAAAGACATGCTGACAACCTCTTCATAAAGAGTATTTATTACTTTTTTGAGCGTTTTTGCATTTGGCAACATTTAAAAAACATTAAATTGCCAACCAATTTCAAAAAAAGCAACTTAAAATATCTATAAAGATGAAACACAACACACTACGTAACAGCCTTTTAGGTTTGATGACCGTTTGCGGTGCCGCTGTATGCGCATCGTGCGGCAACTCGGCCGTAACTGCAGAGCCGGAGCTCACAACGCCCGGCAATCCTTTCCTTCCGCTCTGGGAGCATATCCCCGACGGCGAGCCTTACGTGTTTGAGGACCCCGACAATCCGGGACAGCAGCGCGTTTACATCTACGGCTCGCACGACAGCCGCATCACCGATTACTGCGGCCGGGAGCTTGTGGTTTGGTCGGCATCCGTCAACGACCTTATGCATTGGCGCTACGACGGCGAGATTTTCAGCGTCAACAAGAACGCCAACGGTGAGCTTCTTCGCCCCGATAGCGTTGCCGACGTGCTTTTCGCACCCGACGTTACGCTTGTGACCAACGCCGACGGCTCAAAAACATATTATCTTTACCCCAACAACCAGGCAGGGAGCCGCAACGGAATGGTGTGCAAAAGTTCCCGACCCGACGGACCATTTGAGGTTTGCAACTGGAGCAAAGACAACCCGAACCGGACTGACGGTATTCTGGAGTTCGACCCTGCAGTGTTTGTTGATGACGACGGCAAGATTTACGGCTACTGGGGCTTCAACCGCTCGTTTGCCGCCGAACTCGACCCCGCAACAATGGCCTCTGTGAAACCTGGAACGGAGATTGTCAAGGATATGGTTTCGGGACGTATGCAGGAAGGCGTTTTCAGCTTCTTCGAGGCATCGTCAATCCGCAAAATCAAAGACAAATATGTGTTCATATACAGCCGATTCTCGAAAGAAGGCGAGTTCGGTCTTCCACTGTCGAACTACACTTTAGCCTACGCTTACGGCGATAATCCGCTTGGTCCTTGGACCTACGGCGGCACTATCATCGACGGCCGCGGCCGTGAGGTGAATGAGCAAGGCGACACCATCGCATCGGCCACCATCGACGGAAACACACACGGCAGCATCTGCGAGATTAACGGACAATGGTACGTATTCTACCACCGCCAGACTGGTCTCGACGAATACGCCCGCCAGGCAATGGTTGCGCCCATCACCGTCAAGGTTGAGGAAGGCAAGGGCGGCAAAGTTGAAATCAGCGAAGGCGAGTATACATCGGAAGGTTTCGCGCTCAACGGCCTCAACCCACTGGAGCGCCACTCTGCCGGCATCGCTTGCTGGTACACTGGGCCGAAAAAGGCCATTCACAACTGGCCGAAAAACACATTCTTCGGCTCGTATGTTGCCGCCAGCTACGGCGACAGCGATAAGTTCGAGGCACCTTACGACATCCGCAACAACACCAATTTCGTAGTCAACAATACCGACGGTTCGATTGTGGGATACAAATATTTCAATTTCAGCGCCTCACAAGGCCGCAGCCTCGAACTCTGCTTGACGCTTATTCCTGAAGGCTTGGACGGCACCATCACCATTATGGCCGACAATCCGTGGGAGTCGCGCGGTGGTGTTGAACTGGGTAGCATCGCGCTCAAGGCGAACATGCCGCAAACCGCAACCGAACTGAAAGCTAACCTGCCGAAACTATCGGAGATGAGCGGCAAACACGCCATTTACTTTAAATTCTCGTCTGACACAAAAGAGAAATCACTCTGCACGCTCACCGACTTTGTGTTTAAGTTTACAAATGATTGATAACGTTCGGATTACCGTAAAAAGCCTCGGCGCGATGCCGGGGCTTTTTTTGTATGTCAAAAATTTTTACAGAAACCCTATTTGTTTCAAAATCCATATAAAAATCAGTCATAAACCATTACCATATAAAAAAATTATATATTTGCCGCCGTTTAGAATTTTTGGATGAAAAATTTGGTCAACATAGTCATTTCTTTAGTCGTGGTCGTGGTCGTCTGCGGATAAGGAAGGGCTGTGCAATTTCATATAGAAAAACGAATTACAGGCCCTTCCCAATCGGA